>WFNN01000132.1 GCA_015488545.1 Thermaceae bacterium | reverse complement strand
GACGAGGTCACCGCCCCCGCGCTCTTTGCCGGCGGGCTTTTCTACGCCGGTTGGGACGGTGGCGTCTACCGCGAGGGCCGCCGTATCTTCACCGCCCAGGCGGAGATTACCGCCAGCCTGCTCGAGGCCGGTGGGCGCGTCTTCGTGCCCAGCCGGGACGGCCGGCTTTACGCCCTGGAAGGGGAGGGCCTGGCCTACGCTTTCGAGGCCGAGGGCCACCTTTCGGCCGGCGCCACCCTCTACCGGGGGCTGCTCTTCGTCGCCAGCGAGGGCGGTTGGGTTTACGTCCTCGAGCCCACCACCGGCAAGCTCCGCTACAAGGTCGAGGCCGGCCCGATCCACGTGCACCTGCCGGCGGCCGAGGGGGTGGTGCTCTTTCCCACCTGGGCCGGCGAGGTCCACGCCTTCGACCCCCTCCGCCGGGAGTCGCTCTGGACCTTTGACCTCGAGGGCGAGATCTGGGCCAGCCCGGCGGTGGGCTACGGGCTCGCCTTCTTGGCGGGCTGGAACGGGGCGGTTCACGCCGTCGACCTGAAAAGCGGCGACGAGGTTTGGTCTGCCGAGGTTGGTCGGGTGACCGCCGGCCTTTCCCTGGCGGCCGGCGTCCTGTACGTGGCCACCGAGGCCGGCCGGCTTTTCGCCTTCGATGCCCGGACCGGCGCCCTTCGTTTCGAGGCGGCGGGGCTGGGTGAACTGCAGGTCCCTCCCTTGCCTACTGCCGAGGGGGTCTACGTGGTGAGCCTCGGGGGGCGGGTTTGGCGCTTTTTCGAACCGGAGTGAGCCGGGATCGGCGGGGTAGCGAAGGGTTCGGACCGCGGTTTCGCTGCATAGTCTTGACGCATAACGCATACCTCGGTATATTGAGCATTAGAGAGGCCGCGAAAGCGGCCGGTTCTTTTTGCCCCGTATAATGCCGCCGTATGTACGAGCCGGTGATCGGCCTCGAGGTCCACCTTCACCTGAAGACGAAGACCAAGATGTTCTGCTCTTGCACCTTGGCCTACGGCGACCCCCCCAACACCCACGTCTGCCCGGTCTGCCTCGGGCTCCCCGGAAGCCTGCCGGTGGTGAACCGGGAGGCGGTGGAAAAGGGGCTTATGCTGGCCCTCGCCCTCCACGCCGAGGTGCCGGCCTTCACCCAGTTCCACCGCAAAAACTACTTCTACCCCGACCTCCCCAAGAACTACCAGATCAGCCAGTACGACCGGCCGATCGGGAGCGGGGGGTACCTCGAGGTGGGCGGGCGGCGGATCGGGATCAAGCGCATTCACCTTGAGGAGGACGCGGGGAAAAGCCTTCACCCCGAGGGGGTCGGGCACACCCTGGTTGACCTCAACCGGGCCGGGGCCCCGCTGGTCGAGCTGGTCACCGAGCCCGAGATCCAAAGCCCCGAGGAGGCTCGTGAGTTTCTCGTCCGCCTGCAGGCGATCGCCCGGGCCCTCGGGGTCTCCGACGCCAGCCCCGAAGAGGGCAAGATGCGGGCCGACGTCAACGTTTCCCTGCGGCGGCCCGGGGAGCCCTTCGGCACCAAGGTGGAGATCAAGAACCTGAACTCCTTTAAAAGCGTTCAGCGGGCGCTCGAATACGAGATCCGGCGGCAGGAGAAGATCCTGCGGTCGGGGGGACGGGTCGAGCAGGCCACCCTGGCCTTCGACGAAGCGAGCGGCAAGACCTTCGTTATGCGCACCAAGGAGACCGAGTCCGACTACCGTTACTTCCCCGAACCCGACCTGCCCCCCTTCCGGATCGGGAAGGAGTGGTTAAGCGCGCTAAAGGACCGGCTCCCCGAACTCCCCGCCGAGCGGGCCAAGCGCTACCAGCGGGCGGGGGTTCGCCCCTACGACGCCGAGATTCTGGCCTACGACCTCGAGCTTGCCCCCTTCTTCGACGAAGCGCTCAAGACCGGGGCCGATCCCCAGAAGCTCGCCAACTGGTTGAACGCCGACGTCAAGGGCTACCTTGCCCAAAACGAAGTTTCCATAGCCGATACCGGCTTGACCCCGACCAACCTCGCCAGGCTCGTTCAGCTAGTCGAGGCGGGCACCATCACCGGCCGGGTGGCGAAGGAGATCCTTCCCGAGGTGATGAAGGGCGCGGACCCCGAGGCCCTCGTCGAGGAGCGGGGGCTTAAGGCGGTGACCGACGAGGGGGCGATCCGCGCGCTGGTCGAGAAGGTGGTCGCCGAAAACCCCAAGGTGGTGGAGCAGATAAGAGCAGGCAAGACCAAGGCGATCAATGCCCTTTTGGGCCAGGTGATGAAAGCCACCCGCGGCACTGCGCCGCCCGATTTGGTGCGGCGGTTGCTCGCCGAGGCCCTCGGGGTCGAAGCCTAGGCGGGCGCGGGGGCCGGGAGGGCGGCCTCGAGCTCGGCCCGCCAGGGGGTGAGACCGAGCTCTTCCAGGTGGGCGAGGTAGTAGCGCACCCCCTCGGCGAGGTTTTCGAGGTAGGTCCGGCGGTAGGCCGGGCTTTGTTCCTTCTCGCTCCCGAAGCGGCCCCGCTCTAGGTCCTTGAGGTAGTCCTGGTAGAGCCTGAGCTCCTTGACGAAGACGTGGGGCCGGTTGGGATCGAGGGGCAGTGCCTTCTTCCCGTAGATGTGCCCCACCATCTCCTCCAGGGTGTAGGTCCCCTTGAAGTAGGCGAGGTTCGGCCCGGGGCAGACCGAGACCCCGGTGGGCTCCCTCATCTGGGGTTCGAGCGCGAAGGCAAGGTGGGCGGGCTCGGCCAGCCCCACGCAGAGGCACTGGCGTTCCAGCACCCGCTGGATTGCCGCTTCCCGCTCGGATCCCTCGAGGCGCGCTTCGATCTCCCGGATCTTCCGGTACTGGTAGGCCCGGCTGGCGGTGCAGATGGGGCGCTCGGTGTATTCGTCGTTGAATTCCAAAAACCCCTTGGGGCAGGGGCTTCCGGGCTTGCCCGAGCGGTACCACGCGTGCATCTGCCGGCCCATGGTGGCCTTTTTGAGGACGTGGAAGGGCACCCCGAGGGGGGAGGCGCCGGAGAGCTCGAGGTCCTCCTCTCCCGCCTCGGCCAGGTCGGCCCGGGTGGCGTCGTCGACCACCGTCACCTCGGGCACCAGCAGGAAAGGCGAGCCCCAGCCCACCGAGTCCAGCCCGTAGCGTTCGATCAGGAGGCGCTGCTCGAAGGCGTTGCCCACTCCGCCCTGGGCGGTGACCCTGAGCGCGGGGGGCTCGGCGGGTACCGGTCTTTTGAGCTTTTCCAGGGCGGTGCGGTAGACCCCGAAGAGGGTCGCGACCAGCTCCTCGCGCCGGCGCCGGAACTCCTCGAGGATCGGGCCCAAAAGCACCCCAGGGGTGGCGAAAGCGTGGCCGCCGCAGTTCAAGCCCGACTCGATACGAAACTCGCTGACCCAAAGGCCCTTCTTGGCCAGGAACTTGCCTTGGGTCAGGGCGCTCCGGAAGTCGGAAACCTTGAGGATGATTTCCTTTTTGATCCGGCCGGCCTCGTCGGCGAAGAAGTCCCGGAACTGGGCCAGGTAGGAGTAAAGGCGGGGGTTCATGCCGGCCGACAGGCAGAGACCGCCCTCGAGCTCGCTTTGGGCAAAGCCCCGGACCGCCGCGTGGGCGTGGTTCATCTCCACCGGCAGGGCCCGGCCCCGGTGGTAGGCGGGCTGGTCGACCTTGGTCATCACGTTGGCCTCGATGCGGCCGGGGCGAAGCCCCGCGCGGATCTCGGCCTCAAGCGCGGGTTCGGGGCGCGCCTGCCAGCGGCGGTAGAGGCGCTTGAGGCGGTGGTCTTCGGGCAGGAGCTCGAGGTAGCGGACGATCTCGCTGCCCGCCCGGAGGGGGGCCTTTCTGAGGGCGTCGAACTCCTGCCGCACGACCGCGGCCACCAGGTCGAGGTAGGCGGTGATCCGGCGGGCCCGGGAGTCGGCCGCGACGTCCTTCTCAATGGGCCGGTAGGCCCTGCCGGTGCGGCGGCTCCAGTAGGCCCGCATGCGTTCGACGAGGTCATCGTCGACGATGGAGATAACCGAGGCGATGCCGTACTTGGCGACCTTGATTGGGGTGTCAATGGAGAACGCGGTGCCCATTACGGGGATGTGGAAGCGGTGCGGCAGCACCTCCCGGTCCCCGCGGCCGGGTCGAAAAGAAACCTGCATACCCCAGCTTACCCTTTTCCGGTGAGCGGGGGGTAAGCCAGCGCCAGCCCCTGGGCCTCGAGGGCCGCTTCCAGGGAGGGATAGGCCTTTTCGGCCGGTAGCCGATCGAGAAGCCGGGCGGCCTGTTCGCGGTTGTGGCCGCGGGTGGCGGGGTGCTCGACGACGGTGGCGAGGAGCCGGGCGGCCTCGTTTGCATGCCCTTCCGCGGCGCGAAGTTCGGCCAGGACCACAAGCCCCCGGAGCACCTCGGGGAGCTCCCCCACCTGCCAGGCCAGGGCCAGGCCCTGGCGTATCCAGCTTTCGGCCTCCGCCAGGTGCCCCCGGTGCTGGTGGGTGCGCCCCAGGTTGATGCAGCAGCTGGCCTCGAGGACCCGCTCACCGGTCCGCTCCACCGCGGCGCGGGCCTGGCGAAAGCGGGCCAGGGCCTCCTCGGTGAGGCCCCGGTTGAGGGCCACTTGGCCGAGGTTGTAGAGCAGGAAAGGTTTCAACTGGCCGAGATCCAGGCGGTGCGCTTCGGCTAGCCCCTGCGTGAGCATGGCCTTGGCCTCCTCCTCGCGGTGGAGGATCCGAAGCAGGTTGCCGAGGTTGTTGCGGACCCGCACCGCGTCGACCAGGTTTCGCTGGGCTAGCGCCTCGGACAGGGCTTGGTTCAGAAGGCGGCGGGCCTCCTCTAGCCGCCCTTGGGCGAAGATGGCTAGGGCCAGGTTGTGCCGCGCGCGCAGGCTGAGGGGGTCGCCGGGTTCTTTGAGGACGGCCCGCCAGTGCGTTTCCGCTTCGCGGTGGGCGCCGCGGCGGTAGGCCAGAAGGCCCAGGGTGAACCGCCGCCACCGCTCGGCCGTCGGGTCCTCCCGGGGTGTGGCGGGGGTCGCGGCTTCGGCTTCGGCCAACCGCCCCAACCGGACAAGGAACCAGGCGCGGTCGAGCGCCAAAAGATCGGCCAGCGGTTCGGGTGGGCGGTGGCGGAGTGCGGTTTCGATCCAGTCGAGCCCTTCGGCGAATCGGCCCAAGTTGTCGAAAAAAAGCCGCACGGCCAGCCGGGTTTCCCCTAGCTCTTTCCACAGGCCGGCCGCGGCCGCGGTCTGCCAGGCCTTGCGAAGGTTGGCCCGCTCGCGCGCGAGCTTGGCCAGCTGGTGGGGGGGAAGCCCGTCGAGTCCGGCGAGGGAGGCGAGGTAGTAGCGCGCGTGGCGGAGGTGCAGCTGTTCCATCTCGGCGGTCCGGGCCCGGAGAAGATCGCCGGCGTGGCCGGCGAGGAGGGGGTGCAGGTAGAGGCGCTGGCCGCGCTGGCTGAGCAGGGCACGGTCGGCTAGCAGGGCCAGGTCCTCGGGGTCGGCGGCGCCTATGGCCTCCGCCGCCGTAGGGGTAAAGCCGCCGGCGAAGACCGCCAGGCGACGGAACGCCCGTTGCCCTTTCTCGGGCAAGAACCGGACGCTGGCTTGGATTACCTCGGCTAGGCTGCGGCGATCCCCGGGTGGGCCCGGGTACCGAGGAGAAAGGCCGCCTTCCTGCATGATCCGCTTGGCGATTTCTTCCGGCGGCAGCACCGGTGTCCAGGACGCCGATAGCTCGATGGCGAGGGGGTGACCGTCGGTTGCCCGGCAAAGCGCCTCGACCGCCGCGGGTTCCAGCTCGCGGGTTCCGACCTGGCGGGCGCGGATAAAGAAAAGGCGGGCGGCCTCCGAGAGCCCTTCCGGTCCCGCTGGATCGAGGGCCAGCCCGGTGAGCGGAACCGCCCACTCTGCTTCCAGGCCGACGCGGCGCCGCGCCGTGGCGAGTACCCGGAGCCCCGGGCAGGCCTGGAGCCAGTCGCTCAAAGCCTCAAGCTCGCTTTCGCGCGGATTTATCCCGTCCAGGATAACCAGAATTTGCCGCTCGCCGATCGTCGACGCCAGCAGGGGCCACCCCGGTCTGCCCCTGCCCGGAGCGTGGCCGAGGCCGGACGCCAGCGCTTCAACGAGCGAACCTTCCACGTTTTCCAGGTCTATCCAGAAAACGCCGTCGGCGAAGGCCCTGCGCTGGCAGGCCTCCTGGGCGAAGGCTAGGGCCAGTCGGGTTTTCCCTACGCCTCCTAGACCTACCACGGTGACCCAGCGGCACCCCTCTTCGAAGCGAGCCCAAAGGTCGGCCAGTTCCCGCCTTCGCCCGACCATTGGTGTGGAGGGGGTGGGT
>WFNN01000131.1 GCA_015488545.1 Thermaceae bacterium | reverse complement strand
CCCCTGAACCCCTCTACCCCGTACCGCCCGAGGTGGTGAAGTACGCCCCGGCCGCCCCCGCCCTCTACCGGGGACAGGACTTTCTGGCCGCCTACGCCGACGCTGGGGTGGGGGTCATCGCGGTGGCGCAGGGGACCGGGTTCGTGTCCGCCCTGGCCGCCGGCGCCGCCCGGGTGCTGGCGGTGCTCTTCCTGGTGGGGCTTGGATTTGGGGGGGCGGCGGTCTACCTGGTCAGCCGGCGGGCCAGCGCCCCCCTGGCGGCGGCCGCCGAAGAGGTCGCCCAGCGGGGTTGGGACGACCTGACCCCCATCCCCTACCGCGGCCCCGACGACGAGCTCGGTCGTATCGTGCACCGCTTCAACGCCCTTCTGGCCGAACTGGCCGAGGCCCGGCGGCGCGAGCGCGATTTTCTGAACGAGGTGGCCCACGAACTCTTCACCCCCATGACCGTCCTTATGGCCGAGGTCGAGCGGGGCGATTGCCAGGCCGCCCGTTCCAGCGCCCGGCACCTGGTCCGCCTGGCCGAGGACCTTTTGGCCCTGGCCCGGGGAGCGAGCGCGCGCGACCTCGAGCTCCACGTCACCGATCTCGCCGGGGTGGCCCGTCGGGTGGCCGGGGAGTTCCCCGGGGTGCGCCTCGACCTGCCCGGCGAGCCGGTCTGGGTGCTCGGCGACCCCGACCGGCTGGCCCAGCTGGTGCGCAACCTGGTGCAGAACGCGGTGCGGGCCGCTGGTGCCGAGGCGGTAACGGTGGGGGTGGCGACCGGTCCGGAGGGGCCGCGGCTTTGGGTGCGGGACCGGGGGCCGGGCATCCCCCCCGAGGTCCTCCCCCGGATCTTCGACCGCTACGCCAAGGGCCGGGGCGGGCGGCTCGGTCTAGGGCTCGCGATCGCCAAGCAGATCGCCGAGGCGCACGGCGGCGAGATCCGGGTGCGCTCGCAGCCGGGGGATACGGTCTTCGAGCTCCGTCTGCCCCGCCTCGAGGAGGAGTAGGGCGGCCTTCCGCCAGGGGTTCGGGCCGTACCCCCCGAGCCGGCCGTCGGCGCGGATCACCCGGTGGCAGGGGACAAAGATCGGGAGCGGGTTTTTCGCCATCGCGGCGGCCACAGCCCGGGCGGCGCGAGGCCGGCCCGCGCGCTCGGCGAGCTCGCGGTAGCTCACCACTTCCCCGGGCCGGGTGGCGGCCAGAACCCGCCAGGCTTTTTGAAAGAAGGGCGGTCCCGAAAGGGAAAGGGGGAAGCTGGGAAGCGGGCGGTCCCCCGCGAAGTAAGCTCGAAGCGCTTCGGCCACCCGCTGCTCGAAGGTCCCGCTCGGGGCCCCGCCCAGGGGGGCAAAGCCGCTTTCGACGAGCTTCCCGCCCTCAACCCGGACGAAGAAGGGGCCCAGGGGGGTGGCCACCGCGAACCGCCCCATCCTAGCGGCCGAGCAGTCGGTCGAGGAGCCGCTGGGCCCTTTCCTGCTCGTACCGGTCGCGGGCGTCCTTGGGGGCTAGGCCGAGGGCGACGTTGAGCTGGGCCAGGGCCGCCTGCTTCTTGCCCATCCGGGCTAAGGCGCTGGCGTACTCGACCCGGTGGATGATCTCCTCGGGTTCCAGGCGGATGGCCTTTTCGAAGAGCGGGACCACCCGGCCGATACGGGCGCCGTAGAGCCACCCCACCCCTTTCTGTGCCAGCTCCAGATTCCAAAGGGCCAAGGCCACCATGGCCCCGGCGTAGTCGGGCTTTAGGGCCAGGGCCTTGTTCAGGTTGTCACGCACCGCCGAGGCCAGGGAGAGGCTTTGAAGAATGCCGCGGTACTGGGCGAGCCGTCCCAGCGCCCGGGCCAGCTCGAAGTACCCTTCGGGGTCGTTGGGGTTTTGCCGGATCGCTTCCCGGGCCGCCTTCTCCGCCCGAGCGAACCAGGCCTCCTTGGTTGCCCGGTCCTGGGCCTGGTACATGGCGTAAAAGCTCGCCGCCCGGGCGGCGAGGACGTACTGCCCGGCATCCAAAGCCTGGCGGTAGGCGGCCTGAAACTCCCCCGCCATCAGCAGGTCGGTGGGGCCGGCCAGGGCCACCCCGATCACCAGGGCCACTGCCATCAGGTAGCGCATGCGGACCTCCTCGAGGAAATTCTACCCGCCGCCTTCATGATCCCTCAATGCGCAGACTAGTTGACAACGTCTATATCAAGAGCTAGGCTGGACTTGAAGGAGGCGGCGATGTGGTTGGGGGGGCTATCCGAGCCTAGGCGCAGGTTTCTCCTTAAGGTGCTCGCCGAGCGGTACCAGGACGAGGTCCGCGACCGGGCGGTGGTGGAGCGGGCGGCCGAGGACCTCCCGGTGGAAGCACTCAAAGAGGTATTGAAACGCATTGCCCGGCGGGAGGCCGAGCATGCCGCCCTTTTGGCCCAGAAGATCCGTGAACTGGGCGGCGAGGTGCCGCCGCCGCCCGAGGTCGGGAAGGGGGCGACCTGGCAGGAGCTCCTGGCGGCGCTGGAATCCGAGAAGGCCGACCGCATCGCCTACCTCGAGGCCGCCTACGGGCTCGGGGATCCCGGAATCCGGGATCTTTTCGCCCGGATCAAGGCGGAGGAGGAGCAGAACTACCGGGACCTCCTCGAGGTCCTTTCCCGGATCGACCCCTACGCCGAGGGGGCCTAGAAGGGAGGCGGCATGCTGGGCAAGGAGGCGATTCAGGCGGTGAAGCGGCTGGCCGACCGACCGGGGCCGGTGCTTTCGCTCTACGTCCTCACCAACCCCGCCGACCCCAACGTCAGCCAGCACACCTTCGATTTCAAGCAAAAGCCCTACGTGATCCGGGCCAAGGACACCCTGAAGGCTCTGGGCGTGCCCCCGGCGATCCAGAAGAGGGTGCTCGACCGCCTGGAGCACGACGCCCCCCAGGCGGTGACCCGGGCGATCTTCGCGGGGGAGGATTTCCTCGAGGTCTACGACCTCGGGGCCGCGCTGCCGGTGGTGGATCTCGCCAGCGGGCTGGTCGAGGCCCGCTGGGGGCCGCCCTACCTGGCCCCGCTGCTCTTCGCCCTCGACGAGTACGAACGCTACGGGGTGGTCTACCTTGACCGCGAGCGCTGGCGGCTCTTCGAGGTCTTCATGAACCAGATCGCCGAGGTTGAGGACGCCTTCCGCGCGGTGGCCCCGGAGGAGTGGCGGCGGATGAGCGAGTCGCGCACCTCGGCCCCCCGTAACCTGGCGGGCTACGCCGCCGCCGCCCGGGGCGGCACCGCGCGGGACCGCTTTGACCGCCGCCTGCTGGCCTGGACGCATCGCTTCTACAAGGAGCGGGCGGCCGAGCTGGCCCGGCACCTTGCCGAGCGGGGGATCGCCCGGCTCATTCTGCTGGGCCCCGAGGAGGACACCCGCTACTTCGAGAGCTTCCTCCCCAAAGGTTTCCCCGCCCAGGTGGTGGCCCGGCTGCCCTCCCCCGGCCACCCGCGGGTAAGTCCCGGCGAGGTGCTCGCCCGGGTGCGGCCGGCCATCGAGGCGATCGAGCGCCAGGAGGAGGAAAGGCTCCTGGACCGGGTCCGCGAGGAGGGCATCTGGGGCGCTGGGAAGGTTCTCGACGCCCTGATGGTGGGCCGGATCTACCTCTGGGTCCTGCCCTGGCGGCTGGACCTCGAGGTCCATTACTGCCCCGAGGAGCGCTTTGCCGCCGCGGACCCGGAGGCCGCCCGGGCGGTGTGCCCGGCCCCCGAGCGGCGGCCCCTTAAAGACCTGGTGGCTGACCTGGCCGAGGCCTACGGGGCCCGCCTGGAGTTCGTGCGGGGCCCGGCCGAGGATCGCTTGCGCGACGAGTTCGGCGGCATGGCCGGACTGGTGCGTTGGTAGGGAGGTGATGAAGATGATGCGTTGGGATCCCTTTAAGGAGATCGAGGAGCTACAGGAGCGGTTGCAGCGGGTGATGGGAACCCCGGCGGTGCGGAGCGGCGAGGGCCGCACCTTTGCCCCGCTGGTCGACGTCTTCGAGGACGAGGCCGGGCTGCACTTCGCCGTTTACCTGCCCGGGGTCGAACCCGAAAAGGTCGACGTCACCGCCGAGGACGAGACCCTGACGGTGCGGGCCGAGCGCCCCTTTGAGGAGAAGGCGGGGGTCACCTGGCACCGGGTCGAGGGGCCCTACGGCACCTTCATCCGGAGTTTCGCGGTGCCGGCCACCTTCGACCTGGCCCGGGTTCGGGCGCGCTTCCGGCACGGCGTGCTCCTCCTCGACGTGCCCAGGGCCGAGGAGGCCAAACCCAAGAAGATCGCGGTTGAGGTGGAGGGCTAGCCGCGGGGCCCTGGGGGCCCTCGCCCGAGGGGGTGGTGAAGGTGCTGATGGCGGTCTCCGAGTTTGAACGGCTCTTCCGACAGGCGGCTTCGCTCGACGTCGATAAGGACGACCTCAAGCGGGTTTCCGACTTCCTGGCCCGGAAGATCCACGACCTGTTGGTGGTGGCCGAAAAGCACGCCAAGTACAACGGTCGGGACGTGATCTACCGCCCCGATCTCCCGATCACCCGGGGTTTGGAGGAGACGATCCGGGCCTTCGAGCAGATGGACGTGGCCTTGAAACTTCAGCCGGTGCTCGATCGCCTGGCCGGGCTGCCTCCTTTGGACCTCGAGGTCGGGGACGACGTCCGGGAGCTTTTGCCCAAGCTCGCCGGGGCCCTGGTGGTGGCGCTGGCCCGGGTTTTGAAGACCCTGGACCCCGACCTCAAGAACCCGCAGACCGAGCACTGGGAGCGGGCGGAGGCGATCTTCAACCTGCTGATCTAGACTGGGGGCGTGCAGGAGGCGATCACCCGCTTTTATCGCCTGAGCGTCCAGCTGGCCTTCAACATCGTGGTGCTGGTGCTGGTGCTGGGCCTCTTCGTGGGGGTGGTGCGCCTCCTTCTCGGTCTTGGCGAAACCCTCGGCGGGCCGAGCCTCGCCGAGGGGTTTCACCAGCTCATCTCCAACGCCCTCACCTTGGTGGTGGTGATCGAGCTCGTCCGCACCTTCGTCGACTACTTCGAGTGGCAGCGGGTCCGGATCCACGTGCTCCTCGACGCCGGGGCGGTTTTCCTGCTCCGAGAGCTCTTCATCGGGCTGCACAACCAGACCCTCACCGCCGCCGGGGTGCTGCTTTGGGCCAGCGGCGTGCTGCTTTTGGTGGTGGCCCGCACGCTGGCCATTCGCTTTAGCCCCGCTTCCCCGGAAAACCCGGTATAACGGGGGCATGGCGCGCGGCGAGGTGGTGGTCGGTTGGCTCTTGGGCGCCGACCTTCGCGACCCCGAACTCCTGGCCGCCTACGAGCGCGCCCGCGAACAGTTCCGGGCCCTTCTTTCCGCCGCTTTCCCGGAATACGACTGGCAGACCCCCTACGCCGAACGGCGAGTGCACCTGCCCCGCGGTGGCCTGGATCCAGTGGAAATCTTGGAACTCGGGGTCGACGAGAAGCTGCACCGGCGCTGGGACTACGCCCTGGTGATCGTTCCCAACGAACTGTTGGCCCGGCACCGCCCCTACGCCCTGGGGGTCTCAAGCCAGGCGCTGGAGGTGGGGGTCCTTTCCACCTCCCGGCTCTCCTCGGGGGAGCGGCTGGTGGAGCAGATCGTGGCCCTAGCCCTTCACCTGCTCGGGCACCTTTTTGGGCTGGACCACGCCGAGAAGGGGCCCATGCGGCGGGTCGAGGACCCCGAGGACCTGGTCCCCGAGCCCTACACCGAGGAGGAGCGGGGGCGAATCCGGGCCTACCTCGAGGCCGTGGTGGTCCATCGCCTGGAGGAGGGGCCCGGGCGGTGGAACGCCCTGAGCTTCTACCTCGGAACCCTGCTGCAGGATCCCCGGGCGGTCTTCCGGGCGGTGTGGGAGCGCGCCCCATGGCGGCTCCCCCTCTACCTCGGCCGCTTCACCGCCGCTGCCAGCGTTTCCACGGTTTACCTTCTGATCACCTCGGACGCCTGGCAGCTGGCCGGCAGCCTAGGGGCCGCCGAGCTTTTGGCCTTCACCCTGGCGGCGCTTTTGTTCTCCGCCTTCTTCCTCTTCTGGGGCCAGGACGTGGGCCGCCTGGGGCACGAGCGCACCTGGCGGGAACAGCTTGCCCGCACCCGGATGGTGCTCTTTTTCACCTTGGCCCTGGGGCTCGTCTTCCTCTGGGGCTTGGTCTTCGGCTTCACCCTGCTGGCCGGGCTCGCCCTACCCGACGCCTTGGTCCGGGCCTGGGCGGGGAAGGACGCGGTGCTCCCCTTCGCCGGTTTCGCCGCCGCGCTGGGGGTGGTGGCGGCGGCGATGGGGGGGAACCTCGAGGAGGAGGCCGAGATCAAGGCCGAGCTGTTCATCGACGAGGAGCTTTAGGCCCTACACGTAGAGCTCGCTGACCGCAAGCGTCAAACGGCCCAGTTGCTCCT
>WFNN01000130.1 GCA_015488545.1 Thermaceae bacterium | reverse complement strand
GGAGCAGGACGGCCCCGGCCTCCCCCGCCCGGGCGAGGAGGGCGCGCTTGGCCTCCCGGTGGGGATCGTCGCCCGGGGCCAGGTAGACCCAGGCCCGGACGGGGAGGTCGATGAAAACCAGGCTCAGCAGGAACTCCGCGAACTCGCGGGGGTGGTCGAAGCGGCCCGCGAGCCCCCGGGACAGGGCGTCGATGGCGTAGACGGTGGGGCGGGCCTTGTGGATTTCCTCGGCGGGAATCGGGATGCGGAGGAGCTCGTAGGCGCCGTCGGTGTCGGTGCGGTAGAGGGCGAGGAGCCAGCTCTTCCCCGCGAGGGCACCGGGGTCCGCGAGGAGCGAGGCGAGCGCTTCCTCCCAGGAGGCCAGCCTCCAGGGGACGGCGGCGGCGGTCAGGGAGAGGGCGCGTTCGAGGTGCGTCCGGACGGCCTCCCCGTCGGGAAGCGCCGGTACCGCGACGTGCCCCCCGAAGTGAGGGATGAACGCGACCCCCGAAGGGACCTCGCCGTACCGGGCCCGCAGCTCCCGCCGGAAGATCCTGCGGGCCGCGGTCTCGATGGGCGGGGCATGCAGCGTGGGCGCGATCTCCACCAGGGCGGGATCAAAGGTGGCCGGGGGAAGGAAGACGACCTCGTCGGGGAGGTTCAAACAGTTAAAAAATAACCCACTCTACGCTACACTAATTCTAAGGTGGACCCGCTTCTCCTTACGGCACACCAGATCAGGGAGCGCTATGGCCTCCACCGCAACACCCTGTACAAGTGGGAGAAGCAGGGTCTTCTGCACCCCATCCGCACCCCGGGAGGGCGCAGGCGGTACCGGAAGGAAGAGATCGAGCGGCTCCTCTCCCTAGGACTGGAGGTTTCCCCGGTGAAGCCGAAGCCCCGCACCGTTCTCTACGCCCAGGTAAGCACGAGGAAGCAGGAAGCGTTTCTCAAGAACCAAATCGCCCGGCTAGAGGCGTTCGCGAAGGCGCAAGGCTGGACCTACGAGGTCGTTGCCGAGGTCGCGAGCGGGGTGAACGAGAACCGGCGGGGGCTCATCAAGATCCTGAACCGGGCCAAGAACGGGGAGCTGGAGCGGGTGGTGGTGGAGTACGAGGACCGCCTGGCCCGGTTTGGGCTGGGCTACATCCGCCGCTTCCTCAATGCCTTCGGGGTGGACTGGTGGTCCTGAACGGGAAGGAAAGCGAAGAAGTTCACCGGGAACTTGCAGAGGACTTGGTGGCCATCGTCTCCAGCTTCGCCGCGCGAATCTACGGGAAACGAGGCTCGCGTTCCCGGGCTAGGGGGCGGAAGGATGCCGAGACGGAAGGGCGCTAGCTGTTTCCAGGGGGTTCAGGCCAGGCTCGTCTTTTCTCACGAAGGGGACAAGCGGGCTGTTCTGGGCCTCATGCGGAGGTTCTCCGCCGCCGTGCGTTTCGCTTACAACCGCCTTTTGGAGGGGAAACCCCGCAAGGAACTCAAGCGGCAGGATGGGCCCCTCTGTACCCTCTTTGGGCTTAACACCCGCTACGCCGATGACGCCATCCTGAAGGCGCAGGGCGTCCTAGACTCCGCCCGGGAGCTCGGGATGAACCCCCGCAAGGTGGTCTTCGGCGGAAGGAGGCTTTTTCTCTCTCTCCCAAACAAGCACAGCCCCAAGCTCCTGGAAAAGCGCAAGGCCGAGTGGCGGGAGAAACGCCAGGGGCTCCTCTATTCCCGGGGGGACAAGACCAAAGGGGGCAACCTCAACCTGCGGCTTGAGATCAAAGACGGGGTCTTGCAGCTCCGGATCAACCTCGGGAACGGGCATCACATCTACGCCCTCCTCAAGACCTCCCACCCCAACCTCAAGAGCCTCCTCCAGCGGATCCACTCCTCGGAGCCCTACAACGTGGAGCTCCGCCTGAGGAACGGAAACATCCACACCCATGTCACCTGGGAGGAAAAGACTCTTTCCCCGGTCCACACCAAGGAGAAGGGCGTCCTTGCCCTGGACATGAACGCGAACCCCTACCACCTGGCCGTAGCCTTGGTGGGGCCGGACGGGGGCCTCAAACACCACTTCGCGATTTCCCTGGAAGAAGTGGACCGGGCCCCCAACCGGGGCGCAAAGGAGATTCTCCTTTGGATGGTGGCCCACGAGGTTGTGGACCTCGCCGTGGCCCACGGGGTGGCCATCGCCACGGAGAGGCTCAAGCACCTCCGCAAGTCCCGACGGGGGGACGGTTCGGGGAGAGCCTTCCGGAGTAAGCAGCACCGCTTCGCGTACGCCTCCCTTCTGCGGAAGATCCACGCTTTGGCGAAGAAAAAAGGCGTGGAGGCCATCCAGGTGAACCCCCAAGACACCTCCACCATCGGGATGCTCAAGTACGCTCCCCAGCTTTCCCTCTCCAAGGACGTGGCGGCTGCCTACGTGATTGGAAGGAGGGCTTTGGGATTCAAGGAGGCGCTTCCCGATGGCTACAAGCGGCTACTCGGGGACCGGGCCTTCCAGGAGCGCACGAAAACCTTCTACGAAGGTCGGGTTGAGCGCCTCAAAGAAAAGAAGCAGCGGGAGCAGAACCCCTACCTGAGGCGACGTCTTTCCCGCGACCTCCGCAAGGCGAGCGGCGCCTTGCGTTTACTCTCAAGCCTTCAGGGCTCTTCGGGGAGCCAGAAGGGGTCAACCGACGGAAGGAACCCCTCTGGCGTTAATCCCTGGCGGGTCCTGCGGGTAGGCCTCTTCCTTCCTCTCCTCGGGCGAGAGGTTCCCCGGGACTTGTCCCCCCTCAAGCCCATCCTTACCCAAGGATCGTGGGAGGGGGGAAGGCTGGCTTAGGTCCTCATCCTGGTGGAGGGCCGGAGTGCGCTAATGTGCGCTCTACTTGACCAGGTGGCGGATCTTCTCCACCGGGACCTCCCCGATCGCGGGTTCCTCCTCGTCGCCTTCACCGGGCTCCTCCTCCGCAAGCTCGGCGCCGACCAGATGGAAGGGGAGGATCAGCGCCCGGCGCGGTTCGACCACCAGGGCGGCGAAGGGGGCCCGCTCGAGGGCGGCCTCGAGGTGGGGCGCGTAGGCCTCCCGGAGCCGCCCGGTCCACCCCGGGGCCTCCGGGGACTCCGCGTCCCGGGCGACGATCATCTTCGCCGAGGGAAAGAGCGGCCAGTCGTGGGGGTCCAGGGCCTCCGTCAGCGCGGGCAGGGCGTAGCCGCGCATCAGGAGGTGGGGCGTGATGCGTTTCATGGGCGTCGTTCCTTCCTTCTTCGGGTCGGGTCTCCGGGAAGTGGGGTTCCCCTCTCCCCTACCCCTCATCATGCCCCCCGCTGCCCCGTTTGGGGGGCGACGGCGTCCGGGCGGGCTCACGGGGTCTCCTCCACCGGGACTTCCAGGAGCTCCCAGGCCCGGGTGCGTTCCGGGGCGAAAAGGAGGTCCGCGATCGCAAAGGAGGGTTCGGGCTCGGGGTCCGGGGCCCCCTCCACCACGCGGGCAAGGACCTCCAGCGCCACCGGGATCCCGGCGTGCTCGCGGAGTCGTTCTTCCCAGGCCTGCTTCAGCAACTCGGCGTACCAGGCGGGGTCGCGGGCCTCGTAGCCGCGCATCCGCCGGTAAAGGGCGTCGGAGGCCGGGAGGGATACGCCCGCCTTTGCCGCGGCCTCGAAGTCGGGGCGGAGGGCGGCGAACCCCCGGGCCTCCTCGATCTCCCTGCGGAGGGCCTTTGCGATCCTGAGGAGCCTTTCGCGGGGATCGGGGGTGGAGTCGTGGGCAAACCACCACTCCAGCGCGAGACGGGCCGCCTGCAAGGCTGCGGGGGCGTTCCCCTCCGCGGTCAGGAGGCGGACGTAGAGGCCGAGGAGCCGTTCTCCGATCGGGTCGTGGGTCACGGGCATGCGCACTCCTTTACGGGGACCTTCCTTCTTCGACGAGCTCGGCGATCCGGTCCAGGGCCCGGGCGCCCTCACCGAGGTGGACCACCGGGACGCCGTGGCGCTCGGCGATCCGCCAGGCGACGCCGGTGCCCCCGACCGGCTTCCCCCCGGGCGTCCAGAGGACGACAAAGCGGACCGGGTCGTCGAGGTCGGGTCCCAGGATGATCCGGGCGTTCCGGCCCAGCAGCTTCCGGCTCGCGGGCCGGGTCCGTTCCCAGGCCGGGTGGGCGGCCCGGGCCTCCGCCAGGGCCGGGGGCGGGGCCCCGGTGTGGATGCGGAGGTTCGGGGCCTCGGTCCAGTGCCCGAAGTCCGGCCAGGGCAGGTAGAGCTCCACCGCCCCGCCGGCCTCGAGGGCCCCCTGCGCGAAGGCGGTGTCGGCGCCCTCCGCACCCCCGGTGCGAAGGGCGTAGCCGAGCCCTGCCAGGTAGCGGGCAACGTGATGCATGAGCCTGAGCATGGCGGAGGGCGTCCGCCTTGAACCGACGCCTGCGTAGTGCATGGTTGATCCTTTCCTGATTGGGTTTACCTCACTCGAGGACCGGACCCGGCCCGGAGCCCGGCAGGAGCCGGTTGGGGGAGATCGCCAGGTTGTACCCCGCTTCCCGAATAGCCAGGGCGACGGCCCCGGCTTGCGCCAGGGCCGCTTCGAGGCAGGGGAGGTTCATAGGGGATTGCCCTCTTTGAGGTTTTCGACCACCATCCGGACGGCCGTGAGGCCGTGGGGCTCGCTCTGGATCAGCTCCCAGGCCGACCGGCCCCCGAAGATCGGGGTCGGGGTCTTGAGCCAGGCCCGGGCGGCCTCCTCGCTGCCGTATAGATCGATTAGGTCGGCGAGCATGCGCTCGAGCTCGGCGGCCCGGGGCTGGATCTTCGGGGCGTCGGGATGCCGGTAGAGGAGCTGGCGGCTCACTCCCACCGCCCTGGCGACCTGGTTGACGCTGACCTTGAGGAAGCTGGCCAGGCGCCGGGCGTCGATCAACCCGCGCTCGCTCCGGAGTTCCAGGAGCACCCTGTTCGCCATCACTTCACCATAGGTTTACCATAAGCTTACCGGCCTACCTGCCCCCATCGAGGGCGTGGGCGATCGGGCTTTGCTCCGCGCCCGCAGCCTGATACAGCCGGTCGAGGATCGGTTTCAGGCGGGCGGCCCGCTCGCGCCAAATCCGCTGGTTCGCCTCCCAGGTTTGGTGGTCTCCGATCCTCTGGCCTACCACGCGGGCGTCCTCCTCGAGGAGGATCTGGTCGAAGAGGAGGAGGGGACGGCGGACGGGGCGTTCGGACGAAAAGCGGTGTGGGTCCTCGTCGCGGAGGCGGTATCCTTCGGCTCGGGCTAGAGCCAACGCAACATAGTACGGGGCCTCGAAACCGAGCGCCCGCAGGCGGGGAAGGTTCTTTCCCAGGACCTCGATCGTGACGGACTGCGCCTTATGGACCAGGAGGTAGGGGGGCCTGGATTCTTGCGCGAATCCGCAGGCGACAAGCGGCCCGGCGCCGTACAGGAGCTCGCCCTCGGGGGTGAGGAGGGCAAAGGCCTGGCACGATTCCCTCACCCGCGAAACCAGAAGGCCGTCGGCGGAGAACTCCGGCCGGCCACCGTCCTGCATCATCGCGAGGGATTCCACCCGGTGTTGGTCCTCCGGTCCGAAGACCCGCATGAACCCGGTGTCGAAGGCAGGGATCGACGCAGCGTAGAGGTAGAGGGCGGGAGCCTCCACCCAGTCCACGGGCCCGTATCCCCGCTCGAGGTCGCCGATCCAGCGCGAAAGCCGCTCCCTGAGTTTCCGGACCGCATCCCCCTGCTCGGCAAAGGCACGGCGGATATCCATGTAGTGCATCGGTGCACTGCTCCTTCCCGACCGGCGGTAGAACCGACCGTCGGCCATGTGCGGGGCGTTCAGGCTCCGGGGCACCTCCATGACCAGGATGTGGCGGCCGTTCTCGAGCGGGACCGCCACCGTTTGCACTTCGACCGGCGGCTCGGTGCGGTCACGAATCGCGTTCTCGAGGTCGGTGACGTTGCGGTCGGGGTCGCCCTCGACCCCCACGAGTTCCCTGGCGACGCCCTCTTCCTCCCGGATGCCGAAGATCAGGTACCCGCCGTAAGCGTTAGCAAACGCGGCGACGTCCCGGGCCAGCTCCTTTTTCTCTCCCTTGTTGGCAGGTAGGGCGAGTTTGTAATCGAGACGCGGGCCTTCCTGGATCTCCCGTTTCGCCAGCTCCTGAAGGTGTGCTTCGGTCAGCTCCTGGAGGGGGGCGCCGAACGGGTTCCAGTTCATACTGGAAGCCTAAACCGCGCCGACCGGAAGGCTTGGGGAAAACCGACCGCATGCGGAAACCGGAAACGCTTCCCGAGGCGGAAGCCGGAGGGGACTCTCCGGACAGCCCGTCCCTGGCGCCCCCGTACGGAGACGAGTCTTCCCGGATCGCCGAAGCCACGCCCGCATGTGTTTTCTCCGCCCCCTGGGGGTTCGGTAATAAAATCCTCTCGTTTAACCATCTTCCCGGGAGACTGGCGATGGACATACCGGAAGACCCGCTGCCTTTTGTGGACGCCCCCGAGCGAATACAAGCCCTCAGAGAGTCCGCTAAAAAATGCCTGGACGCCCTGGACACCGGAATGCTTTTCTGGAACCTGCTCCTAGCAGGAGCAGTCCTCCTCGCCGGGGTTGATCGGGTCCTGCTCTTTTGGACCGGGTTCTTCGGGAACCTGCCCTGGCTTTTCCTCCGCCGGCGCTACCTCAGTCTGGTCTCTGCCATGCAGGCATTCTCCCAGGCTGAGGGATTGGAGCCGGGAAGGAAGGCGGGAGGGTAAGACCGGCGCGGTGATCCACGCCGCCCTTGTGTTCCTTTACCTGACCGCGGCCATTTTCTGTTTTCTCATCCGTTTGGCAGCCCGGGTAGATGAAGATCCCGCACCGGCAACCCAGGCGTAGAGGGTTTTTCCCAGCCCCCACGCAGCGTAACCATCGTTGAACTCGTGGTGGTACTCGCGGCGCCTGGTGGAGCGCGAGATCCGCCAGTCTAGCGGGCGGACAAGATCTATGGCGGGAGAAACCCGTCCTCATCAAGGTGTCTAGTGCGTGGATTTCGTCGGTCTCGTCTACCCAGGAGACACGTGGAGCATCGTCGTGTCTCCGTAACCCCCGGTGGGAGGAGGTGCGGAACGCCCCCCATCGCCCTTTCTCTCCAGCGACCGAAGCTCCGGTGGCCGCCGGCGAGCAGGATACCGGCCCGGTACCTTGCAGCTGTAACCAGGCTGGGTGCACCGGCCGGTGGTGGCCCCGTGGCCCGGGCTCTTGCCACCCAGGGAGCAGGCCCGGGAACTATCGCCACTGTCCGGCGGCTCCTCAAAGCTGGGAACGGCCTCGGGCTGCTTAACCTCCAGGTCCCGCCGGATCCCATCCAGGACATGAGAAGGGATCAAGGCAGGAACGCCTGCTTTCACAGCAACGGCGCCGACGGCCCCTGCGTTTACCCCCTATCCTGATCTCGTGGTGCGGATCGAAACACTCCTGCAACGGCAAGGTGGGTTCACAAGCCGTTTTTTGCCGCGCCATACCTCCAGCCCGTGCCGGGCAGCGGGCACACTCGCGGCTTGCGTTTTCCTCTCTGGGAAAAGGACCCTAAGTAAGGCTATAATCCCTAGTGATATCCACACCCAACAACCAACCGAACACAACCACCGCCACACGGTATTCGACCCCGGGAAAGCACGCGGGGAACGAAAGCGCAGGGAGCGGGGTTGGGTGGGTTTTTGCTTTGTGGATATGCTAGGGAATGCTAGGTAGCATGTGGTTATGGAGACCGGGGAACCCCTCCTACTCCCCGAGTCCGCCTGGGACGACCCCGAGGCCCGGCGGCGGAAGGTCGGCGAGGCCCTGGCAGCGCTGGACCGGGAGGTCCTGATCGAGGGGTTCCGCCGCTACCTGGCCGAGACCCGGGGCCGGGTCGACGAGCACAAGGTGTTCCTGGTCGAGAACTTCCTCTTCTGGCTCAAGCGGGAGGGGCGGAGGTGGCCGGATCTAAAGGCCGGCGACGCCCGGGCCTTCCTCGACGAGCTCAAGGGGCGGGGAGCGCCCCTCTCCCCTTCCCGCCTCCGGGGCGGGGGACGCTCGGACGCCACCGTGGCCCGGGCCCACTCCGGCATCAAGCACTTCCAGGGCTTCCTGGAGTGGGCCGGGCACGTCTGGCCGGCCCACGTCGACCTCCCCCCCCGGCCCCTCCCCTTTGGGGTCCACGAGGCCCTCACCGAGGACGAGTACGCCCGGCTGCTCGCCGCCGTCGAGGAAGAGCCCCAGGCCCGCCACCGCGACCTGATGCGGGCGATCGTGCGCCTGGTCGGGGAGCGGGGCTTCCGGCTCGCCGAGCTGATCCAGGCCCGGGTCGAAGACTACGAGGTCAAGAAGGGGGTCCTCCGGGTGCGCTACCCCAGGCCCCGGGAGGTCCCCCTGAACGTGGAGGCAGTGGAGGCCCTTGAGCGCTGGCTGGAGACGCGGGAGGCGATCGCCTCGCTTCTCCCCCACCCTCCGGCCCGCCTCTTCCTTCGCACCTCGCGGGGCCCGGGCTACGGCCGGCCCCTCGAGATCAACTTCCTGCGCGATCGCCTGAGGCGGCTCTTCGCTCGGGCCGGCCTTGAGCGGGAGGCCGGCTACCAGAAGCGGGTCCACCGCCTGCGCTGGAGGGCGGTGCGCAAGCTCTTCTCTGAGGGCTACGACAAGGTGGAGGTGGCCCGAATCCTGGGGCAGGAGAACATCGAGGATCTGTAACCGGAGCCGCCGCCTGTTCCGGGGCAGCCGTGCAGGACCGGTGGAGCAATAACTCCGGAGCCGCACCGGGCGCGCCCGGCCTCCCCACTCGAGAAGGTGAAAGCGTCTCTACCGCATTGCGGGAGCCAGCAGCCGAAACCGCCCGGGTATCTTCCGGGCGGCTCGTGTCATTTCGGGTTGCCGCTTAACCTTCTTTCCCCCAGGCCCGGTTGGGAGACCCCGAGAAAAAGCAGCCGGGAAAAACGTGCCCCGCCCTTCCGCCTGGGGACGATGTCAACCGCCTGGCAGGAATTCATTTTCCAAGCCAAACGACGGGCTCATGCGCCGGGAATGATCGGGGGCCAATGGAACCCCTGAGGAATCAATGGCGGCTTGGCCGCGCCACATCAGCCGGGTGAGTTGGCACGTGACGCTACGGGTTACCGATTGGCAGCACGAGGTGCTGCCCGTGCCATATTTCTCCCTGAACAGCTCCGCAGCACGCATTGACCCGGTCTCGGCCCAGAGAAAGAGGTAGCTCATGGCAGCCAGCACCACCAGGAACTCGAGCGCGGTACGCAACCGTTCCGGAATTCTCAGCACTTCACCAGTTTACGAAGAGGGGACGAGCTTCCGCGGGGCGTCGCATACCCGAATGGAGCGTTGCTCCGGGCCGTCGATCACCAGCGCGCCCTCTTAGCGTGAGGCCCTTTCCTTCAAACGGACCTTTAGGCTGCCGCGACCATCTCGGCAATCGAGCGAAGCCTTCTGGCCACAAGGGTACGGGGGGCCAGCACCGGGACAGGAATCCTCCGGACCAAGGCCCCTTCGAATATCGGTCGCGCTGCCGGGATTGGAGGTGCCAGCAGGTACGGCCGTGCCCGCTCCGTCAGCTCTCCTACCATCCTCCGGTCAACTTCATGATCGGGGTCGTGCCGGTTCGGCACGATTAACAGCTCCCTACGCGCTGAAGACCGGTAACCGCCGATTTCTTGCAGGGCTGACGTACCGATCTCAAGATCCTCGAATTCGTTTAACAAGCGGTCTACCGCCCATGTGCCCTTTGGGGACGTCTCCGCCGGCACGACCAGCAGGTCGGCGACCTCGTAAGGGACCAGCTTTAGCGAATAGGGATAGGAAGGCGTGTCGATGAGAATAAAGTCATACCGGCTCGAATAACGGGGGACAACGAAAGACGCTTCTCGGAAAAGCGCCGCCGCGAATCCCGGTAAACCGGCCGCTACGGTATGCACGCAAAATACATCCAGCGAGGTGCCCGCCACGGTCAGGCGGAGCGGCTCCGCCGGGTCATCGGTCCCCTCTTCTCCGCCCAGCCACACGGGGAAGCTCGGTTGGGGGTGGGGGTCGATGATCAACACGCGACTGCCGCGCTGGGCCAGCAGATAACCGATATCCCGTACCAACGACGTTTTTCCCTGGCCCCCTGTAGGAACGAAAAACAGAACGACTCTAGCCCCTCCATTCTCGGTACCAATCTGTTCCATAGAGGCAGATTATATCCGAACACATGCGTGCGTAGACGACTAACTTGCCGAAGACGCCGAACGCTGTCCTGTCGCATGCTCATGCCGGGCCTCGAGGTAAAGCAAATCCCGATACGCCCCTCTCGCGCCAGCCTCGCTGAGGCCTTCTCCCCCTGGACACTGCCCTCGCGGTCACCCCCTGTTGATGGACCGCGGAAAGCGAACCCGCAAAACCCCGGCTCGACCCGCACCCACCCATGCCCCGTTCATTAACGGACCTGTCTGAGTGAATACGGTGGATATCCCATAAGGGGAAGCAGGCCGTGTCCCGGTCACCGGCACAGTGAAGCAGGGGCAGCTCGCCGGGCGGTTCACCCCCTGGTGGCCGCCAAAGGGGCGGGCGCTTGAGGAGCCGCGTAATAACACCCAACGAGTCCTGCAGGGAGACCCGGGTCTTAGCCCGGGAATGGGCCTCTAGAAAACCGCCAGCCAAAATGGCCAGACCCGAGGCGGCACCGTTTACCCCATCCTCTTCGCGGGGCAGGGAAAGAATACGCGGCCCGGGTTGGGAGCTTTCCTAAGCACGCCCGATCAATCGCTCAAGCTCATCGAGAATTTCAAGAGCCCTTCTCTCCTTCTCGGGAGGCAGCTCCCCCCAGCGAAGCTTCTTTAACAGCGACTTTGCCTTTTCCGCCACTGGTCGAACCTTGACTTCCCTGGCCTGAAGATACTCCCGCACCTCGGCCCGCACAAGCGGGAGACTCCACCCTTCCTCGATAGTTCTTTTTAGGAGTTCCTTCCGAACCGTATCGTCCTTGATACGGGCAATGGCGCGGGCCTTGGTATAGTCGATCCGCCCTCTCCTGAGCTCCTCGAGCACGTCGGTCGGCAGATTCAGGAGCGGCAGACGGTTCAAGCGAAAAGATTCAGGGGTCATCCTTCCAAGCTCGCGGAAAGTTCTTTCAATCACCTCCCACTCCTCGCTTCGGATAACGTTATCCGAACCCTTCCTCCGCCTCATGGAAAGCCGGTGCATGAGCCTCACGACCTCGCCTGGCTCTTTGCCCAGGCGCATCGCGAGCAGTTCAAGGATCGCCTCGGTCTCCTCCAAAGGATTCAGGTCCTCCCGCTGGAGGTTCTCAAGGATGGCGGCCGCCTGGGCCTCCTCGTCCGTAAACTCGACAACGATGGCCGGGATAGAAGTTTTCCGTAGCTTCTCAAACGCGCGGAAGCGCCTTTCGCCGGCCACGATCTGGTATCGATCCCGACCAACGGGTCGGACGAGGATCGGCTGGAGCAGCCCTCTATGCCGTATGGACCTGGCCAGACGGGCAATCTCTTCCTCGTCGAAGTAGCGCCGCGGCTGGTTATCTCGGGGAAGGACCTGATCCATCGGAAGGTGGACAAGCCTGCTCTCCCCAACCTTCCTCAACACCTCCCCCACTTGAGACAAATCGAGATTCTTAAGCGGGCGCTTCTCCAAAATAGGATTCTTGCGGTCCTTCTTAGACTTCATCTTCGCCGCCCCCTAAGGCCTCTAAAAGGGCATCGGTGATCTGCTCCAGAACGGCCACAGCATGGTGACGTGGATCGTACGCCGCAAGCGGCTTGAACTCTACCGACGCCTTCTTGAAGGCGGTCGCCATGGGGATTGGAGGCAATACCGGTGCCACCTTTTCGAGCTGCTCCTGAAGAGCCTCCAGGACATCCCTATCGTGAGTAGAGCGGCGCGCAAATTGCATGGGAACGAAACCAAGAATGCGTAGATCTGGGTTCACTTCTTCCTGGATCCCTCGAACCGTCCGGAGCAGCTGATCAGTCCCCAGGTAGGCCTTAAAGTGGGTTTGCACGGGTACCACTACGCCATCGGAAGCCGCCAGGCTCAATATGGAAAGCATGCCCAGGCTAGGCGGAGCATCGATCAGAGCCAAGTCGTACGCCGCCCGAACCTCGTCCAATGCGCGACGCAAACGAGCCTCACGGTTAAGCGAAGCGATGAGCTCCTGCTCGGCACCCGCCAGCAAAATATTCGCGGGTACAAGGTCCATTCCATGAATGTTCTTACGAATCGGAAGTGGCTTGCGGGAAGTTAAGCTTTCGTAGATCGTGGCTTTGAGTTCCTCCGGATCCAACCCCATGAAATTGGTCAAGGTCGCTTGGGGGTCCATGTCAACCAAGAGGACCTTAAAGCCCCGACGCGCAAAGTGGTAACCGAGGTTCATCGTCAGCGTGGTTTTACCGGTTCCACCTGCCTGGTTAAAGATCGCCACGGTACGCATCGGGCCTTCATCCTTTAGAGGCTCGATCACCGGAATGAACCACTGAACGCCCCGTTTTTCAGCCCCGGGAATACTACCTTCCGCCGCGAGTTTCCTTATATAGGCGGGGGTTACACCACGCAGACGTGCGTACTCTTCTGCCGTGAGGTATCGCTTGCGCATACTAAGAGGATACTCCATTGCATCTTCGTTCCTCCACTACTGGCTTTCGGGATTTTCGGATAACGTTATCCGAATTTTTCTTCCTGGCTTAAAATACGAGTTGCACCCACTAAATCACCACGATCCCCGCCTTCTCGGCTAAAATCCAGCCATGGCCGTCCGTACGAAAAGTGCTCTCGTCTAGAGTTGCTCAGTTGTACGTCCCGCATGGCCGATTCGGTGGGGGTGATAGCTAGAAAGAGAGCGCATCAATAAACGCCAAACGCCCGGTGGGCCGACCGGGCGCGGGCAGGCAAGCTCAGCTCTCTAAGTAGAGCTTACCTGCCCTCCAGAGGAAAACGCAAGGGGGTTTGACCCCCAAGACGGTGTGGTGTCGCCGGTTTCAGGTGGCAGGATTTGCGCCCTGGACGCAAAAGCGCTTGTTCTGGAGGGTTTTAATGAACTCAGTCAAACAAAGCCCCGAAATCTCGTGGGCGAACTGCGAAGCGATCAAGCAGGTCTTCAACCAAAGCCAGGCCAGGGGGACGACCTTCACGGTGCTCCTGGCCCTCGCCATCCATACCAACAAAACGGGCACCGCCTGGCCCTCGGTCGAGCGGCTGGCGGCGCTCGCGCGGACGAGCGTGCGCACCGTCAAGCGGGCGCTCAGGGAGCTCGAGGCGATGGGGGAGATCACCATCGTTCCCCAGGCGGGGAAGAACGGGGTCAACCTCTACCGGCTGGAGCTCACCCGCGGGGGTGACAAATTGTCATCCGAAGCGGCTCTGCTCCAGGGGGGTGTCAATTTGTCACCCGAGGGGACCGGAGCCGGGGGGTGTCAATTTGTCACCCGAAGCGCCGGGCCTCTTCAGGCCCCGAGGGGTGCCAATTTGGCCGGGGGGGGTGTCAATTTGTCACCCGAAAATAGCAAAGAAGAGAACAAAGAAAAAACCTCCCCCCTACCCCCCTCCACGGAACTGGGGTTGGCACCTCGGGGGAAGAAGTCCCACCCGCCCATTCCTGAAGAGGAAGAAGAAGCTTCAAAACTTTCTCCAAAAGCAGAGGCCATCAAAGACGCGCTCGGCCCCGAGCTCTTTGCGCAGCTTGAGACGCTCTACACCGAGCGGGCCCCGCGCTCGCGGTTCGTGCTTTGGCTGGAAACGGCGCTTCACCCGGAGCTGGAACGGCTGGGACGGGAAATCTTCCGCGCGGCGCTGGCGCACCACCTGCCCGCCGCCGCCGGGGACGGCATCCGGCACCCCAGCCGCTTCCTGGTGGCCAAGCTGAAGGAAGAGGCGCCCGCTGCTCCGGCTGCTTTGCCGGAAGCGTTGCCCGACCTGGCCGCCGAGCTCGGCGAGAGTGTCGCCGAGCCCGCGAAGCTCGAGGTGGGGGTTGGCGAACTGGCCTCTGGCTCCGTGGGGCACGGGCGGGCGCTTGCAGACCGGGAAGGCCTGCCCGAGGGGATGGACACGGGGGGCGGGGGAGAGGCCCCCGAGGCTTCCGACGCCCCGGCATCCAACCCTTATGCCCGGTACCTGCGGCGGTCCTGCCACTACGGGGACCATGCGGCGGGGGACGCCTGCTGCCTGCCCAAGGCCCTGGAAACCCTCGCCTGGGTGGTGCCGGAGCTAGAGCGGCCCGGTTACGACCCGAAGGAAGCCGCTTCGCTCAAGGAGACGGCCAGGGCGGCCTACCGGAAGGTCATGGCGGAGCCGGACGGGTGGGCGGAGGCCCTCGACCGGCTCGGCAAGAAGAAGGGGGACGCGATTCGTGCGCTAAAGGCGCTGGGGATCAGGGGGCCCACGGGGGTGGGCCCCCTGATC
>WFNN01000129.1 GCA_015488545.1 Thermaceae bacterium | reverse complement strand
GTCCGGGGTCAGGGGGCGGGGGGGCTTTTCCCCTGCCAGGGCGATGGCGATGTTTTGGCCCTCCAGGGCCCCGATCCAAATCGGGAGCAGCTTGCCGTTCTCAGCCCGGAGCAGGACCACCACCCCGCCGGAGTTGGGGTCGACCCCGAGATTCTCCACTTTCGCCTTGAGCATGGTCCCATTATAGGTTGGCTGGGCTAGACTAAAAGCATGAAGACTTACCCTGTGGAGATCGCCGGGGTACGCCGTGAACTGCCGGTGGTCCAGGTCGGCGAGGGGGTGGCGGTGGCGCTTTTGAATCTCCTCGGCGACCCCGAGCTCACCGAGGCGGTGGCCGAGGAAATGGCCCGCCGGCTGCCCGAAGGGGCCGAGGTGCTGGTCACCCCCGAGGTTAAGGCGGTCCCCCTGGCCCACGCTTTGGCGGTGCGGACCGGTCTCCCCTACGTGGTGGCCCGCAAAACAGTGAAGCCCTACATGATCCGCCCGGTGACCCGCGAGGTGATTTCGATCACCACCGGAAAGCCCCAAACCCTGGTGCTGGACGGGGCTGACGTCGAGCGCATCCGGAGGAAAAACGTGGTGATCGTGGACGATGTGGTCTCCACCGGGAGCACCCTTAAGGGGCTACGCGAGCTCATCGAGAGCGTGGGCGGCCGGGTGGTGGGGGTGCTGGCGGTCTTCACCGAAGGCAGCCCGCGCAACGACGTGACGGCCCTGGGGCACCTGCCCCTCTTCAAACCGGAACAATAGGGAGCGGAGGCGAGCATGACCACACTGGAGACCTACCCGATCACCGTGGGCAACGTCACCCGGCACGTCCCCCTGGTGGAAACCCTGCCGGGCATGCGGATCCCGCTGGTGGAGTTCCTGGGCGACCCCGAGCTGGTGGAAGAGGCCGCCAAACTGCTGCTGGAAAAGCTGCCCGAGGAAACCGAACTGCTCTTTTCGCTGGAGTGCTCCTCGGTGCCCCTGGTCCACAGGCTGGCCCAGCTCAGCGACCTCCCTTACGTGGTGGCCCGGAAGCGCCGGCGGGCCTACATGGACGACCCTCTGATCCAGGAAGTTCCGTCGCTCACCCTCGGGGCCAGCGACACCCTATGGCTGGACCGGCGCTGGGCCGAGCGAATCATGAACCAAAAGGTCACCCTGGTAATGGACGTGGTTAGCTCCGGCGGCACCATGAAGGCCCTGGACAGGCTGGCCCACCGGGCCGGGGGCCAGGTGGTCGGCCGCCTGACGGTCTTTCAACAGGGAAAGCGCGAGTTCAACGGGGAGCTCGTCTACCTTTACGAAATCCCCATCCTCTAGGCCTGCTCCAGGCGGGGCAGAAGCTCCTCCGGGCTCAACACCGTAAGGCGGTAGAGCTCGGAGAGGCTTTTTTTGCGCTCGGGCGGGGCCTCGAGGGAAACCAGAAAGCTTCGCTCCGGGGGCAGGCCCAAAAGCTCCCGGACCCGGGCGTAGCGCCGGATCCCGCTCTGGTAGGCGGCGGTTTTGGCCTCGATCCAGAAGACCTTGCCGCGGTAGGCCAAGAGGAGGTCGAGCTCGCCCTGCTCGCCGGTGGGCAGGACGACCTGGACCCCGCGCCAGACCGTCTTCGGCCCCTTCAACCTTCGCTCCAAGAGCAGCTGGAGGTAGCGCTCCAGCCAGCCCCCGTTGGCAAAGTTAATGAAGCGCGGTTCGCGGCTGGGCTCGGCCCGGACCACCCGGCCCCGGTAGGTGTAGTCGCTGGCGAAGGCGTACTCCTTGAAGAGGGTACAAAGCTGGGTCACGCTCTGGATTTCCTCGGGGTCGGCTTTCTGCAACGAATGCACCAGCGGCTTGCCGGTGGATAGCGCCCTTTTGAGTTTTTTAAGGCACTTCTCCAGCACCCGGTAGCGGGCCCCCATGAAGAGGGCTAGGCGGTTTAGCACCCTAGCCTCCTCGGGGGATTCCTCTTCAAAGGCCCGTACCAGCCGGAACCCGCGTTCCGAGAGCCAGGCGGCGAGATCGGGTTTTTTGCCTTCGCTCCGGGAGGGGCGGGCGGAACCCTCCACCCAGGCGGCCAGGCGGTCGAGCTCGGCCTGAATACGGGCGATCGCCTGGCGCGGTCCCTCGCCGGCGGGCGCCGGCCCCAGGCTTTCCCCACCGAAGACGGGCAGGGGTCGGCCCTCGACCAGCCGACGCAGCACCTCGGCCTCGATCGCGTCCGAAAGCCGGGCCAGCGCCTTCTTGGCGCTCCCCGCCTCCACCGATATACCGAGGGGCGCTAGCCCCGCTCGCCAGCCGCCGCCCTTGCGCTCGAGCTCGGCGGCCTCGAGGGCGGCCTCCAAGTACCGGCGAATCGGTCCCGCCACTACTCCCGCACCTGCCCGCTTCCAAGCCCCACCCACTTGGTGGTGGTGAGCTCCCGTACCCCCATCGGGCCGTAGGCGTGGAGCTTGGTGGTGCTGATCCCGATCTCGGCCCCAAGCCCCAGCTGGAAGCCGTCGTTCAAGCGGGGGCTCGCGTTCACCAATACCAAACTGGCGTCCACCTCCCGGAGGAAGCGGAGCGCCCGCTGGTAGTCGCGGGTGACGATGACCTCGGTGTGGTGGCTGCCGTAGCGGGCGATGTGGTCAAGGGCGGCGTCAATGCCGGGCACCACCCGCACCGCCAGGATCAGGTCGAGGTACTCGGCGGCCCAGTCCTCCTCGGTCGCCGGCTTCATCCCGGGAACGATCCTGCGGGCGGCCTCGTCGCCCCGGAGTTCAACCCCGTGGGCAAAAAGGGCCTCGGCCACCCGAGGCAGGAAGGCCGGCGCCTCGTCCCGGTGCACCAGCAGGGTCTCTAGGGCGTTGCAAACCCCGGGCCGCTGCACCTTGCCGTTTACGGTCAGGCGCACCCCCATTTCGGGGTCGCCCCCCTGGTCAAAGTAAAGGTGGTTCACACCCTTGGCGTGGAAGAGAACCGGCATGCGGGCGTGTTCGGTCACCAACCGAATCAGGGCATCGCCCCCGCGGGGAATCATCACGTCGATGAACTCGGCGAGCCGGAGCATTTCCAGCACCGCCTCGCGATCGGTGGTGGGCACCAGGGTAACCGCGTCCTCCGGCAACCCGGCCTCGCGGAGCGCCCGCCGCAACAGCCCCACCAGCGCCCGGTTGGAACGGATCGCCTCGCTACCGCCCCGGAGGAGGATCGCGTTGCCCGCCTTAACCACCAACCCGGCGGCCTCCACGGTGGCCCCGGGCCGCGACTCGTAGATAAACCCCACCAGCCCCAGGGGGACCCGCATCCGCCCCACCTGCAGGCCGTTTGGCAGGGTCCTCATGGCCTCGATCTCCCCCACCACTTCGGGGGCCTCGGCCAGCTGGCGGAGGCCGGCCTGGAGGGTGACCAGGGTCTTCTCGTCGAGCCGGAGCCGGTCGTACTTGGCCCCGGACATGCCGGCCTCCCGAGCCGCTCGCAGGTCCTCGGCGTTGGCCGCCAAAAGGCTACCCCGCTCCTGCTCCAAAAGCTCGGCCGCGGCCAGGAGCGCCGCTCGCTTTTCCCGGCCGGTGGCGTAGGCCATCCGGCGGGCGGCCGCCTTGGCCCGGGCGGCGAGTTCGCGAACCGTGGTCATGGCTTAAGCCTAGCAGAGGCCTCGAGCCCCTCGGCCAGGGCAAACCGGTCCCGGTGAATGACCTCCTCGGGAACCCCCTTGCCGAGAAAGCGGGCAACCTCCCCCGAATGCATCCCGAGGATCCGCCCCAGGGTTTCCGAACCCAGGCTCACCAGGCCGTAGCCCACCAGGCGCCCTTCCTCATCGACCACCCGCACCGGGGCGCCGGCGGGGAAGTTGCCCCGCACTGCCCGAACACCCACCGGCAACAGGCTCGCCCCCCGCTCCCTTAAGGCCCGGGCGGCGCCGGCGTCGACCACCAGCTCCCCCTGGATCAGGGGAAGCTGCGCAAGCCAGCGCTTTTTCCCGGCGTAGCGACGCCCCCGGGGAATAAAACGGGTGCCCACCGCCTCCCCCCGGAGAGCCCGTTCGATCGCGTCGGGCTCGCGTCCGGGCAGGAGCCAAAGGCCCACCCCCGCGTCCAGCGCACGTTTGGCCGCAATGAGCTTGGAACGCATGCCCCCCCGGCCGGTGCGCCCCGGGCGGTCCCCGGCCATGGCCAGCACTTCCGGGGTTACCTCGCTAAGCTCCCGGACCGGGCGGGCCCCGGGGTCCTCCCGCGGATCCCGGTCGTAGAGGGCGTCGACGTCAGAGAGCAGGAGCACCCAGTCGGCCTCAATCACCGCCGCCAGCAGCACCGCCAGCTGGTCGTTGTCGCCGAACTGGATCTCCTCGGTCATCACCGTATCGTTCTCGTTGACCACCGGGACCACCCCCCAGGCGAGGAGGGCCTCGAGGGTGTTCTTGGCGTTTAAGAACCGCTCCCGGTCGGCCAGGTCGCCGGCGTCCAGCAAAACCTGGGCCACCGGGGTCGGGGCAAAGGCTTCCTTCCAGAGCCGCATCAGCTCGGGCTGCCCGGCCGCCGCCAGGGCCTGAAGTTCCGGCAAGCTCCGGGGACGGGGTCGCGAAAGGAGGGCCCGCCCGGCGGCGATCGCCCCCGAGGAGACGAGCACCGCCTCGTGCCCTCTATCACCGAGCAACCGAACGCCCTCGGCCACCGAGCGGAAGCGCTCAGGCAAAAGACCCTCGTCCCCCGCGAGGACGGCCGATCCCACCTTCACCACTACCCGACCGCCAGCCAGCGCACCCCGCACGCCGCGATTGTATCCCGCCGCGGCAAAAACTCAGTCGGCGGCAACCTCTAGCCGCTTGGCGATTTCGGGAACCCGCCGCAGGAAGGCCCCGGTCGGGCTCTTGGGGTTCGCCGCCACCTCCTCGGGGGTCCCTTCAGCTACCAGATAGCCGCCCCGGTCGCCCCCCTCGGGCCCGAGGTCGATGACCCAGTCGGCGGTCTTGATCACGTCGAGATTATGCTCGATGACCACCACCGTGTTGCCGGCGTCCACTAGCCGGTGGAGAACATCGAGGAGCTTTTTCACGTCGTCGAAGTGGAGGCCGGTGGTGGGTTCGTCGAGGATGTAGAGGGTGCGCCCGGTGGCCTTCTTGCCGAGCTCGGTGGCGAGCTTGATGCGCTGGGCCTCACCGCCGGAGAGCGTGGGGCTGGGCTGCCCCAGCTTCATGTAGCCAAGCCCCACGTCAACCATGAGCTGGAGCTTGCGGGTAATCGCCGGCACCGCTTTGAAGAAGGCCAGCGCCTCTTCCACGGTCATGTCCAGAACGTCAGCGATGTTTTTGCCCCGGAGTTTGACCTCGAGGGTCTCCTTGTTGTAGCGCTTGCCCTTGCAGACCTCGCAGGGTACGTAGATATCGGGCAGGAAGAGCATCTCGATCTTGACCGTGCCGTCGCCCCGGCAAGCCTCGCAGCGACCGCCCTTGACGTTGAAGGAGAACCGCCCCGGGTTGTAGCCGCGCTTCCGCGCCTCCGGGGTTTTGGCGAAAAGCGCCCGAATCTCGTCGAACACCCCGGTATAGGTCGCCGGGTTGGAGCGGGGGGTGCGCCCGATGGGGCTCTGGTCGATCTCGATCACCTTGTCGAGGTGGTGAATTCCCTCGATACCGTCGTGGGCACCCGGGATGGTCTTCGCCCGCATCAACTCCCGGGCCAGCCGGGCGTAGAGGATCTCGTGCAAGAGGGTGCTCTTCCCCGACCCCGAAGGGCCGGTGATGGCCACAAAAGTGCCAAGGGGGATGGCCACGTCGATGCCTTTGAGGTTGTGCTCCCGGGCCCCCCGGACCACCAGGCGGCGGCCGCTGCCCCGGCGCCGCTCCCGGGGAACCGGAATGGTCTTCTCCCCTCGGAGGTAGGCGCCGGTGAGGCTCGCCCGGCTCCTGGCGATGGCCTCCGGCGGCCCCTCGGCCACCACCCGGCCGCCGTGCACCCCGGCCCCCGGGCCCATATCCACCACCCAGTCGGCGCTCCGGATGGTCTCTTCGTCGTGCTCGACCACGATCAGGGTGTTGCCGAGATCGCGGAGCTTCTTGAGGGTGGCGATGAGCCGCTGGTTGTCCCGGGGATGAAGCCCGATCGAGGGCTCGTCAAGGACGTAGAGGACCCCGGTGAGGCCCGAGCCCACCTGGGTGGCCAGGCGGATCCGCTGGGCCTCGCCGCCGGAGAGGGTGTTGGCCGCCCGGTCGAGCGAGAGGTAGTCGAGCCCCACGTCGGCCAGGAACCCGAGCCGGGAGCGGATCTCCCGCAGGATGGGGGCGGCGATTCGCTTCTGGTAGTCGGAGAGCTTCGCCTCCAGCCCGTCGAAGAAACGAAGCGCCTCCCGGACGCTCATCGCCCCCACCTCGGCGATGTTCTTTCCGGCCACCGTAACCGCCAGAACTTCGGGGCGGTAGCGGGTGCCGTGGCAAACCGGGCAGGCGTGGAGGGCCATATAGCCCTCGAGCATCTCCCGAACGCTCTCGGAATCGGTCTCCTCGTACTTTTTCTTGAGCCAGGGGATGACCCCTTCGAACCGCATCTTTATGCGCCCGGTCTCCCGCCCTCCCCGGCGGAAAACCACCTCGAAGGGCTCCTCGACGCCGTAGAGCACCGCGTTCTGCTGTTCCTCCGTGAGTTCCTTGAACGGGGTGTAGAGATCGAAGCCCAGGTGCTCGGCGAGGGCCCGCAGCTTATCCCACAAAAACCCCCGTCCGGTGTCCCGACCGCGCGACCAGGGGATGATCGCCCCTTCGGCCAGTGAACGCTCGGGGTTCACCACCAGCTCGCGGTCGAACTCGAGCTTGTAGCCGAGGCCGCTGCAGGCGGGGCAGGCGCCATAGGGGGAGTTGAAGGAGAAGATACGGGGCTCGAGCTCCTCGAGCACCGCCCCGTGCTCGGGGCAGGCGAACTTCTCGGAGTAAAGCTCCTCGGCGTCCTCGTCGGGGTAGAAGACCCGAAGGAGCCCGTCGCCCCGGAGCAAGGCGAGCTCAACGCTTTCCGCGATGCGGGGGCGCTCCTCGGGTTTCAGGACCACCCGGTCCACCACCAGGTCGATGTCGTGTTTCTCGTAACGGGCCAGCCCAAGCTCGGCGGCCTCCTCGAGGCGGTAGAAGACCCCGTCCACCCGCACCCGGGCGTAGCCCTCCTTGATGAGTTGCTTAAAAAGGGTCTGGTACTCGCCCTTCCGGCCCCGGACCAACGGGGCCATGAGGATGGCCCGGGTGCCCGCGGGCTTTTCCAGCAACCGGTCGGTGATCTCCGAGGCCGAGGTGCGCTCGATCCGACGGCCGCACACCGGGCAGTGGGCGATCCCCGCCCGGGCAAAAAGGAGCCGAAGGTAATCGTGGATTTCGGTAACCGTACCCACGGTGGAGCGGGGGTTGTGGGAGGTGGTTTTCTGGTCGATCGAGATCGCCGGCGATAGCCCCTCGATCCGCTCCACGTCGGGCTTGTCCATCACCCCCAAGAACTGACGGGCGTAGGAAGAGAGGCTTTCAACGTAACGACGCTGGCCTTCGGCGTAGATGGTATCGAAGGCCAGCGTGCTCTTGCCCGAACCGGAGACCCCGGTGATGACGATGAACTTGCCGCGGGGGAGCTCGAGATCGACGTTCTTCAGGTTGTGCTCGCGCGCGCCCCGAATGACAATTCGGTCCATCCGAGAAATTCTATCACGCGCGCCTGCCTTCCTCCAAGGCGGTGTAATCGGCCAACACATCTGAGACTCTTTGGGGGACCGACTCCGCTTGCATCATAGCCAGGAACTCCAGGGGAGCAAGGCCGCCCAGGGCCCGGTGCGGCCGCTCGCGGTTGTAGTGGTCCAGGTAGGCATT
>WFNN01000128.1 GCA_015488545.1 Thermaceae bacterium | reverse complement strand
GGGTGGGGTCGGCGGGGGCGTGAACCCCCTCGGGTAGGTCGGCGGCCTGCGCCCAGGCCAGCGCCCGGTAGAGCGCCCGCACTCCCGAGAGGTAGGTCTGCACGGTGGCCGGGGCCAGGGGGCCGGCGTTCTCGCGAAGATGGCCGCCCAGGACCAACAGTTCCGAAACCCAGCGGTCTAGGTCGTCGGCGCCGACTTTGAGAAGGGGGACCCGCGGGCCCCGCGCGCCTTCGGGCCAAGCCCAGGCCAAAAAGTCCCGCACCCCGACCCGGTAGGTCTTGAGGGTCTCTGGGCTGGTGGCGGACTTCTTGCGCCCCTTGGTGAAGAGGTAGACCTCGAGGAGCTCGAGCAACCGGGCCTCGTCCCGGTTTTGCGCCGCCTCGATGGCCAAAAGCCGCCGCTTTTTTGGATCGGCCCAGCTGCCCAAGGGGACCAGCACGGGGCCATTGTAGCCACTTGGCGGGTTGGAAGGGGCATTCATTCCCGTTAAGGGATATTAACGCGAATTCAACCGAGGCGACCCACGTTAGCCCAGCGTCGGCCCCTCCCGAACCGACACCTCCCGAAACGCGGGGTGACGGGGGTTGATGAGCACGAGCCAGCTTCCCGGCGCCCAGCGGCTGGGAACCCGAAGCCCAAGGTGGAGCTCCGCCCGGAGGAAGTGCGCGCCGACCTCGCGCGGGCGGTCGCGGCCGGCGTGGGTGGCCACGTGGGCATCGGGCAGCTCCAGCACCAGGAAGCGATAGCCGGCAAGCGCCGCCGGCGCCGCGTTTAGGTGCACCAGCAACGAAAGGGCCGCACCGCTCGGGGCGTCGTGGGCGTAGATCGCCGGCAGGCCGGGCGGGCTCCAGCGGCCGCCGAACCGGGCCGGAATTTCGCCGGAGAGCGCGGTCCGCTCCCAGCCCGGACGGACCAGCAGGTAGGCCCTCACGCCGCCCCCACCCCGGCAAGCGCGCGGGCCAGGACCGCTTCGGCCTCCCGCGCCGCCGGCTCCAGCCGAGCGGCGCTCAAGGGGCTGAGCCCCCCAAGCTCAGGGTGCGAGCGGCGCATCCAGGCGCGGGCCTCCGCCTTTTCCTCCCCAAAGGCCAGCACGGCCATGGCGTAAAGGCGGGCAATGCGGTAGGTGAGCTCCGCCTCGCGGGGGCTGAGCACCCCCCGCCGCCGGCGCCGCGACCAGGTGGCCCGGGAAAGACCGAAAACCGCTCGCAGCACCTCCCCGGAAAGCCCGAGCTCGCCTATGAGTTCCTCAAGGTACCCGGCCGGGACCCCAGCGGCCAACCGCCGGGCCGCGCTGACCCCGTCGGAAAGGGCCCACTCCAGCACCCGCCGCACGGTTTCAGTATGTTACACTACTTGTTTCAACTTGAACACCGACCCCGCCCGGGTTAGGCTCTATCCCGTGATTAAGGCCGTTCGTGGCACCCGCGACCTGTTCGGCGAGGAGCTTGGCTATAAACGTTGGATCGAGGCCGCCGCCGGGCAGGTGCTCGAGGCCGCCGGGGCCCAGGAGATCGAAACCCCGATCCTCGAGGAGGCCCCGGTGTTCGAAAAAGGGGTCGGTCCCACCAGCGACGTGGTGCAGAAGGAGATGTACGCCTTCACCGACCGGGGAGGGCGTCGGCTGGTGCTTCGCCCGGAAGGCACCGCCGGGGTGATGCGGGCCTTTCTGGAGCACGGGATGAAGGTCCGACCGGCACCGGTGAAGCTTTACTACCGGGGCCCAATGTTCCGCGCCGAGCGGCCCCAAAAGGGCCGCTACCGCCAGTTCTACCAGGTGGGGTACGAAGCGGTGGGGTTATCCGAGCCGGCGGTGGACGCCGAGGCGATCGCCCTCCTGGTCGATCTTATGAAAGCGCTGGGCCTCCAGCGCTTCGTGCTCAAGCTGGGCACGGTGGGCGATCCCGAGGATCGGCGGCGCTACAACGCCTACCTCAGGGAGGTGCTTCTCCCCCACCGCGAGGCGCTATCGGAGGATTCCCGGGTTCGCCTGGAGCGGAACCCCCTGCGGATCCTGGACTCCAAGGACCGTGGCGACCAGGAGGTCCTCGCCCGGGCCGGGGTGCGTCCGCTTTTCGACTTTCTCTCCGAAGCGGCCAAGGCCCACTACCGCGCGGTGAAGGGCGCGCTAAAGGCCCTGGGCGTTGCCTTTGAGGAGGACCCGCGTTTGGTCCGGGGGCTCGACTACTACGTGCGCACCGCCTTCGAGATTCATCACCCCGACCTCGGGGCCCAGGCGGCCCTGGGGGGCGGCGGGCGGTACGACGGCCTCACCGCCCTGCTGGGCGGGCCTAGCCTCCCTGGCGTGGGCTGGGCGGTGGGCACCGATCGGGTCATCCTGGCCCTCAAGGCGGAAGCGATCCCGGCCCCGCCGGGGCCCGCGCCTCTCCTGTACCTGGTGCCCCTGGACGCCGAGGCGGTCGTCGAGGCGCTGGTCCTCGCCGAATCCCTCCGTCCCCGCTTGCCGGTCGAACTCGCCTACACCCCCAGGAAGCCCGGGAAGGGGATCCGCGAGGCCGAGCGGCGGGGGGCCCGCTACGTGGGTTTCCTCGGTGAGGGCGAGCGGGCACGGGGTACCATCTCGGTAAAGGACCTGGTCACCGGGGAGCAGCAGGAGCTTCCCCGGGAAAAGCTGGGGTCCTGGCTGGAGGCGCTTTGAGGTGAAACGAACCCATTATTGCGGCCAACTTACCCAAGCCGAGGTGGGCCAGCGGGTGGTCCTCGAGGGCTGGGTCAACCGGCGGCGCGACCTTGGTGGTCTGGTCTTCCTTGACCTAAGGGACCGGGAGGGGATCGTACAGGCGGTGGTGGACCCCGCCTCCCCGGCCTTCGCGGAAGCCGAACGGGTGCGGAACGAGTATGTGGTCCGCCTCTCCGGCACGGTGCGGCCGCGGCCGGCGGATCAGGTGAACCCGAAGCTCAAAACCGGCGCGATCGAGGTGGCGGTGGAGTCGCTTGTGGTTTTGGCCGAGGCCCGGACCCCGCCGTTCGCGGTGGACGCCGGGTGGCGGGGCGAGGCCGACCCCGAGGTGAACGAGGACCTCCGGCTCAAGTACCGCTACCTCGACCTCAGGCGCAAGGGGATGATGGACCGTCTCCGCCTCCGCCACCGGGTGGAGAAGGCCATCTGGGACTTCCTCGACCAGGAAGGGTTTTTTTACGTGGAGACCCCGGAGCTGACCAAGAGCACCCCGGAGGGGGCCCGGGACTTCCTGGTTCCCTCGCGGCTTGAGCCCGGGAAGTTCTTTGCCCTTCCCCAGTCCCCCCAGCTCTTCAAGCAGATGCTGATGGTGGCGGGGGTGGACCGCTACTTCCAGCTCGCCAAGTGCTTTCGCGACGAGGATCTTAGAAAGGACCGCCAACCGGAGTTCACCCAGCTGGACATCGAGATGAGCTTCGTCGAGCCCGACGACATCTACGCCCTGAACGAACGGCTTTTGGCCCACGTCTTCCGGGAGGCGCTTGGGGTGGAGATCGAAACCCCCTTCCCCCGCCTTGCCTACCGCGAGGCGATGGAGCGCTACGGTTCCGACAAGCCGGACGTCCGCTTCGGTCTGGAGATCCGGCCAGCCGAGTCGCTCTTTGAGAAAAGCGAATTCCGCGCGTTTCGAGGCGTCCTCGAGGCCGGCGGTGTGGTGCGGTCGGTGGTCGCCCCCGCCAAGCTCTCCCGCCGGGAAATTGAAGCCCTCGAGGAGGAAGCCCGCCGCCACGGGGCGAAGGGCCTCGCCTGGGCCCGGGTGGAGAAACAGGGCCTCGCCGGCGGCATCGCCCGGTTTCTCCCCGAAGACGCGGCCGCGCAACTGGGGGCGGGGCCCGGCCAGACCCTGCTCTTCGTCGCCGACCGCTGGCAGGTCGCCCTGGAGTCCCTGGGGGCCGTCCGGCTCAGACTTGCTGAGATGCTGGAGATTCCCCGCCGAGGCTGGGCCTTTCTCTGGGTGGTCGACTTCCCCCTCCTGGAATGGGACGACGAGGCCGAGGGCTGGACCTACATGCACCACCCCTTCACCATGCCGAACCCCGAGGATCTGGACCTGCTCGATTCCGACCCCGGCCGGGTGCGCGCCCTCGCTTACGACCTTGTCCTGAACGGCGTCGAGATCGGCGGGGGTTCGATCCGTATCCATCGCATGGACCTACAAAAGCGCATGTTCGAGGTGCTAGGGATTGGCGAGGATGAGGCCGAGGCCAAGTTCGGCTTCTTTCTCGAGGCCCTGACCTACGGCGCCCCGCCCCACGGCGGCATCGCCTGGGGGCTTGACCGGCTGCTCGCCCTGATGACCGAAAGCCCCTCGATCCGTGAGGTGATCCCCTTCCCCAAGAACAAGGCCGGCCGCGACCCCCTGACCGGTGCCCCGAGCCCCGTCTCCGAGGCCCAGCTTCGGGAGCTGGGCATCCGGATCGCGCCATGAGGCTGCCCTACCTCTTGGTCGACGCCTTCACACGAACCCCGGGGACCGGGAACCGCGTCGGGCTGGTCCTGGATGCCCGGGGCCTGCCCCAGGAACGCTTCCCCCGGTTGGTTGAGGCTATGGGGGTGCGGGAGGCCGCCTTCCTCACCGGCGGGGGCAGCGAAGCCTTCGAGGTGCGGTTTTTCACCGCGAACGGGGAGATCGAGTTCGCCGGTGCCGCTGCGCTGGCCCTGGCCATCACCTTGGTGGAGCAGGGGGTGGTGCCGCCGGGCACCCCCAAGCTTTTCTTTCGCACCGCCGCGGACACCGTTCCGGTGGAGCTCCTCTACCCTTCCGAAGGCCCTCCCGAGGCGATCATGCGGGAACCCGCCCCCAGGTTTCGCGACCCCCCGGGGTACCTCGAGCTCCGCCAAGCCATGGAGGCGCTCGGGGCGGACGAGCGCTATCTCCATCGTGGGCTTCCGGTGGGCATTGCGTTCACCGGGCTTTGGTCGCTCTTCCTACCGATCGTGGCCCCCGGGATGGTGGACGCGCTGGAACCCGAGCCGGACCGGCTGGCCGAGCTCTCGCGCCGCCTCTCGGTGGGGACCTTCCACCCCTACGCCCCGATGGGGCCCCGGGTCTACTACGCCCGCGACTTTGCCCCCCTGCTCGGCGTGCCCGAAGACCCGGTAACGGGCAGCGCCAACGGCGCCCTCGCCGCTCTGCTGGCCCGGGCGGGGGTGGTTCCGCGGCGCGAGGGTGAGGTGGTCATCACCGTGCTCCAGGGGCACCGGATGGGGGTTCCCGGCGAGGTCAGGGCCCGGGTGGAGTACACCGCCAGCGGCGAGCCCTACGCGGTTTACGTGGGCGGCACCGCTGCCCTAGTTGAACGGGGAACGCTAGAACTATGATCCGCTTGGTCTTCGTAGACGCCGACGGCACCCTGGTGGGCCGCCAGGGGGTTCCTGAGTGCGCCTGGCAGGCGGTGGAGGAAGCGCGCCGTCGGGGCCTGCACCTTGCCCTCACCACCGGGCGGTTGGGGCGGGGTGCCACCCTCGAATACGCCCGCCGCCTCGACCCCGAGGGCTACCACATCTTCCAGTCGGGGGCGGTGGTCTATTCGGGAAAGGGTGCGGTGGTTCGGGCCTGGCCCTTGCCCCAGACCCCCTACCACCAAGCGGTGGACCTTGCGCGGGCCGAGGCGGTGGCGCTCGAAGCCTACGCCGCCGGGGGCGGCTTCTTCGTCGAGCGAAGCGCCCGCATCCTCGATCTTCACGCCGAGCTCATCGCCCTTAGCCCCGAGCACCGCGATCTGCACGCGGTGTTCTTTAAGGAAACCGTGGTCCGGGTTCAGTTCGTGGTCTGGGAAGCGGAATGGAACCGTCTCCGGGCCCGGGTCGAGCGGCTGGGCCTCGACCTTCACGAAGCCACCAGCCCCGCCACCCCGGGGGTCGTTTACGCCTCCCTCACCGCCCCCGGCGTTGGCAAGCTGACCGCCGCCCGGTTCGTGGCCGAGCGGCTGGGGCTCGACCTCTCCGAGACGGCGGCGATTGGCGATGGCCGGAACGACCTCGAGCTCCTGCAGGCGGTGGGGTTTGGCGTCGCGATGGGGAACGCCCCCGAGGAGGTCCAGCGGGCGGCCGACCGGGTGGTCCCCCCGGCCGACGAATGCGGCCTGGCCGAGGCTCTCAACGCGATATGGCGCCAAAGGGATTAGTCGCCTTCGACCTCGACGGCACGCTCCTCGACCAAGATGGCCGCTTCTTTCCCGGTGCCCTGGTGGCTGTTCGGGCGCTCCGGGAAGCCGGCTACCGGCTAGCGGTGAACACCGGCCGGCTGGCGGCCGGGTTTGCCCTCGAGGCCGCCGTCGGCAAAGGCGTGAAGCCCCCGTTCATCGAGCCGGCGGCCACCCGGCGGCTTCACGCGCTCCTTTCGCGCCACCGTTTCCCGGCCGACGTGCTCACAGCCAGCCGGGTTCGGCTTCACCTGGCGGGGGCCCCGCCCCCCGACCTGGCCGAGCACGTGGCCAAAACCGGCACACCCTCCTTTCCCGTGGACCCGGAGGCCCTCCTCGCCCATCCGCCCCTCACCGTTTGGCTGGCCGGCATTCCCGCTTGGGCGTGGGGGCAGGCGGCCGGGTTGCTCGACGGCGAGATCTCCGCCGAGATCCACGGCCCCTACGAGGGGCGGCTCTACGTGGGGCTCCGCCCGGCGGGGCGGGACAAGGGCACCGCCCTTGCCGAGCTCGCCGAACAGCTGGGCCTTTCCCGGGAGCGAACCGTTATGGTCGGCGACGGTCGCAACGACGTGGCCGCGCTGGCCACCGCAGGGCTGGGCATCGCGGTGGGGGGTGCCGTTCCCGAGGCCAAGGCCGCGGCCCGTGTGGTGGTCGGCGAACCCGGCGGGGACGGCCTTCTGGCCGCCGTGGAGGCCATCCGGATGCGGCTAGGGTAAAGCGAACTTGACATTTTGTCGCGCCTCCTTTCCCCTTTGTCAAGGAGGCTTAACATGTTCGTATGGAGCCGGGAGGCCTTGATCCAGCAATACGCGGAGAAACGCGCAGCGGCAGGGGCCGACGCGTGTTTCGCTTGCCTGGAGAAGGGATGGGAGGCGATGAAGAACCGCGTCCGCGAGCTTCGCGCCCGGATGGGCTGGAGCCAGGCCGAACTTGCCGAACGGCTGGGGGTTAGCCGCCAGACCGTGATCGCCATCGAAAAGGGGCGCTACGACCCCAGCCTGCCACTGGCCTTCAAGATCGCCCGGGTCTTCGGCGAGCCGATCGAGGCCATCTTCACCCCCGAGGAGGACGGCGATGCGGCGCGAGCCTAGGGGTCTCGACTTCGCCGCCTTGGTGCTCCTTGCCGCCGCCATCGTCGCCTACTTGAAGGGCCTGGACGCCGCCCTTTGGACGCTGGTTTGGGTCTGGGCCGGCGTCATGGCGTTGGTGGCGCTCGTGGTGGGGGTGCTCGCCAGCCTCCGGCCGGGTGCGCGGGTCGGCGTTCGCTTCGGCCCGGAAGGGAGACCGGGGAAGGTCACCCTGGCGCTTTGGGGGCTATTCACCGCGGCCGCCTTCGCTTACCTCGCGGTCGCCACCGGCCGGTTTCTTTTCTGGGTCCCGGTGCTCTCCCTGGCGGTGGTGGCCCTCCCCGGCAGCGGAACTCTGCTCCTCGACGAGTACGTTCAAGGGCTTTTGGCCCGTGGTGCATCCCTGGCCGGGGGGCTTGGGCTCGGTCTGCTGCCCCTTTTTGCCCTCACCGGTGCCCCCGGGCTCGACGTGGTCCTGGCCGCCTTGGCGGTGTACGCGATTGGCCTCGAGGCCTACGTGGCCTGGTCGCTCCGGGCCTGAGCCCCGACCCGCCACCGCCCGCTAAACTGGCCTTATGCGCCGCGCGTTCATCGAAGAGATCGCGAACTACGAGGGCCAGGAGGTCAAGCTCCTTGGGTGGCTTTTCAACCGCCGCTCCAAGGGAAAGATTCATTTTCTCATCGTTCGGGACGGCACTGGCTTTTTGCAGGCCACGGTTTTCAAGGGCAACGTCGACGAGAGCACCTTCCGCGAGGCCGACCACCTTCCACAGGAGACCGCGCTCGCGCTCACCGGCCGGGTCAAGGCCGACCCCCGGGCCCCGGGGGGCTACGAGCTCGAGGTCACTGGCCTCGAGGTCATCTCCAGGCCCCTCGCGGAATACCCCATTACCAAGAAGGACCACGGCATCGATTTCCTGCTCGATCATCGCCACCTATGGCTCCGCCACCGCCGGCCCTGGGCGGTAATGCGTATCCGCGACGAGATCGAGCGCGCCACCCACGATTTCTTCGCAGAGCAGCACTTCCTTCGCTTCGACGCCCCGATCCTCATGCCCACCAGCGTCGAGGGCACCACCGAGCTCTTCGAGGTCGAGCTCTTTGACGGCGAAACCGCCTACCTTTCGCAGTCTGGCCAGCTCTACGCCGAGGCCGGCGCCTTGGCCTACGGCCGGGTCTATACCTTCGGACCGACCTTTCGCGCCGAGCGGTCGAAGACCCGCAGGCACTTACTGGAGTTCTGGATGGTCGAGCCCGAAGCCGCCTTCATGACGCACGAAGAGAACATCCAGCTCCAGGAGGACTACGTGCGCTTCCTGGTGGAAAGGGTGCTCGAAAATCGTGCGAGGGAGCTTGAGCTCTTGGGCCGCGATCCTAAAAAGCTCGAGCCCGCAGCAGAGGGCAACTACCCCCGCCTCACCTACAAGGAGGCCATCGAACTCCTCCAAAAAATCGCCCCAGAGGAGGGCATCGAGCCCGTTCCCTACGGCGAGGACTTTGGCGCCCCCCATGAGGCCGCGATCAGCAAGCGGTTCGACCGGCCGGTCTTCATCGAGAAGTACCCCGCCGCGATCAAGGCCTTCTACATGCAGCCCGACCCCGAGAACCCCGAGCTCGTCCTGAACGACGACCTCCTCGCCCCCGAGGGCTACGGCGAGATCATCGGCGGGTCCGAGCGAATCTGGGACCTCGACCTATTGAAACGACGCATAGCCGAGCGGGGTCTCCCCGAGGAGGTGTACGATTGGTACCTAGATCTCCGGAAGTTTGGAAGCGTTCCCCACGCAGGTTTTGGCCTCGGTCTGGAGCGCACTGTGGGCTGGATCGCGGGCCTTGCCCATGTTCGGGAGGCGATTCCCTTCCCGCGGACCTATACCCGGCTTCGCCCTTAGGG
>WFNN01000127.1 GCA_015488545.1 Thermaceae bacterium | reverse complement strand
CCCGCAAGCAGGTGGACTGGCCGGCCCCCGGGGCCAGGGTGGAGGTGATCCGAACGGTTCGCTACAACGACGGGCGCGAGGTTCGGGAAACCTTCACCAGCGTCTACAAGCCCTGGGGGGCCATCTACCTCGTCGGCCCGCCGGCCAACCCCCCCGAGGCCCAGCGTTAGGCTCCGTACTTCTGAAGCTTCCCGGCCTGGGCCAACATGAGCGGCAGGAGGACCGGGCCCACCAGGTGCCCAAGCGACCCCTTGACAGCTTCGTCCTCGGTGAAGCGGCGGGCGGCGTCGGTCCTCAGGTAGGGGCCCCAGAGGAGCACCGGAACGGGGTGCCAGGAGTGGGCCCTAAAAACCGCCGGGGTGGAGTGGTCGCCGGTGATCAGAACAACGTCGGGGGAAAGCGCGAGGAGTTCGGGAAGAAGCGCGTCAAAGAGCTCGATACGCGCCACCTTACCTTCGAAGTCGCCGTCCTCACCCTTGGAATCGGTTTTCTTGAAATGGAGGTAGAAAAAGTCGTAGTCCGACCAGTGGACCTTTAGGGCCTCGAGCTTGGTCCTGGGGCGGTCGGGGTCCTCCTCGCCCTCGGAAAGGGGCAGGGGCACCATCCCCACCAGCTCGGCCACCCCGCGGTACATGGGGTAGCTGGCGACCGCCGCCGGGGTGAGCCCGGCCACCTCGCCAAGGGTGGGGAAAGCCGGCTTCTTCGAAGCCCCCCGCAAAAGGACCCCGTTGATAACCGGCTCGTCCTTTAGCGCTTCGCGGGCGAGCTCGACGAAACGGTTCAGGATTCGGGCGGTCTTTGCGCTCCTTTCGTCGGCGGGGTCCTCGGCCCGGGCCTCCCTGGGCGGGACCCCGGTGGTCTGGGGATCGGTGTCAGTGACCCGATCGCCGAGGCCCGGGCCCCTAAGAACCAGGGCAAAGCGGTGCTCGCTTTCGGTGTAAAGGTCGATCCGCACGTCCTCGATCGCCGATATCGCCGCCCGTAGCTTCGAAAGGACCCGGCGGTTCTCCTCGGTGGAGGGGCGGCCGGCCCGGCGGTCCTTAACGGTGCCGTCGGGGGCCAGGGTCGCGAAGTTGCCCCGCACCGCCACGTCGTCGGACCCGAGGGGAACCCCCAGCCCCAGCGCCGAGAGGACCCCCCGGCCCACCCGGTACTTGAAGGGGTCGTACCCGAAGATCGACAGGTGCCCCGGCCCCGAGCCCGGGGCGATGCCCGGGGCCACCGGGGTGAAAAGGCCTAGATTGGCCTCGGCCGCGAGCCGGTCGAGGTTCGGGGTGTGGGCCGCGGCCAGCTCGGTCGGTCCGCCCGGCTCCCGGGGCAGCCCACCGACCCCATCGAGAACCACGAGCAGGATCTTGCTCGGGGTCTTCTTGTGAATCTCCTTCAGCTCAAGGAGCAAGTCCATGCCCCCATTATGGCGCGCATAATGGGGGCATGCGCCCTCGCGCGAAGTACTGGCTGGAGGCCGAGGACGGGCGCTACCTGATGGGCCCCCGCACCCACCGGTTGCTCCGGGCGATCGAAACCACCGGCAGCCTGAAGGCCGCCGCCCGGGTGGCGGGATTTTCTTACCGGGCGGCCTGGAGCCGGGTGCGCGAGGTGGAAGCGGCCCTGGGCTTCCCACTGGTCGCCTCCAAAAGCGGGGGCGAGCGCGGCGGGGGAAGCCGGCTAACCCCCGAGGGCCGGGCCTTCCTCGAGGCCTACGAGCGCTTCCTCGCCGAGGCCGAAAGGGGGCTCGGCCGCGCTTTTCGGCACGCCTTCGGCGAGCAAAAATAGGCGCATGAAAAAGACCCGCGTGCTCTTCGTCTGCCTGGGCAACATCTGCCGAAGCCCCATCGCCGAAGGCATCTTTCGTAAGCGGGTGACCGAACGGGGCTTGGGTGAGGTACTGACGGCCGACTCCGCCGCCACCGGCCCCTGGCACGCCGGGGAACCCATGGACCCTCGGGCCGCCGAGGTATTGCGTCGCCACGGCGCCTACTTCGAACACACCGCCCGACCGATCACCCCCGAGGACTTCGAGCAGTTCGACCTCATTCTGGCCGCCGACCGTGAGGTCGAACGGGACCTCCTCCGCCTGGCTGGCCGCCACCGGGGCAAGGTGCACCTGTTGACCGAACCCTGGGGCGGCGGGGAGATCACCGACCCCTGGGAAGGGGACCTGGCCGCCTGCGAGGAGACCTACATCCAGATCGAAGACCTGATCGACCGCTGGCTGGAGCGAATCGTCGGTGAACCCGAGGACGATCCTCAAGCGGGCCGGGCTTAGGGCCGACGCGATCCGCCCCCTGGCCGGGGGCGACATCGCCCGTGTCTACCGGGCCGGCCCCTACGTGGTCAAAACCCACGCGGCCCCACCGCCGGGGATGTTCCCGGCCGAGGCCGAGGGGCTAAAGGCCCTGGCTGCGGCCGGGGTGCGGGTGCCGGAGGTGGTCTGGGTCGGGGAGGAAGGGCTTGTGCTCGAATACCTGCCCCCGGGGCCGCCCGACTGGGAGGGCCTGGCAGCGATGCTGGCCACCCTGCACCGCACCCGCCGGCCCCGCTACGGCTGGCCCAGGCCGGGCTACCTCGGCCGGTTTCCCCTTCCCGCCGGGGAGGAGGAGGATTGGCCCGGCTATTTCCGGAGTCGGCGCCTTCTTCCCCTCCTCGAGGCCACCTGGACGGCCCTCGGCGGGCTGGCCCCCCGGGTCGAACGGCTGGTCACCGGCTACACCCCGCCCACCGAAGGACCGGTCCTCCTTCACGGGGACCTCTGGCAGGGGAATCTCCATATGAGCGCGCACGGCCCGGCTCTCCTCGACCCCTCGGCTTGGGTGGGCGAGCGGGGGGTGGACCTGGCCATGATGCGGCTGTTCGGAGGCTTCTCAAAGGCTTTTTGGGCCGCCTACCGGGAACGGCTGCCCGTTCCCCCCGAAGTCGAGGCCGCCCTCCCCTATTACCAGCTCTATTACCTGTTGGCTCACGTCCGCTTTTTCGGTGACGGCTACCTGCCGGCCGTCCGGCGCGTCCTGGAATACTACGAAAGCTAATGGCCGCCGGGGACCCAAGGGCCCCCGGCAACCCGAACGTAAGGTCAGAACTCGACCTGAACTTGCATCTCGCCGCAGGCAATAAAGGTCACGGTAATGCGCTTTTGCACCTCGCCGTTTACCCGCTTCTCGTAGACCACGCTGCCGCGGTCGAAGCCAGGGACGTCGGGGTGGGCGTCGGCGCAGTCACGCGAGAAGTGCAGCGGGTTATCGGGGTCGGTGTTCACGCTGAGCACCGCCTGATCACCGTCCCGGTCTACGGTCACCGTGCCGCTAAGCGCAAGCGTCCCCGCCAGGCGAGGGTTCGCCGGGTCGTCGGGGGTGTAGGTGCTGGTGCGGTCAAAGGTGGTGGCGGTGGTGTGGGTTACCTCGCCGCGGGTAGTGACCACGGTCAGGGTAAGCTTCTTGGTCAGGGTTACCGAGGTTAACCCGCCGTTTGGGTCGCGTTCCGGCGCCAGCTGAACGGTGCCATCGAGGGTGCGCTCGCGCTTGGTGTAGATCCCGTTTTTGCCGGCGCCCTCTACCTTGACGTAGAAGTTATCGAACGCCAGCGTACGGGAGATCACCGCTGGGTCGCCGTCGTCGTCATCGCCGTAAGTCACGGTTCCCTTTAGCACAAAGCTGCGGCCGCCGGGGGTCTCCCCGGAACAATCGAAGGTGGCGGCGAAGCCCCCGAGAACCCCATCCCCGTCGTTATCGGCTCCGGAGGTAATGGCGATGTTGCAGCTCCCATTCGCGCCCGGGCGAGGCAGGTAAACGCCCCAGTGGCGGAGCGCCCGGACCACCGGCCGGGGCAGGCCCCAGCCCCAGCCTTCGGCCACCAGGCCCTCGGTGCTCATCGCCCCGGTGTTCGAAAGGTCGGCGAGTAGGGCGCTATCGAGGGCGAGTTCGTCGGCCACAGCCACTTCGGGGCCATCGTCGGCCTGGGGAATGCCCCCCTGGGTGGAGCAACCCGCCAAAACCAACACACCGAGTAACCCGGCCAAAACCCACTTACCGATCCGCATAACCGTTCACCTCCGCCCTTAGCCTGGCGGGAAAGCGAACGGCGCCGGTTTAATGAACGCTTAATGAAGCTTAAGCCCGGGGCGGCTACTTCGCCTGGTTGGCCGCCACCAAAAGGGGATCCCAGACCGGGCTGAAAGGCGGGGCGTAGGCAAGGTCCAATGCCCGCAGATCCTCGACGGTAGCACCCTTATGGATCAAGGCGGCCACCGCGTCGATCCGGAGGGCGTCGTTGCCGTGCCCCACGATCTGGGCCCCAAGCAGGCGGCCGGAACCGGCCTCGTAAACCAACTTGACGAAGAAGGGGTGCCCCCCGGGCATGTAGTGGGCGCGGTTGCGGGAACGGATCGCCACCGAACGCACCGCCAGGCCCTTCTCCCGGGCCGCCGCCTCGGTGAGACCGGTCATGGCCACCGTGCGGTCGAAGACCTTGGTGATGGTGGAACCCAGCACCCCTTTAAAGGCCGCGCGACCGCCCCCGATTACGGTACCGGCGGTGCGGCCGTGCTTGTTGGCCACGTCGCCGAGGGGAAGCCAGTAGGGCTCGCCGGTGAGCAGGTGTCGGCTTTCGGCCACGTCGCCGGCAGCGAAGACACCCTCGAGGTTGGTCCTGAGCTGTTCGTCCACCCGAATGGCCCCGGTGGGCCCGAGGGCGACCCCGAAGCTCTTCGCCAGATCGACGTTGGGCCGGATCCCCACCGAGATCAGCACCAAGTCCGCCTCGATCCGACCGGCGGTGGTCTCCACTGCGGTCACCCGGTCCTCGCCCAAAAGGGCGGTCACCCGGGTCCCGGTGACCACCTCAACCCCGTTTTTGGTGAGCACTTCGGCCAGCTGGTCGCTCACCTCGGGATCGGCCATAGGCATCACCCGGTCCTCGGCCTCGACCACGGTGACGCCAAGACCCCGCGCCCGGAAAGCCTCGGCCATCTCCAACCCCACGTAGCCGCCCCCCACGATCACCGCCCGGCGGGCACTCTCGATCCACTCGCGGATGGCCAACCCGTCCTCGGGAATCCTGAGGGTGAAAACGCCCTTGAGCCCAACCCCGCTAAGCTCCGGTACCACCGGGCGAGCACCGGTGGCCACCACCAGGTAATCGAACCGGTCGGTGAAGGTGCGCCCCTCGTCCAGGGCATGCACGGTGAGGGTCCGGTTTTCGTAATCAACCTCAACCACCTCGTGGCGAGTAAGGGCGGTAATGCCCTGCTTCTTGAACTGCTCGGGGGTCCGGGCCACCAGGTCTTCGACCCGGGGCACCTCGCCGGCGATGAAGTAGGGAAGCCCGCAAGCCCCGTAAGAAACGAAGTGGGTCTTTTCGTAGGCGACGACCTCGAGGTCCGGGTTCTCGCGCTTGGCTTTGGCCGCGGCGCTCATGCCCGCGGCCACCCCTCCGATCACGACGAGTCGGCTCATGACTCCCTTTATACCGCGTATAGTGAACCCGTGAGCGAAGCCTACCGCTGGGACTACACCGCCCTGTTTCCCGATCCCCAGGCCTACCAGGAAGCCCTAAACGAACTCCGAACCCGTGCCGAGGTCATCGCCGCCTGGCGGAAAACGCTAGACACCATCGACGAGAAAGCTTTTCTGAAGCTTGTACAGGAAATTGAGGCCTTTACCGAACTCGGGCATCGCGCCCGCGCCTACGCCTTGCTGCATTTCTACGAGGACTCGGGCTCGGAAACCGCCCAGGCCGAGGCCGCCCGGATCAACAATCTCCTTGGCGAACTGGCTACCCAAACCCTCTTCTTCGAGCTCTGGTGGCAGGGGCTGGAGGACGACCGCGCCAGCGCCTTGCTCGCAGCCGCCGGCGATCGCTACCGCTACTGGCTCCTCGAACTCCGGTCCTGGCGACCCTACACCCTCTCCGAGGAGGCCGAGCGGGCCATCCAGCTCAAAAACGTCGCCGCGCGCGCCCACGCCAGGACCTACAGCGTTCTCAACGACCGTTACCGCATCGCTTTCGAAGTCGAGGGCAAAAGGGTCACCATTCAAAAGAGCGAACTCGGCAAGTACACCCACCACAAAAACCCGGCGGTCCGCCGGGCTGCTTACGACGCCGCGCTGACCCTTTTCGAAAGGGAATCCCTGGTCCTCGGCGAACTCTATCGGCTGGTGGTCCAGGACTGGCAAAACGAATATGTAAAACTCCGGGGTTTCGCCTCCCCCATCGCCGCCCGCAACAAGATGAACGATCTACCGGACGGGGTGGTGGAGGCCCTGCTCGAGGCGGTGCGGGCCGAAGCCCCGGTCTTCCACGAATATTTCCATTTAAAGGCGGGGGGCCTGGGGCAGAAGAAGCTCTCCCGCTACGACCTCTACGCCCCGGTGGCCGAAAGCGAGCGGCGCTATAGCTTCGAAGAAGCACGTGAGCTGGTCGCCGAGGCCTTTCAGAACTTCGACCCAACCTTCGCCCAACTTGCCGATCGGGTCGTATCCGAGCGACACGTGGACGTGTTTCCCCGCCCTGGCAAGCGCGGCGGGGCCTTTTCCTACGGGCCGGTGCCGGGGGTGACCCCTTACCTGCTTCTTAACTTCCAGGGTGAGGCCCGGGACGTCGCCACGCTCGCCCACGAACTCGGGCACGCGGTCCACGCCCTGCTCGCGGAAGAACACCCGGTCTTCACCTTCCACGCCCCCCTTCCCCTCGCGGAGATGGCCTCTACCTTCGGCGAGATTCTGCTTACCGACAAGCTGCTAGCCGAAGAGAAGGACCCCACCCTCAAGGCCCAGATCCTTTTCGACCAGCTCGACGACGCCTACGCCACCGTGGTACGCCAGGCCTACTTCGCCTTCTTTGAAATCGAAGCCCACCGTCTTCTAGCCGAGGGGGCGCCGCTCTCCGAGGCCCACGGAACCTACCTCAACACCCTCCGCGAGCAGTTCGGCAACGCGGTGGAGGTGCCAGAGGGCTTCCGCTACGAGTGGCTGATGGTGCCCCACTTTTACCACACGCCCTTCTACGTTTACGCCTACGCTTTTGGCCAGCTCCTGGTCTACGCCCTCTACCGCCGCTACCAGGAGGAGGGCCGTGCCTTCGCCCCACGGCTCAAAAGGCTCCTCTCCGCTGGCGGCTCCCAGCCCCCGGTCGAGCTCCTTGCCCGCGAAGGCTTCGACGTCGCCGATCCAGGGTTCTGGCGGGAGGGCTTCGCCTTCTTGGCCGAACGCATCGGGGTGCTAAAGGAGCTTCTTCAGCGATCCCGGGCCTGAAGGAGAAAGAGCCCGGCGGAAAGCCCGGCCGCGGAGTAGACCATGAGCATCACCAGGATCTGGTAGCGGGCGGCGACGAGCGGGCTCACCCCGGCCAGGATCTGGCCGGTCATCAGCCCGGGGATCGAAACCAGCCCCACCGCAAGGAGGGCGTTGGTAGCGGGGATCAGGGCAGCCCGGTAGGCGGGCGCCAAGGCCTGTGCACCCCCCCGCCCCTGGGCTATCTCGGCGAAGAAGCGCTCAGCAGCCAGGCTCACCGCGTTCATCCCATTGGAAAACGCCATGCCGCCGAGCGGAATCCAGACCGAGGGGGAAAACCAAGGCACCGGCCGCAAGACCCCCACCACCGCTACGACCAGGGCGCTCCCCGCCCCCAGGAGGATGGCGAGGAGGGCCATGGGGTAGAGCCGACCGCGCTCCCGGGTGGCGGTGCGTAGACCGATCCATCCCGCCGCAGTGGCCATGACCAAGAACACCCCAAGGACCACGTAAGCGTCCTCGGCCTGGAAGATGTAGGCGAGCACGTAGCCCACCAGGGTGAGCTGGAGCAGCATCCGCCCGATCGCCACCCAGGGGGTGCGCGCGTCCCCGCTCCACCGCAGGTACAAAAGCGCCACCGCCACCGCCAGGAAAAGGGGGTAGAGGAGCCTCGCCAGGGGGATCTCGGCCATACCCCAAGCCTACGCCGGCGTCGTAGGCTTTTCCCGTGGCGTTCGTCCTGAACCTCGTGGCCCTGCTCGCCTTTTTCGTTAAAGGGGTCGCGGGCTTTGGCCCGGCTCTTTTCTTGGTACCGCTCTGGTCGCTGGTATTACCCCTGAAAACGGTGGTCCCGGCCACTGCCTTTTTGCTTTTTCTCGCCAACCTACCGATGCTTTTTCTGGTGCGCCGCCACCTGAACCCCCGCCGCGACCTGGCGGCCGCGCTGCCCTACGCGCTGGGCATCGTGCTCGGCACCCGCCTCTTGATCGCACTCCCGGAAGCCGCCCTAAGGCGCGTGCTAGGAGCGCTTTTGCTCCTGTTCGCAGCCTGGGTGCTGGCCCGGCCCCGGCCCCCGAAGAGGGCCCCGGGGCTTTCCCGAGGCGAGCTTTTCCGGCTCATGGCGGTGGGGTTTTCCGGCGGTTTCCTGGTCGGGATGGTGGGGGCGGGGGCGCTTCCCTTTTTGATCTACACCCCGCTCCGCTACCCCAAGGACCAGGCCCGGGCACTCTTTACCGCGGTCTTCTCCCTTGGCACCCTGGTCTGGACCGCCAGCTACGCGCTTTTCGGTCTGCTGGGAAAAGCCGAAGCAGCGATCGCGCTTTCCGCGCTGCCCGGCACCTTGGCCGGCCTGGCGGTGGGCGGACGGGTAGCGGGCCGGCTCTCCCCGGAAGGGTTCGCCCGCCTGGTGGGGGCGCTCCTGGTCATACCCGGCCTAAAGCTGCTCGGGGTCGTCTGATATGCTTTTCCCGTGCGCTATCTCCTCCTCTCCGACATCCACGGCAATCTCCCGGCGTTTCGTGCGGTGATGGAGGACGCGCTCAGGCGGGGTTTCGACCGGGTGCTTTTCCTGGGGGACGCGGTGGGCTACTACCCCGACGGCGAGGCGGTGCTCACCGCCCTCAGGAAGCTGGGCGCCGAAGCGGTACTCGGCAACCACGACGCCTGGCTCCTGGCCCAGGAGTTCCTCGAGGGGGGCTTGATCGCCGAGATTCTTGCCTGGCAAGCCGAACGGCTCTCGGCCGAAAACCTGGCCTACCTAAAAGGGTGGCCCTGGCAGCGAAAAACCGAGGCTTACCACCAGGTACACGGGAGCCCCTGCGACCCTTTTGTTTACGTCGACGACCTGGAACCGGCCAGGGAAGCGCTCTCCTGCAGTGACCGTCCCTGGATCTTCTTCGGCCACACGCACCTGGCCGGGGTGTACATGGCTATCGAGGGTCCCAAGGGACCGTGGATCCGCTACAAGGCCTTTCTGGAAGAAGAGAACACCTTTACCTTGGGCCCCAAGGCCCGGGCCCTGGTCAACCCCGGTTCGGTGGGACAGCCGCGCGACGGTATCCCCCTGGCGGGGTACGCGATCTGGGATCCCGAGAACCGCAGAATCGAGGCCTACCGGATCCCCTTCGACCTACTGGCGGTTCGCCGGCGGATTCGGGAGGAAGGCTTCCCCATGGCGCTCTACGAACGGCTTCGGGTAGGGCGATGAAGGAACCGATTGGCCACGACCGGGCCAAGGCCATTCTGGCCCAAACCCGCCCCCAGGCCCTCCTGCTGACCGGCCCCGAGGGGGTCGGGCGGCGGACGCTGGCCCGCTGGTACGCCTACGGCCTCAACTGCGAGCGCGGGTTTCCCCCATGCGGGGCGTGCGAAAGCTGCCGGCTCGACCCGCACCCCGACCACCTGGAGATCACCCCGCAAAGCGGCGAACGCCAGCGGGCGGTTATACCGGTGGAGCGGATCGTACCCCGGGAAGGCGGGGGCGAAAACCTGCTGGAGTGGATCGAGGTCGCCCCCCGTTTTCGAAAGAAGGTGGCGGTAATCGACGGCGCCGACCGGCTCACCGAAGCGGCCGCCAACGCCCTTTTGAAAACGCTTGAGGAGCCCCCGGGCCACGCCCACCTAGTGCTGGTGGCGGGAAGCAGGGACGCCGTCCTCCCCACCCTGGCCTCGAGGAGCCTGGAGGTCCGCCTAAACCCGCTCCCTGAACCCCAGCTCCGGTCGATTACCGACGACCCCGACCTCCTGGTCTTCGCCGAGGGCGCGCCGGGTCGGCTCTTTTGGGCGCTAGAGCACCCCGAGGAGGTTCGCGATCTGGTTCGCCTGGTCGACGCGTTGCTGCTTGGCCTCGACGATGGACAGGCCAGCGCCGAGCGCCTCAAGGAACTCCTAGCCCGGGCCAAGACCGGCCTGTCCCCCTGGCCCTTCTTCCGGCGGGCCTTCGCCAAACTGCCGCCCGACGGCCGGGCCGAGGCCCTCACCTTTCTGGTTAAGCTAATGGAAGCCCACGAAGCCTTCGTTGCCCCCGAGCTGCTCGCGGCCTGGGGCGTGCACGAACTCAGGAGGATCTATGGAAACCTGCGTCCCCGTGCGCTTTGAACACGGGCCCAAGCACCACCTGGCAGCGTTCCGCGGCCCGCCCCCGGAACCCGGCACCCGGGTGGTGGTGGCCACCCGCAAAGGCCCCCGCCTGGCCCAGGTCCGGGGCGGGCCGCGCCCCGGGCGGGCCGAAGTCGAGCTATTGCGCACCGCCACCAAGGAGGACCTGGAGCGCCACCGCGCCCTCACCGAGCGAGCGGTGGCGCTCAAGTGGCGCCTCAAGTCCTACTTTCGAAAGCGCCTGCCCAAACTCAAGCTGATCGCGGTGGAGTACACGCTGGACGGACGGGTGGCCTTCCTCTTCGTCAAGGGGGAACGCCGGACCCAGCTGGGCGGTGAGGCCCGGGAGCTTGCCCGGCTCGCCGAAGCGCGGGTGGAGACGGTGCTGGTGGGGGACCGCGACGAGGTGGCGATTCTCGGGGCCCTCGGAGCCTGCGGACTGGAGACTTGCTGCAGCACCTGGCTTCAACAGTTCGGCCCCACCACCATCCGAATGGCACGCGACCAGCAACTTCCCCTCTCGCCCGAGAAAATCAGCGGTCCCTGCGGTCGGCTGCTCTGCTGCATCGCCTACGAACACCCGATCTACCAGGAATTGCTCGCCAAGCTACCGAGGAAGAACGCCCGGGTCTGCACCAAGGACGGAATCTGCGGCAAGGTCGCAAAGCACTTCCCCTTAAAGCTCGAGGTCGAGATCAAAACCCCCGCCGGCGGCCGGGTGGTAGCCCGGGCCGAGGACCTGGTACCCTACCAGGAGGAGACGTGAAGGCCTACCGCGTGGGTGAAAAACTCCGCCGCTTCTACCACTACTACCCGGGGACGGTGGCAGTGATCGGGGTGCCGGACCCCCACCACGGCGCCAATTTCATGCCTGCGGTGTGGAACGCGGGGCTTTCGTTCGAACCCCCGCTCTTCGGGGTAGCGGTCAGCCCCAAGCGCCACACCTACGCCGCGTTGGACGCCGGAAAGCCCTTCAGCGTGAGCTTTTTCCCCTTCGAGAAGGCCGAGCTGGTGGCCCTGCTCGGCAGCGTCTCCGGACGCGAGGTCAACAAGGTCGAGGCGTTCGGGCTCGAGCTCTTCTGGGGCGAGACCCTAAAGGTGCCCCTGCTCAAGGGAGCCTTCGCCGCCTACGAGCTCGAGCCCTGGGGCCGGATGGCGACCGGCGACCACACCCTCTTCGTGGGCCGGGTGCGGGCGGTGTGGGAGGACGAGACCGCCTTCAACGAGGACGGCGTGCCCGCGCCCGACCAGGTCGCCGCTCTTCTCTACTACGGCCGCTTCCTCTACGGCCGGCCCGAGCCCGAAACCCGAAAGCTCAAGTTCCGGTGACCGAAGCCCAGGCCGTACGCCAACGGGTGCGCGCGTTCCGCCTGAACCGACCGCGGACGGAAGCACAGCTGCTCTTCCCCGAAGGGATCTGGCACTTCCGCTCCGACGGCCACGCCCACTGGTGGCGGGCCGGGGGAAAGACACCAGGCGCCGAGCCCGCGCGTTTTTGGCTGGTCCCGCGAAGAAAGCTACTGGTCGTGGTCTTCGCCGACGGCTCGGCCCTCCTGGCCCAGAAGACCTGGCTCGGGCCACGAATCCGGGCCCGCGCTAGCGCACCAGCAGAACCGGCGCCTTAGCCAGGGCGACCACCTTCTGGCTCTGGCTCCCGAGCAGGGTGCCGGCCACCCCCCCGAGGCCGCGGGTGCCCATCACGATGAGGTCGGCCTTGTGGGCGTCGGCCACCCGCAGGATGGCGGAGGCAGGCGGGCCCTCGAGGACCTCGACCTCCAACCCCGGCACCTCACCCACCCGATCCCGGGCCTCCTCGACCACCTTCTGGGCGGCGGTAATCCGCCGGGCCAGGGCTTCTTTAAAAAGGGGATCTCCGAGCCACTCGGGAACCGGATCGTAGGCGTAGACGATCACCAGGGTGGCCGCATGCACCCGCGCCTCCTCGCCGGCGATCTGGGCCGCCTTCTGGGCGTGGGGCGAACCGTCGTAGGCCAAAAGAATCGTCCTATACATACGAAGAGCCTACCAGACCCGCTACTGACCGGCGGGTCAGAACTGCGCTAGACTGGCGGCGTGCGGCCGGTACTCGCCCTGCACCTGGTCACCTTCTTCTTCTTCCTGGCCTACGGGCTGGTGCTCCCGGTTCTCCCGCTCTACCTTAAGGGCCTCGGCCTATCCAGCCAGGCGATCGGGCTGGCGGTGGCCCTGATGCCGCTGGCGGGCCTCTTGCTCCGGCCCTGGGGCGGCCACGCCGCCGATGCCTGGAGCCGGAAGAAACCCGCGGCCATCGGCCTTTTGGCGAGTGCACTGGCGGGGCTTTTTTACCTCGGCGCCCTGCCTTTGGTGCTGACCGGCCGGCTTTTGCAAGGGGCCGGGATGGCCCTCTTCGCGCCCAGCACCCTGGCCCACACCTCCGACCTCGCCCCGAAGGACGCCCTCGGTCGGGTGATGGGCACCCGAAACCTGCTGATCGGGCTGGGGGTCATGCTGGGTACGGCCATAGGCGGCTTTCTGGTGGATCGAGCCGGGGCGAGCGCGGTCTTCCTCCTGGTTCTTCTCGCCCAGCTGCCTTGGCTGCCCCTCTTACTTGGGTTGCCCGAAAGCCTAAAAACCCGCGCCGCCGGCCGCTGGTGGGAGGGGTTCGCCCGGGCATTGGGCATCGGACCGGTCCAGGCGGCAACGGCCGCCAACACCGGCTTCGCCACCGTCTTCGCCATCCTGCAAGCCTTCTACCCCATCTTTCTGGTGCACCGGGGCTACCCCGCCAGCTGGGTGGGTGGGTTTTTCGCCTACTACAGCCTGGTTTCGGTGCTGGCCCGGGTGCCGGCGGGGGTCCTGGTTGACCGCTACCCCTCCGCCCGGATCGCCACCTACGGTTTCTTCGCCGCCACCCTGGGGTTCTTCTTGCTATGGCTATGGCCCACGCCCTGGCCCGCGTTCCTGGCCGGCACCCTAATGGGGGCGGGAGCGGGGATCTACCTCCCGGCCAACATCGTCACCGTTACCCGGGCCACCCCGCCGGAACTTCGCGGGTCGGCCTTTAGCCTCTTCACCGCCAGCTGGGACGCCGGGGGCCTGATCGGCCCCCCCTTGGCCGGGGCCCTCGTAGCCGCCGCGGGGGACGCCGCCATCTTCCCCCTCACCGCGCTCGGGGCGCTCCTCACCACCCTGGCCTACCTGGGCCTCCTGGGCCGTTCCCGTTTAGGATAGACGGCATGGCGAAGGTCAAGGGCCCGACGCCCCAATCGGAAGATTTCTCCCAGTGGTACCTCGACGTCATCCAGATGGCCGAGCTAGCCGACTACGCTCCGGTACGGGGAACCATCGTGGTCCGCCCCTACGGCTACGCCCTGTGGGAGAACGTGCAGCGGACCCTGGACGGTATGTTCAAGGCCACGGGGCACCAAAACGCCTACTTCCCGCTTTTTATCCCGATGAGCTTCTTGCAAAAGGAAGCCGAACACGTCGAAGGGTTCTCCCCCGAGCTGGCGGTGGTCACCCACGCCGGCGGCGAGGAACTCGAGGAACCCCTGGCCATCCGCCCCACCTCGGAGACCATCATCGGCTACATGTGGTCCAAGTGGATCCGCTCCTGGCGCGACCTGCCCCAGCTCCTAAACCAGTGGAACAACGTGGTTCGCTGGGAAATGCGTACCCGGCCCTTCCTCCGAACCAGCGAGTTCCTCTGGCAGGAGGGCCACACCGCCCACGCGACGAGGGAAGAAGCCGAGCAGGAGACCGCCCGGATGCTCGGGGTTTACGTCGACTTCGCAAAAAACCACGCCGCCCTGCCGGTCATCCCGGGCCGGAAAACCGAGCGGGAGAAGTTCGCCGGCGCGGTCTACACCACCACCATGGAGGCGATGATGAAGGACGGCCGGGCGCTGCAGTCGGCAACCTCCCACTTTCTCGGCCAGAACTTCGCCCGCGCCTTTGAGATCACCTTCCAGGACAAGGACCTCAAGGAAAAGTACGTCTGGACCACTTCCTGGGGCCTCTCCTGGCGAATCCTGGGAGGGATCATCATGACCCACGGCGACGACCGGGGTCTGGTGCTCCCGCCGCGCATCGCCCCCATCCAGGTGGTCATCGTGCCCATCTACAGGGCCGAGAGCCGGGAAGCGGTGCTGGCCGCGGCCGACCGGCTGGCCCGCGAGCTTGCCGGACTCGGGCTCCGGGTGCACACCGACGACCGCGACCAGTACACCCCTGGTTTCAAGTTCCACGATTGGGAGCTCAAAGGGGTTCCCTTCCGGGTTGAACTCGGTCCCCGCGACGTGGAGGCGGGTACCGCGGTGCTGGCCAGCCGGCTTGGCGGAAAGGAAACCCTCCCCTTGGCGGGGCTGGCCCAGGCCCTCCCCGAGCGGCTCGACGCCTTCCACGACGAGCTTCTCCGCCGCGCCGAGCGCTTCCAAAAGGAGCGCACCCGCGCGGTCGACGACTACCGCACCTTCAAGGAAGCGGTGGCCGAGGGCTTCGCCCTCGCCTTTCACTGCGGCGACCCCGCCTGCGAGAAGGCGATCCAGGAGGAGACCAAGGCCACCGCCCGGGTGGTGCCGGCGGACGCTCCCGCCGAGGAAGGGGTCTGCGTCCGCTGCGGCCGGCCCGCCGCCTACGGTCGCCGGGTGGTCTTCGCCCGGGCCTACTGAAGCCGTGGCCTGCCCGCCGGAGACCTCGGAGGAGAGAAAAAAGCGCGCCCGGGCCATCCTGCGGGCGCTGAAGGCGGCCTACCCCGAGGCCAGGACCGAGCTTTTGCACAAAAACTCCTTTGAGCTCCTGGTGGCCACGGTGCTCTCCGCCCAGGCCACCGACAAGGGGGTCAACCGGGTGACCCCCGCCCTCTTCGCCCGCTGGCCGACCCCCGAAGCCCTAGCCCAGGCCGACCCCGAGGAGGTCGGGCGGGTGATCCGGAGCCTCGGACTCTGGCGGACCAAGGCCAACAATCTGGTGGCGCTCGCCCAAAGGCTGGTCGAGGCCTACGGGGGCGAGGTCCCGAGCGACCCCGAGGTGCTCAGGAAGCTACCCGGTGTCGGCTGGAAGACCGCCACCGTGGTGGCCGGAGCGGCCTTTGGGGTCCCGGGGATCGCGGTGGACACCCACGTGGCCCGCCTGGCGCGGCGGCTCTGCCTCACCGGGGCGAAAACCCCCGAGCGGATCGGGCGGGACCTCGAGGCCCTCTTCCCCCGGAAGGACTGGATCTTCCTCCACCACGCGATGGTGCTCCATGGCCGCTACGTCTGCACCGCCAGGAAGCCCCGCTGCCAGGAATGCCCTCTTCGGCCCTACTGCCCCAGTGCGGGGTAAAGGGCGAGGCCGTTCACCACCTCGCGCGCGCGGGCAGGGTAGACGAGCCGCCCCCGAACCCAGAGCTGGGCGGAGCCGCCGGAGTCCATCCGGATCGCCCCCCAAGCCCCGAGATCGGCAAGCGCCCGGGCCAGCACCCCGGGGGTGGTCTTCTCGCTCACGAGAAACCAGAGCCCCCCGTCCCGGGTCCAGGCCACCGCCGACTGGTAGGTAACCTTGGTGAGGAGGCGGGCCCGGGGGTCAAACCCGTCCCGCCCGGGGTCGTAGGCCACCCGCCCCCGGTCCACCAAGACCGGGCCGGCTTCCAGCGCGTAACGCACCGGTGGCTCGAGCCGCACCCGCAGCAAAAGCGGGGCCCTGAGGGGAACCCGGTCGAGGAGGGCGTCGGG
>WFNN01000126.1 GCA_015488545.1 Thermaceae bacterium | reverse complement strand
GGTGGGCCTGGCGCTGCTCCTGTACCTTTGGATTGCGGGCCAACGCGTATCGCTGGCCGGCCAACTGGCGCTAAGCTTCGTGGCCACCGGAGCCCTGGGGAATGCCATCGATCGAGTCGGACGCGGGTACGTGATCGACTACCTCGACATCGGCCCCGGGCTCTGGCCGGTCTTCAACCTGGCCGACAGCCTGGTGGTGGTGGGGGTCTTGGTCCTCGTCCTGATCGGAGCCTTCGGACGAAGGCGAGGCTAAACGCGAACCCTTCCCGCTGCCGGTGGCTTCCAGCGCTTTACCGCAAGCGGCATGGTTACATTCAAGGGGTTGCCAAAGGGCAGCATAATCGTTATGATTTTAGTAGGAGGAGAACCATGAAGGAAAAGCTTATCCAAGCGCTCAACCAGGATCTGGCCCACGAGTACGAAGCGGTGATCACCTACACCACCTTTGCCGCCCGGGTAAAGGGGCCCTACCGTCCCGCCTTGCGAGGGTTCTTCCTCAAGGAAGCCACGGAAGAACTCGGCCACGCCCAGTTCCTGGCCGACAAGATCGTTGCTCTAGGGGGGGTGCCCACCACCCAGCCGGCGACGGTCCCCGAGGCCGAAACCCCCCGGGCCATGCTGGAGGCCATCCTGAAGGCCGAGACCGAAGCGCTCGAGCGCTACGCTGCGCGGATGCGCCAGGCCGAGGAATTCGGCGATCTCGGTCTCGCCGCCCGGATCCACGCCATGATCGAGGATGAAACCGAGCACAAGGAAGAAGTTGAAAAACTCCTCGCAGGCTTCCCTGGCTGAGCAAACGAACCGGTTTCGCGGGGCGCCGGATCCGGCGCCCTAACCCTTTTTCAGCTCCTTTCCCAGAATCCGGTAGGGTACGCCCTTTAACCACCCTAGCCGCTGCCAGCCCCGCTTGGCATAGAAATCGGCAGCGGGGGCGCGGGCGTGAACCGTGAGCACTGCCCGGTCCTCCCGGGCGGTGGCGAGCAAGCGGTCGTGGAGGGCGCTGCCGACCCCGAGGCCCTGGTAAGCCGGGTCCACCGCGAACTCCACAAACCCAAAGGCGCCCGCTAGCCAGCGCTCGCGAACCGCCGGGGAAAGCGAGGCCGCCACCTCCTCGGTCCAGGGCTCACCTGGGCTGCGCGGGAAACCGTAGGCAAACCCCACCGGTTTCCCGCCAGCCATGGCCGCCACCATTCGGAAACCCGGTGTCCGGCAATGGCGACGGAAAAGCGCGCGAACCCGGGGAAGGTCGCGTTCGGTCACCGCGTAGGGGGGGCCGGCGAAGGCCCGCAGCCACATCGCCATCAGGGGCTCTTCGAGCCGGGCGGCTTCTTCGGGGCCGAGGAGGAGGAACTCCACCGTCACCCAGCTTACGCCTCTACCTGCAGGACCTCACCCTTCCTCTGGCACCTAAGGAAAGCAGCGGGTCCGAAACGGTTTAACCCCTCGGAAAGCCTCCTGCCCCGCCGGGTCCGCATTCCTTACGCGCACAGGTCACCGCCCACCGAAACCCCGAATACCTCGCACCGTGGCGGCGTATACTTAGACCGTTCAGCCTGTCGGGTTAGTACAGCACCGGATAACACAATGCGACCGGGGCGGGGGTGGGAAATGTTAGCTGGCGTTATGCTACTTTGGTTCTTCTTAACGGCCATTTCGGTGCTCTTCGTTGCCATCGATATCCTAAGGACCCCGGAGTCCCCGGTGCTGAAGTGGGCATTCATCCTATTTACCGCTTACACCGGCCCCGTGGGGGCCTTCCTATACGTTCTTGGTTGCCGTGAACCGCTACCTGGATTGCACGAAAAGTACACCGCAGTGCGGTGGCGCCAGGTCCTGGGTTCCACCATGCACTGCGTCGCCGGCGACGGCCTCGGCATCGTGGCCGGGGCGATACTGGGTGGCATCGTTCAACTTCCTGGCCCGACCGAAATCGCGCTCGAATACCTGCTAGGGTTCGGCTTTGGCTGGACCATTTTCCAAGCCCTTTTCATGAAAAACTCGGTTGGGGGTTCCTTTACCAAGGCGCTTAAAAAAACGTTTATCCCCGAACTGGTTTCAATGAACTACTTAATGGCAGCCATGGTGGTGGTGAAAGCCCTGGCCAGCGCGTGGGTGCCCGAAAGCCGCCACCTCGGCTCGGCCACCTTCTGGTTCACCATGTCTATGGCGCTGCTCGCGGGATTTCTCGCCGCCTTTCCCGTTAACTGGTGGCTGGTGGCCAATCGCATGAAACACGGAATGATGACGGTACGACCAGCCGGACAGGGCCAACCAGTTCACCCTGCCTCCGCGCACCCGGCTACCCACCCGCAAAGCGTTGTTTCCCCCCGCCGGGTACTGCTCGTGGTGTCCCTTTCGTTCGTTGCGCTCGTCCTGGGTGTGGCCATTGCCCTGGCTTAGGCACGCTAACGGCCAGCCCCAAAGAGGAACACCAGGCGGTGCACCATCACCACCCATTAAAGTGGTGGCGTGGTGTCCACCACCCTGGGTGAGCTAAAAGCCTCCTATCCGCTTGAGAAACTCCGGCGCACGGTAAAATCCGAGGTTCGGGAAAACCTGATAGCCCGGTTGCGGGCCGGGGACCGGCTCTTCCCTGGGATCCATGGCTACCAAAGAACCGTGATCCCCGCCCTCGAGACCGCCATCCTAGCCGGCCACGACCTCGTCTTTCTGGGAACCCGGGGCCAAGCCAAAAGCCGCCTCACCCGGCTCCTCCCCACCCTGCTCGACGAGGCCATCCCCGCGCTCCCCACCCCGATGCGGGATAACCCCCTCGCCCCGGTATCCCCGGAAGGCCGGCGGCTGGTCCAGGAACTCGGGGACGAGGCCCCAATCGTCTGGCTTTCCCGCGAGGAACGCTACGTCGAAAAGCTCGCCACACCGGACGTCGCGGTGGCCGACCTCATCGGCGACCTTGACCCCATCAAGGCGGCGCGGCGGGGGAAGGAGCTTGCCGACCTCGAGGCCATGCATTACGGCCTTTTGCCGCGGGCCAACCGGGGCATCTTTGCCATCCAGGAGCTCCCCGACATGGCCCCCAAGGTGCAGGTCGCGCTCTTTAACGTGCTGGAGGAAGGGGACGTGCAGATCCGGGGCTTCCCGGTGCGGCTTCCCCTTGACGTCTGGCTGGTCTTCACCGCTAACCCCGAAGACTACACCGCTCGCGGGCGGATCGTGACCCCTTTGAAGGACCGCATCGAAGCCGAGATCCGCACCCACTACCCGAGGACGATCGAGGACGGTCTAGCGATCACCCGCCAGGAGGCCAGGATCCCCGAGGGGGTGACGATCCCCGAGCCCCTGTTCCGGGTGGTAGAACGGGTGGCCTTCCTGGCTCGGGAGGATCCCCGGGTGGAACCCGCCTCGGGGGTCAGCCAACGTCTGCCCATCGCGCTGGCCGAGGCGGTGGCGGCAGGGGCCGAACGGCGGCACCTGGTCTACGGCGATCCCCCGGTGGTTCGTCCCCACGACTTCTTCACCGGGCTCTTCGCCGTCACCGGCAAGATCGAGCCTAGCTACGAGGGCGAGGCGCTGGGGGCCGAGGCCCTAGCCGCCTCGCTGGTGGCGCGAGCGTTCCTTTTCGAGTGCCAAGCGGTGGAGCTCGCCGGGGTTCGGGCCTGGTTCGAGGCGGGCGGGGTCCTCGAGGTCCCCGAAGGACCCTTCGCGGCGGTGAAGGCTGCCCTCGACCGCCTTCCCGAACTCCGCCAAGGGCTAGACGCTAGCGACGCCGCCACCCTCTACGCCCTCGCCGAGGCGCGACTCGTGGCCCTTGTGGGCGAGGGGTTCCTGGTTCGGGAAGCGGGGGGCTACCGTCGGGCATGAGCGGGGCGCGCTACCGGCGAGCCCCACGGCTGCCACCGCCGGACGAAGCCTTCCTCTGGATTGCCGATCGCCTGCTGGACTCGGGGTTTGGGGACCCCGAACGCCGTTACCGACCCGAACCCGGATCCCTCGGGGAAGCGGAGATCCGTCGGCTCCTCGCCGAAGCGCTAAAGGAGCGGGGCCACGACCCCGAGGATGCCGACCGGCTGCTAAAGGCACTCTTCCAGGAAGGCTTCCTGGTGAGGGACGGCCGCGCCGAAAAGGGCCGGGGCGGGGTCCGGCTGGGAAAGCGAGCGCTCCGGCTTCTGGGCGCCCGCTACCTGGACCGCTTACTTGGGGCCAGGGGCCGGGCTGGGCTGGGGCGTCACCCGGCGGGCGAGCCACGCCCGGGACCCGAGCCCAGCGGCGAGTTCCGCCCCTACCGCCCGGGCGAAGCCCTGCACCTCAACGCGGTTGAGACCTTGAAGCGCCTGGTGCCCGCCCCCGCCGAAGCCCTGGCGGAGCGTCATCTGGTTCAGACCCTGGCCGAGGCCGGGGCCGGCATGGCCACCGCCCTCCTGCTCGACTGCTCGCACTCGATGATCCTCTACGGCGAGGACCGCTTCACCCCCGCCAAGCGGGTGGCCCTGGCGCTTATGCACCTGATCCAAACCCGCTACCCCGGCGACCGGCTCTCGGTCTTCTGCTTCGGCGACCGGGCCGAGGCGGTGCCCCTGGCGCTTTTGCCGCTGGTCCAGGTGGGGCCCTGGCACACCAACACCGCGGAAGCGCTGGCGCTCGCCTACCGTTTCCTCAAACGCAGCTCCCAGCCGATGAAGGAAGCGATCCTGATCACCGACGGCAAGCCTTCGGCCATGACCCTGCCAAACGGCTCGGTTTACAAAAACGCCTGGGGGCTCGACGAACAAATCGTGACCGCCACCCTGAAGGAAGCCGCCCGGCTTCGGCGTCTTCCCGCCAGCCTGCACGTCTTTATGCTGGCCGAAGAACCCGAACTGGTGGACTTCGTGCGGCGGCTGGTGGCGGTGGGGCGAGGCCGGGCCGTGCTCACGACCCCCCGCGACCTGGGGCGCCATGTCCTTCTCGACTTCCTCAAAGCCCGCGGCTAGGTTCCGACATTGCGTTTTTTCGTCGGCGGTAGCGTGATACGCTACATCTGATGCTGCCCCTCACCGAAGACCAAAAGCTCGTGCGCGACACCGTGCGCGCCTTCGCCCGCGAGGAGCTCTGGCCGCTGGCGCCGGCCTACGATGAGTCCGGCGAGTATCCCTGGCCCCAACTTAGAAAGCTCGCCGAGCTGGGGCTTTTGGGTATGACCACCCCAGAGGAATGGGGTGGGGCGGGCATGGACGCGGTGAGCTGGGCCCTGGCGCTGGAGGAAATCGCCTACGCCGACCCCTCGGTGGCGGTGATCGTCTCGGTGACCAGCGGACTGCCCCAGTACATGCTCCTGAAATTCGGCACCGACGAGCAGAAGGAGCGCTTTCTCGTACCTCTGGCCCGGGGCGAATGGATCGGCGCCTTTGCCCTAACCGAACCCCAAGCCGGCTCCGACCCCGCCGCCCTCAAGACCCGTGCCCGCCGGGTGGACGGGGGATGGGTCCTCTCGGGAACCAAGGCCTGGATCACCTCGGCGGGCCAGGCCGAGCTCTACGTGGTCATGGCCCGGACCGGGGAAGAACGAAAGGCCATCACCGCTTTCCTTGTGCAAAAGGACGCCAAGGGCCTATCCTTCGGGCTTCCCGAGGCCAAGATGGGCCTCCACGCCGCGCACACCGCCGAGGTACGCCTGGAGGAGGTCTTCGTCCCCGACAACCAGGTGCTGGGGGAGGTGGGCAGGGGGCTTTCCCACGCCCTGGCCGGGCTCGACTCCGGGCGGATCGGGATCGCCGCCCAGGCGGTGGGCATCGCCCAGGCCGCCTTCGACATCGCCCGGGACTACGCCGACGAGCGCGAGCAGTTCGGCCGGAAGATCCGGACCTTCGAGGGAATCAGCTTCAAGCTCGCCGAGCTCGACACCCATATCGCCGCCGCCCGGCACCTGGTCTGGTCGGCCGCCCGGAAAAAGGATGGGGGCGGGCGGTTTACCCTCGAGGCCGCCCGGGCCAAGCTGTTCGCCACCCGCACCGCGGTCGACACCACCCGTGAGGCCATCCAGATCCTGGGGGCCAACGGCTACCACAAGGATTACCGGGTCGAACGGTACTACCGCGACGCCAAGGTCACCGAGATCTACGAGGGCACCAGCGAGATACAGAAGCTGGTCATCGCCCGCGAGCTCTACCGCTAACCGCTCGCGGCCGCGGCGGGGTAGGCTTTACCCGGTGACCGCCTCGCCCCCCTTCCATCGCCGGGTGATCGAGCGCTTCCGGCGCGTACCGGTGCCGATCTACGCCGCCGCCCTGGCCTACTACGCCCTGCTCGGTATCTTCCCCCTGCTTCTCTTGCTGGTGGGCATCGCCGGCATGGTGCTTGGGAAAAACCCCGAGCTCTCCGCAGCCTTTGTCCACCAGCTCGAGGAATGGGCGGGGAACCTCTTTCCCACCGCCGGCGAGGCCAGCCGGGCGGTGTTGCGTGCTCTCACCCGCGGGGCCCCCGCCTTTACCCTGGGGTCGGCGATTCTGCTGGGCTGGACCGCCAGCCACTTCTTCACCGCCCTCTCCAGCGTCCTCTCGGTGGTCTTCACCGGCGAGGGACGGGGCCTCCGGCACCGCTTCCACGGCCTCCTCGGTCCCTTGATCGTGGGGCTTGCCCTGCTTCTTGCCAGTGCCTTCGGGTTGGCCTTGGGGATGGTGGCCCGCTTCCTCCCTGAAGGCCCCTGGAGCGCCTACCTGGGGGTTTCCGCCAGCTACCTGACCAGCACCCTGGTGATCTTCGCGATCTACCGTTTTCTGGTCATCCCGCCCCCGCCCACCGGGCCGGCCCTGGCCGCCGGCATCGTGGTCGCGCTGGCCTGGAACCTGGTGGCCTGGGGCTTGCCCAAGCTCCTCCCCGAACGCCAATCGGCGCTGGTTTACGGACCGCTAGCGGGCCCGGTGCTCTTGCTCTTCGGTTTCTACCTCTTGATGTGGTTGCTGGTGGCGGGGGCGGTGGTGCTGGCGGCCTACGCCGCCCCTACCGGGAACGGTAAGCCCGAAGAAGCCCCTTCAAGGTGAGATCGGGATCGACCCGGTCGATCCGTTCGGTGAGGCCCTCGATGACCGGGGCAAAGCCCCCGGTGGCCACCACCAAAAGCGGCCCGACCTCGCGAACGAACCGCCCGATCATACCGTCGACCAGGGCAGCGTACCCCAGGACCAGGCCGGATTGCAGCGCCTCGGTGGTGTTCTTCCCCACCACGCCGCGGGGGGGCGGGACCAGGTCGAAGCGGGGAAGCTTGGCGGCCCGCTGGGCCAGGGCCTCGGCGGCGGTCTCAGGCCCGGGGGCGATGGCCCCGCCCAGGTAGCGGTTCGGGGCCTGGACCAGGTCAAAGGTGGTGGCGGTACCGAAGTCCACCACCAGGTAGCGGCCGCTAGGGGAGGCCAGCTCAAGCACCCCCAGGGCGTTGGCCAGGCGGTCGGCGCCGACCCCCTGGGGGTGCTCCACGGCGACCTCGAGGCCGGCGTTCTCCGGGGTGAGCAGGAAAGGTTCGATCCCCCAGAGCTCGGCCATAGCGGCGGCAAGCTCGTGCTCGACCGGAGGCACCACGCTGGCGATGGCCGCGGCGTCGGGCCGGGGCATCGCCTTTTGGCGGAAGACCGCCTCGAGGAAAACCGCGTACTCCTCAGCCATTCGCATCCGGTCGGTGGCCATACGCCAGCGGGCCAGAAGCCGCTCACCCTGCCAAAGCCCCATCGCGGTCGCGGTGTTGCCAACGTCCACCGTGAGCAGCACGCGGTTATCCTAACCCGGGATGTTCGGCTTCCGCGTGCTCGCCACCAGCGGCAAGGCCCGAACCGGCGTTCTCGAAACCCCCCACGGGCCGGTCACCACCCCGGTCTTCATGCCGGTGGGCACCCAGGGCACGGTCAAGGGCCTCGATGTCCGGGAGCTTGCCGAGGTGGGGAGCCAGATCCTCCTCGCCAACACCTACCACCTCCTCCTCCGTCCCGGCCCCGAGCGGGTGGCCCGCCTGGGGGGGCTCCACGGGTTCGCCGCCTGGCGGCGCCCCTGGCTCACCGATTCCGGCGGTTACCAGGTGATGAGCCTGGGCCACCGCCGCACCATCACCGAAGAGGGCGTGCACTTCCGCAACCACCTAAACGGTGACCTCCTTCTTCTCACCCCGGAGCGAAGCATCCGGGTACAGGAACAGCTCGGGGCCGACCTGATCATGGCCTTCGACGAATGCCCCCCCTACCCGTCGAGCCGCTCCTACCTCGAGGCCTCCCTTGAACGCACCCTCCGCTGGCTGGAGCGAAGCGTGAAGGCCAAGACCCGCTCCGACCAGGCGCTCTTCGGAATCACCCAGGGGGGCACCGAACCCGATCTGCGTCGCCGATCGACCCTGGAAACGATCCGCTTTGATTTACCCGGCTACGCCATCGGCGGCCTGGCGGTGGGTGAACCGAAAGAACGGATGATCCCCACCATCGACCTCTCCACCGATCTGCTACCCGAAGACCGCCCTCGCTACCTTATGGGGGTCGGGCACCCCGAGGACCTGGTGGCGGCGGTGGCGCTGGGGGTCGACATGTTCGACTGCGTCTACCCCACCCGCACCGGCCGCTTCGGTTACGCCTTGGTCCCCGAGGGCCGGCTCAACTTCAACGCCGCCCGCCACAAAGAGGATCCCGGCCCGATCGACGCGTCCTGCGACTGCTTCGTCTGCCGCACCTACTCGCGCGCCTACCTCACGCACCTGGTCCGCGCCGGCGAGATGCTCGGCCCCGTTCTGCTTTCAATCCACAACCTGCGCTACTTGCACCGGCTCACCGAAGCCATGCGCGCGGCGATCGCGGAAGGGCGGTTTGCCGACTTCGCCCACCGCTTTGCCGAAAAACGCTTTGGAGGGAAACCCCCGGGCTGGTTTACCGAAGCCCTTCGCCGGGGCGGGCACGTTTAGCCCACGGCATCAAGATCGGCTACAAGGAGCACGTCTTCGGCCGAAAGCCGGGCCGCGCGCAAAAGCTCCGGGCGGCGCAGCAGGGTGCGCCTGAGCGCCTCAGCGCGCCGCCAACGCCGTATCGCCTCGTGGTGGCCGGAAAGGAGAACCTCGGGCACCACGAGGCCCCGGTATTCCGGCGGTCGGGTGTACTGGGGGTAGTCGAGCAAACCCCAAGCGAAGGACTCTTCTCGCACCGATTCGGGCTCACCCAGCACCCCGGGAACCAGCCGGGCGGTGGCCTCGATCACCGCCAAGGCGGCCACCTCGCCCCCCATGAGCACGTAATCCCCGACCGAAACTTCCCGGGTCACGAACCGCTCCACCCGGGCGTCGAACCCCTCATAGCGCCCGGCGACCAGCACCAGGTGGGTCTTTCGGCTGAGTTCCTCGGCCAGCGCCTGGGTGAAAGGCTCGCCGGAAGGGCTTAGAAGAATCACCTCGTCGGCGGGCAGGACGGCCTCAATGGCGGGAACCACCACGTCGGGGCGGAGAACCATCCCCGCCCCGCCACCGTAGGGGTAGTCGTCGACCTGGCGGTAGCGCCCCCGGGCGAAATCGCGGATATCGCGAACCTCGAGCGCCAGAAGCCCTCGCTCGATGGCTTTGCCGATCAGCGCCTCCCCGGCCCAGGGCCGGATCAGGCCGGGAAAGAGGGTTAGCACGGTGTACCGCAGCAACTAGATCTCCAAAAGGCCGGGGGGTGGGGCCACCAGGTGCACCGCTCCCTCCCGGATCTCAACGTAGGGGGCTTGCAGCGGCACGAGGTATTCCCGGAGCCCCCGGCGGACGACCAGGAGATCCTGGGCCCCCGCTTCCCGAACATCCGCCACTTCGCCGAGGGGCTCCCCCTCGAGAAAGACCGGCAACCCCACCAGCTCAAAGTAGTAGTAGGCCCCTTCCTCCAGCGGCGGGAGATCGGCGGCCGCGGCCAGCACCGGGGTGCCCACCAGGGCCTCCGCTGCGGTGCGGTCGCTGACCCCGGCAAAGTAGATCACCGGCTCACCGCCCACCCATTCGAGCCGGTCCACCGCCCGCCAACCGCGGCCCTCGAGGTAGAGCCGCCCCAACGCCTGAAGCACGCCGGGGTCGGCCTCGCTGCGGAGGCGAATGCCCCCTTTGAGGCCATAGGGGCGGCCGAGGACGCCGATCCGCACGCGGTCCTTCATCGAACTTCGACGTTCACCCGTCCGCGAGCAAACGCGCGCACCAGGACCCGAATGCTCTCGATAACCCGCCCCCTCCGACCGATCACGCGGCCCTTGTCTTCGGGGGCCACCTCCACCAGGTACACGGTCACCCCGCGCCCCCGGCGTTCGCTTACCCGAACCGCCTCGGGTTGATCGACCAGGTTCTTGGCCAGGTACTCGACGACTTCCCTCATACCTAAAAGCCTACCGCGAGCCGTAAAAGCCCGCGGCCAAACGAACGCAACCGGCTGCTAGGAAGTCTTTTCCTCGTAAACCCCGGCCATTTTAAAGAGCCGCTTCACGGTCTCGGTGGGCTGGGCCCCTACCGAAAGCCAGTAGCGGGCCCGCTCCACGTCCACCCGGTACCAGTCGGGGGTGGTCTTCCGGGGATCGTAGTAGCCGATCCGCTCAATGTACGCGCCGTCGCGCTTCTTACGGACGTCGGTCACCACGATGCGGTAGTGGGGGTTGTGCCGGGCACCGAAACGGGATAGCCGAATCTTTACCATGGTCTTCCTCCAAACCCTCCCATGAGGCTTCGCCTGCCGCCTCGCTTGCCAAGGCGCTTCATGAGCGCCTTGGTCTCCTCAAAGGTCTTGATCAACCGGTTGATCTCCTGAACGGTGGTCCCGCTGCCCCGGGCAATCCGCCGGCGACGGGAGGCGTTCAGGAGCCGAGGGTTTTTACGCTCCTCGGGGGTCATCGAGAGAATAATCGCCTCGATGCGCTTGAGGCCCCGCTCGTCGATCTCCAAATTGGCCGGTAGCGCCCGGGAAAGCCCGGGAATCATTTTAAGAAGTTCCCCAAAGGACCCCATTTTCTGGATCTGGCGCATCTGCTCGAGGAGGTCCTCGAGGTCAAACTTCCCCGGCGACTTCTCGGGGGCCTTGAGCTCCGCCTCGCGGACCTTCTCGGCCAGGGTGGCGAGGTCCCCCATCCCCAGCACCCGGCCGGCCAGCCGGTCGGGGTAGAAGGGTTCCAGGCCATCGATCTTCTCCGAGGTACCGGCGAAGTAGATGGGCTTGCCGGTAACGTGGCGGGCGGAGAGGGCCGCACCCCCGCGGGCGTCGCCGTCGAGCTTGGTGAGCATGAGGCCGGTGACCCCCACCCGACGGTCGAAGGTCTCGGCCACGGAGAGCGCTTCCTGCCCCATCATCGCGTCCACCACCAGGATCTTCTCGGTGGGGGAAAGCGCCTCCGCCAAAGCGGCCAGCTCGTCCATCAGGGCCGCGTCGATCTGGAGCCGGCCGGCGGTGTCCACGATCACCAGATCACGGAAATCCCGGGCCAACCGCTCGTCCAGCCGACGCTTAACCGAAGCGGGCGGCTCGCCCCGCTCCACCCGGAGCACCGGCACCCCAACCTTTTCCGCCAGGATCGCAAGCTGGTCCTGGGCCGCCGGCCGCTGGGTATCGGCGGCCACCAGCAGGGGGCGGCGCCCCTTTTTCTTGTAGAAATGGGCGAGCTTGGCGGCGGCGGTGGTCTTGCCGGTACCCTGAAGGCCGATCAGGAACCACACGTTGCCCTCGGCCAAAAGCCGGGGCTCAACCGCCTTCCCCCCCAGGAGATCGACCATCTCCTCATGGACGACGGCCAGAATTTGCTCGGCGGGGGTCAGGCTCTCCAACACCCTCCGCCCCAGCGCCTTTTCCTCCACCCGTTTGACGAAGGCCCGGGCCACCTGGTAGTTAACGTCGGCTTCCAAAAGCGCCCGCCGGAGGTCGCGAAGCACCTCCTTGAGGTCGGCTTCGGTGATGCGCCCGCGCCCGCGCAGACGGTCGATGGTGGTTTGCAGCCGGCGGCTGAGGCTCTCGAACATAAAAACCCGGCGTCAAGGATAGCCGCCCCACCCTTAGCATGTCAACCGCAATTTTTCTGATAGTTTAAGCCTGGCCAAAGGCGGGTTTTTACCGCTCGTTATCGGCAGCTTGGCCGCTCACACCCGGTGTGATACACTCCCCCTTGGGCTTTTCCCGGGGAGGAGGCGGCGATGCCCACCCAAGAGGCGACCCTCGAACGGCTGAAACAGGCCCTCGAGCTTGGCGACCTGCCGGCGCTCGAGGCCCTGGCCCAGGCGACCCCCGCCCACGAGATCCTCGAGGGCTGGGAAACCCTTTCGGGGGAGCACCGCTACGTCCTCCTCACCGTGCTGCCCCCGGCCAAGGCCGCCGAGATCATCGCCCAGCTCGAGCCCGAGGAGCAGCTGGAGTTTCTGGAGACCCTGCCCCGATTCCAGGTGAGGGGCATCCTCGCCGAGCTAGACCCCGACGACCTCACCGACATCCTGCAGGCGGCCCACGAGGAAAAGCCCGCGCTCTACCGGGAGCTCACCGACCTTCTCGAACCCGAGACCCGTGCCCAAGTCGCCCGCCTCCTCGCCTACGAGGAGGACGAGGCCGGCGGGTTGATGACCCCGGAGTACGTGGCGGTGCGGGCCGGGATGACGGTGGAGGAGGTGCTTGAGTTCTTGCGCCGGGTGGCCCCCGACGCCGAGACCATCTACTACATCTACGTGGTCGACGAGAAGGGCCGCCTGATTGGGGTCTTGAGCCTCCGGGACCTGATCGTCGCCGACCCGGCGACCCGGGTCAAGGAGATCATGAACGAAAACGTCGTCTACGTCACCCCGGACACCGACCAGGAGGAGGTCGCCCGGCTGATGGCCGACTACGACTTCACCGTGCTCCCGGTGGTCGACGAAAACCAGCGTCTCGTGGGCATCGTCACCGTCGACGACGTGATCGACGTCCTCGAGGAGGAAGCTACCGAAGACATCTACCGTCTGGGCGCGGTCGAAGCCCCCGAACTGGTCTACTCCCGATCCCGGGTCCTCGAGCTCTGGAGCGCGCGGGTCCGCTGGCTGGTCATCCTGATCCTTACCGGGATGATCACCTCGACGATTCTCGGCAGCTACGAAAAGGTCCTGAAGGCGGTCACCGCGCTTTCCTTTTACCTGCCCGTCCTCCTGGGGACCGGGGGCAACTCGGGAAGCCAGGCCGCCACCATCATCGTCCGGGCGCTCGGCACCAAGGACGTGGAGATCCGGGACTGGCCGAAGATTTTGGCCAAGGAGTCCGGGGTCGGGCTGCTCCTAGGCCTTACCCTATCGGCCCTGATCGCGGTCAAGGTGGTCATCGACGGCCACCTCGGCATCACCCCGGTGGTGGCCCTGGCGCTCTTTCTGCTGGTTCTCGTGGCCAACCTGGCGGGATCGCTCCTGCCCCTCTTGCTCGCGCGGCTGGGCATCGATCCGGCGCTGATCTCTAACCCCCTCATCGCCACCGTTTCCGATATTTCGGGGTTAGTAATCTACCTAAACGTCGCCAGGATCGTGCTTGGCCTTTAGAAGCACCTCCGGCCAGCCACCGATCAGGGCGTCCACCCCGGCCGCGATCGCCGACCGGGCCTCGGCCTCGGTCGCCGCCGGCCACGCACACACAAAACGGCCCTCCCGGTGCCAGCCGGATACCCGCTCGGGGCTCGCGAGCTCAAGCCGTGGGTGCACCGCCTCGAACCCCAGCCGGATCGCCATGTCCCCGGCGTCAAAGCCGTGAAACAGGAACCCGAGCGGCAACCCGGGAGCGAGCGACCGAAGCTCGAAGAGGGCCACCGGGTCGAACGAGGAAACCAGCACCCGGTGCCTTCCGGACCAACCCTCGAGCAGCTCGGCGAGCGCAGCCGTGCGCCCGTCGCGAAAACCCGGGATGCTTTTGAGCTCAACGTTCAGGATCGCGTCCGGGTAGCCCTCGAAAAAGGCCAGCACCTCCTCCAGGGTGGCAAGGTCCGGCAACGCCGCCTTAAGCTCACCGTAGGCAAGCTGGTGAACAAGCCCACGATCGATCCAGAAATCGTGGTAAACCACCAGGACCCCGTCCCGGCTCCGCTGCACGTCGAGCTCGACCCCATCAAGACCGGCCTCCATCGCCAGGCGGAAGGCGGCCAGGGTGTTTTCACGTGCTCCCTCGCGCACCCCCCGGTGACCAAGCAGGATCGGGCGGGGGCGGTCGGTAAAAAGCATCTACTTCTCCTCGGCGAGCGCGAACCCGCGGGAGAATTGCTCCTGCAGGAGGAAGAAGACCACCAGCGCCGGCAGCAGGGCAACGATGGCCCCGGCGGTGACGATGCCCCAGTTGGTGGCATCCTGGCCGCTGGTGAGCATCCGTAGCCCCACCTGGACCACCTGCTTGCTGCTATCCCGGATGATGACGAGGGGCCAAAGGTACTGGTTCCACATGTAAACGAACTGGATCACCCCCATCGCCGCCACCACGTTGAAGCTCATGGGCAGGAGAATCGACCAGGCAAAGCGGAGCGGGCCGGCGCCGTCGATCCGGGCAGCGTCCACCAAGCTCACCGGGATCTGCTGAAACTGCTGGCGGAAGAGGAAGGTGCCGGTGGCCGAAGCTAGGAAGGGCACGATCAGCGCCGCGTAGGAGTTGGACCATCCGATATTGGTGACCAGCTCAAAGAGGGCGACGATCATGATCTCGGTAGGCATCATCAGGGTGAGAAGAATAAAGGTGAAAACCCAGCCCTTGAGGGGGAAGCGGAAGTACACCAAGGCCAACGCGGCGAGGAAGGAGACGATGGTCTTCCCCACCGTCACCGCCACCGAGATGTAAAACGAGTTCTTCATGTAAAGGCCCAGGTGGTACTGGTTCCAAACGATGCTGTAGTTCTCCCGCAGGGCGCTGCCGATGGTGAACTGCGGCGGATAGCGGAAAATTTCGGCAGGAGTCTGGGTGGAAAAGATAAAGGCGAAGACCACTGGGGCGGCCACCACCACCACCGAAAGGAGCAACAACAGGTGAACCAGCGCCGAGGTAAGCCATTTTCTGCGTCGCATCGCTAGCCTCCGTAATGGACCCGCCGCTCGCCGAGGCGGAACTGCAGGATGGTCAGGAGCACGACCCCCACGAAGAGGACCACCGACTCAGCGGCGGCCATACCGGTCTTCAAGAAACGGAAGCCGTCGCGGTAGATGCTGAAGATCAGGATATTGGTGGCCCCGTTCGGCCCGCCTTGGGTGAGCAGGTCCACGAAGGGGAAGGTGTCGAAAAAGGCGTAGATGGTGTTCATCACGAAAAGGAAAAAGGTCATCGGGGAAAGCAGCGGGAAGGTGATCCGCCAAAACCGCTGCCAAGGGGTGGCGCCATCGATCAAGGCGGCCTCGAGGACATCCCCCGGCAGGTTCTGCAAACCGGCGATGTAGAAGACCACGTTGTACCCCACGTTCTTCCAAACCGCGGCCGCCACCAGGACGCCAAGGGCCAGCCGGGGCTGCCCCAGCCAGTCGGGCTGGATCTTGAAGAAGGCTTGGAGGAAATAGTTGACGATCCCGGCCTGGGGGTTGAAGAGGAACAGAAAGATCGCCCCCGCCACCGCCGGGGAAAGGGCGTAGGGCCAGATCAAAAGTAGGCGGTAAAAGCTTCGTCCGCTGATCCGCTGGTTGGCCAATACCGACAGGAAAAGCCCGATAGCCATCGAGAAAAAGACCACCAGGAAGGAGTAAATCGCGGTGTTGAGGAAGACCTGGTGGTAAACCGGGCTTGTAAGCAGCTCGCGGTAGTTGGCAAGGCCAACGAAGGTCTTCCTGAGGCCTAGAAAGGCCACCCGGTAGAGGGAAAGCCGGAAGGTCTCCAGCGTGGGGTAGTAGAGGAAAACCAGCAGGATGACGAAGGTGGGGAGAAGGAGGATCCAGGGTAGCCAGCGACTCTTGTAGGCGGCGTGGGTCTCCATAGGGTACCCCCATACTACCTGAACCAAAAGGACGTCCGCCCCCGGAAGGGGCGGACGTCGGGGCGCCGGATCAGCCTACTGACCGACCGAGGCGTTGTAGTCCCTGAGGGCCTTGTCCGCCTGGGCGTCGGCCTCCTTAAGCGCCTGGTCGATCGGCTTGCCCTGGAAGACCGCCTGGATCATGTTCTCGATGATGGTGCGGATCTCCGGGAAGGGGCCAAGGAGGGCGCCCTGGGTCGCCCGGTTGGCCTTGGATTGGAGCAGCTGGTCGAACGCCGCCTTGTAGGCGGGGTTGCGGGTAAACCAATGCTCCCAGTCCAGCACCTTCACCGAGGTGTTCAGCACCGGGAAGTACCCGGTGCCCTTGTGCCACCGGACCATGTTCTCGGTGTTGGTGAACCAAAGCAGGAAGGTGAGCGCCGCCTTCATTTCGGCGTCGGGGTGGCCCTTGGTCAACCAGAGCGAAGCCCCGCCGACCACGGTGCCGTTCCGCTCAACCCCGTCGGGGATGGGGAGAAAGCCGGTACCAAGGTGGTAGCCGTTCTCGAAGGCGGCGTTTTGGTGGAAGGTCACGTCCGAGGTCGAGGTGATCAGCATCGCCGCCTGCTGGCTGACGAAGATCTGGTTGGCCCCGTCCCAGTCCTCGGGCTTGCCGGAGTAGGCGTAGTAGCCCTTGTCGTACATCTCCTTCCACCACTTGACGATCCGCCGCATCGCCTCGGAATCAATGTAGACGTTGGTGGCGCGGGCGGCCCGGCCGTTTTCGTTGTTGGCGAGAAGGGCCCCCTGTTCGGCGATCCACTGCTCGACGAACCAGGAGTGAAGCGGCCAGGTGATGCATTTGGGGGCCGCCTTGGTGGCCTCGATCTTCTCGCAGGCCTTCATCACCTCGCCGAAGGTCTTGGGCGGGTTTTCGGGGTCGAGCCCGGCTTTCTTAAAGATGTCCTTGTTATAGTAGAGGATAGGGTTCGACGAGTTCCAGGGGATCGAATTGAACTTGCCCTTGATCCGGTAGTAGTTGGCCACCGGCTTGATGTAATCGGCCAGCTGGAACTTGAGTTCGGCGGGGACGTAATCCTCGATGGGCACGAAGATTCCCGAATCCAGGGCCAGCTGGCTGCCAACCTCGAAGATCTGCACGATGTGCGGCGGGTTGCCCTGCCGGGCGGCCAGGATGGCGGCGTTAAGCGTGTCGCGGTAGGACCCCTTGTACTCCACCTTCACCTGGATGCCCGGGTGGGTGTAGTTGAAGTCGTCGACCATCCGCTGGATGAACGCCGTGCGCCCACCGCCGAAGGCGTGCCAGAAAGTGATCTCGACCTTCTTGGCGGCGAACGCGGGCCAAGCCAAGGCCGCAAGGCCCAGCACCACAATGAGTCGCTTCATAACCCTGTTCCTCCTTTCACGCCAAGTATACCTGACGCGCGGCCCGAGTGTAAGCAAGCCGTGCCGGGGCCCGGTCAGCGATGGGGGAGCTCGCCGGTCACCCAGTAGATCACCCGCTCGGCGATGTTCTCCAGGTGGTCTCCGAACCGCTCGTAGCTTCGGGCGACCCGGAGCAAGGTCAGGGCCTTTCCGATGGTCCGCGGGTCCTCCAGCATGTAGGTGATGAGCTCCCGGGTGAGCTGCTCGTAGAGGTCGTCGACGTCGTCGTCGAGTTCCAGTACTTTCATCGCTGCCCCGGCGTCCTTCTCGGCCACGCTTTTCGCCACCAAGTCGAGCATCTCGGCCAGCCTTCGGGCCATCTGGGGAAGCAAAACGTAGCGCTTGAGGGGGGGTTCCTGGGCTAGAGCGATCGCGTCCTCGGCCACGTGGGCGGCGTAATCGGCGGCCCGTTCGAGGTCGGTCACCGCCTTCAAAACGGTGACGAAAAACCGTAAATCGCTGGCCACCGGCTGGTGACGGGCAATCGCCGCGATGACCTCGTTCTCGATGGTGGCCTCGAGCTCGTCCACCTCCCGATCCCGCTGAATCGCGGCTTGAGCTCGCCCCGGATCCGAATCCACCAGGCCCCGGGTGGCCTCTTCCAGCATCTCCTTGGTCTTGCTGGCCATCCGAAGAAACAACTCAATGACCCTGCTAATCTCCTGATCCAGCGCTTGCCGCATGGTCGCCTCCTATTCCCATCCTTCGGGGGGAATATACACGCCAAAGGCGTTGCCCTCTTCCACCCGCCGGCCATAGGCCTCGCCGCCAAACCCTCGGGCAATCCGCCCCACGATCGCCAAACCGAGCCCGCTCCCGCGATGGGCAGCGGCCTGCACGTCGCGGCGGCCAGGGGTAAATAGCCCGTCGTAGTCGGGTAGGGGGGGCCCGGCGTCCCGGACCTCCAAACGGAGCCGCCCGCCCGGAGCCGCCTCGCTCACCACCGCCACCGGCCACTGCCCATACTTGAGTGCGTTGTCCAACAAATTGAGGAGGATCTGGAAGACCCCGTCGGCCTCCAACCGAAGCCGGTGGGGGGTACGCCACACCGCCCCCCGGGCCCCGGGAAGCAAACGATCAACCCGGGCCTTAAGGTCGGCGATCGGCCAAGGGTTGACCGTACCGGACCAGCGGGCGCCCTCGACCAACCGCGCCAGGCGGCCGAGCTCCGCCAGGATGAGTTCGCGGATCTCGGCCTCCTCCTCGGGGGCCAGCTCGGTGCCCAACGCTTCCACCAGGGCGAGCAACCCGGCCACCGGGGTCCTTAGCTCGTGCATAACAACCGTGCGCTCCTCCGCCAACGCGCGTTCAGCCCGAACCCGAGCCGTACGATCGTGGAGGTGGAGCCGGCCGGGGTAGGCGCGGACCTCGATAACCCGCCCGCCCCGCTCGAATTCCGCGCGCCCCCCTCGGGTGGCCAGGCTTTCGAGACGCTCATCCCTGAGGGCGAAGAGCAATGGCGCTCCGGCCACCGCCTCGCGGTCCACCCCGAGCATGCGAGCGGCCGCCGGGTTCAAGTACCGCACCCGCCCCTCGGAAAAGAGCAGAATGCCCTCCTCGGCGGTCTCCCAGGCCTCCCTCACCCTTGCCCCCGAAAGCGGTACCCGCGGCCGCGCACCGTCTCAATCCAGCCACTGCCAAGCTTTTCGCGCAGCTGAGCAATGTGCTGGTCCACCGTGCGCGGCGTTCCCCAAAAGTCCTCGCCCCAGACTGCATCCAAAAGCGCCTGGCGCTCAAAGACCCGGCCCGGGTGGCGGGCGAGAAAGGCCAGGAGGGCGTACTCCCGCGGGGAAAGGGGAACCTCGGCGTCCGCCATCCAAACTCGACCGGCGTCGAGGTCCAGCACCAAGGCCCCGTAGACCAGCCGTTCCCTTTTGGTCCGCCGCAGTAGCGCCCGAATCCGGGCCACCAGCTCGGCGGGGGAGAAGGGCTTGGTGACGTAGTCGTCGGCCCCTCGGTTAAGCCCCTCGACCCGGTCGACCTCGGCGGCCCGGGCGGTAAGAAGAAGCACGGGAAGCTCGGCGTGCGGCCCCTCTCGAATCCGTTCCAGCAACCGGACCCCGGGTTCGTCGGGCAGCATCCAGTCAAGCACCACCACGTCGGCTTGGGGGAGCAGGGGCCAGGCCGCGGCGCTGGTGGGGGCCTCGAGGACCTCGAACCCCTCCCCGCGAAGCCGGTACTTGAGCCCGGTTCGAACCCCGGCGTCGTCCTCGACCAGGAGAATCGTCGCCACCTGGATAGCAGTTTATTCGGCCGGGTCAGGAAACGGTCAGGAAGGCGAGCAGAAAAAAAAGTTCACCGAGCTCGATCAAGGCCCCGTAGACGTCCCCCGTAAGCCCCCCCAAACGGCGTTGGGCGAAAACGGCCACCGCGAGGACCAAAGCGAGGGCAAGCCCGGCGGCGAGGGGCGCCAGACCGAAGACCGGCAGGGCGAAGAGCAAGCCCAAACCCAGACCACCCCGGCGTGCGCGGGCCCCGAGCCCCTCGGTCCGGGCCGCCGGGAAAAGATTCATGGGCAGCAGCACCGCAAAGCGAGCGAAGACCGGGGCTAGGAGCAAGGGGCCAGCGCCGGCTGCGGCAACGGCCTCCAACTTAAACAGCAGGTGGGTGGCGCCCACGCCGAAGGCGAAGCTGCCCACCTGGCGATCCCTGAGAATCGCCAGGCGACGCTCCCGGCTCACCGGTGGCAGGAGGGCATCGGCGGAGTCGAGCAAACCGTCCAGGTGGAGCATCCCGGTGACCCCCAGCCAAAGGGCCAGCACCCCCGCTGCGGCCAAACCCTCGGGCCAGACCCCAAAGAGGAGCCGGTGCCCCCCCCAAAGGACAACCCCGACCACCCACCCAACCAGCGGAAAGTACCCGCTGGCCCTGCGCAATTCACCGGGCGCGAGGTCGCCCAGGGCAGGGGTGGGAAACACGGTAAGGAACCCGAGCGCCCGCCAAAACGCGCGCACGCCCCGAGCATACGCCTGGAGGATCCGGGCCGCATCCCCGCCCGCCAAAGCGGTGTCGGCCGATCGATCCGGCGGCTATCGGTCGCTCACCCCGGCCTCGTCGAAGGTGGCCATGCCGGTGATCACCCGCGCCGCCGCCCGCAGGATGGGAAAGGCAAGCACCGCCCCGGTCCCCTCCCCGAGGCGGAGCCCGAGGTCGAGGACGGGGAAAAGCCCGAGGGCCTCGAGCTGACGGGCGTGACCCGGCTCCACCGAGCGGTGACCAGCAAAAAGGTAACCCCGGACCTCGGGAAAGAGGCGGGTAGCCAGCAAGGCCCCGGCGGTAACGGGGAAACCGTCGGTCACCACCGGCACGCCGGCCTCGGCTCCGGCCACGAAGACCCCGGCCGCGGCCAAGATCTCGAGCCCCCCAAGCTCCGCCGCCACCCTCAAAGGCGGCGCTTCCTCGAGAGGACCGAGCGCGGCCCGCGCGCGCCCGAGCGCGGCCTCGACCGCCCGGAGCTTCCTGGCGTAGGCCGCCCCCTCGACCCCGGTGCCCCGACCTGTCACCTCGGCCGGCGGAAGCCCCAGGAAAGCCGCGGTAAGCGCGGCAGCGGCGGTGGTGTTACCGATGCCCATGTCGCCGGCAGCGAGCAGGGTGGCCCCCTCCCCTAGCGCTCTTTTCCCCGCCTCGTACCC
>WFNN01000125.1 GCA_015488545.1 Thermaceae bacterium | reverse complement strand
GTTGGGGGAGGGGCTTTTGGGGTCCGGCCACCGCCTGCTCCTTGAGCCGGTCCCGGCCGGTTTCTGGGGGCGGCTGTTTGGGGGGCGGAGCCCGGTGCACCGGGTGGTCATTCCCGAGCGCGACGTGGCCGGGGCCCGGGCGCTCGGGGCGCTTTCCGACCGTTCCCTTTTCCCGGTGGCCCGGGTGCTCGCCACCGCTGCCCGGTCGGTGATCGGGTTTTTCCAGCGGCTCCGCGCCCAGCTCGCCTTCTACCTGGGGGCGGCGGAGCTCTGGCGGCGGCTAGAGGCCGCCGGTATGCCCCGGGCCTTTCCCCGAGTGGCCGCCGACGGGGGTCTCCTTGCCCGCGCCCTCTACGACCCTGGCCTGGTCCTCCGGGGCGAGCCCCGGGTGGTGGCCAACGACCTCGACACCGAGGGCCTGCCCCTGCTTTTCATCACCGGGGCCAACCGGGGTGGGAAGACCACCTTCCTGCGGGCCCTGGGGGTGGCCCAGCTTTTCTTCCAGGCCGGCCTCTTCGTTCCCGCCGCCGGGTACCGCGCCGGGGTGCAGCGGGGGGTCTTCACCCATTTCGTCCGCCCCGAGGAGGAGGGGCGCAGGGAGGGGAAGTTCCTCGAGGAGCTCACCCGCATGAACGCCCTGATCGACGCCATGGGCCCCGGCGCCCTCTTGCTCATGAACGAGAGCTTCGCCTCCACCAACGAACGCGAGGCCACCCTGGTGGCCGAGGGGTTGCTCCGGGCGCTGGCGGAGTCCGGGGTGCGGGTGGCCTTTGTCACCCACCTGTACCGGCTGGCCGCGGCGTTTTGCGAGCGGGGGGAGGCCCGCTGCCTGGTGGCCGAGCGGGGGCCTGGCGGCGAGCGAACCTTCCGGCTTAAGCCCGGGGTTCCCGCGGCCTCCGCCCACGCCGGGGACCTCTACCGGAGGATCCTCGGTGGGTAAACTCTGGGGTATGAAGCTCTTTCTGGTCACCAACGAGATCCGCGCCGAGGGGCCGGGTCGGGTCGAGGCGGTCTACCTGGTGGCCGCCGAGAGCCCGGAGGAAGCCCTAAAAAAGGCACGGGCCCGGGGTGGGGAGGCGGTGGAGCGCCAGCGGGTGCGCGCGCTGGCCTTCGAGCCCGACGGCACGACCCTGGTCTGGATGGGGCTGCTCTCCGGGGAGGTCGAGCAGAAGGAGGGCCGGGTCCGCCGAAGCAGCGGCATGCGGGTGGAAAGGTAGCCCGGGGGCGAATGGCCCACCCCCGGCTCCCGTAAGATGGGGGGCGCGAGGAGGGACCGGGCCCTTCAAGTGAAGAAGGGCACAAGGAGGCCGGGATGGATCCGCTACTGGAATACCTAAACGCGCTGATCTACCTAGGAATCGCCGCCTTTATCGGGGTGGCGATGTTGCTTTTGGGGGCCCTTTTGGGCCCCAAGCGACCGGGGAAGACCAAGCTCGCCGCCTACGAGTCGGGGAACGAGCCCATGGGCTACATCAAGCGTTTCCCCGCCCACTTCTACGCCGTGGGGCTGCTTTTTATCCTCTTCGACGTCGAGGTGGCCTTTCTCTGGCCCTACGCCGTGAGTGCAGGGAAGCTGGGGCTTGCCGGGTTTGCGGCCGCGCTGCTCTTTACCCTGGTCCTCCTCCTGGGCCTTTTCTTTGAATGGCGGAAAGGGGTGATGAAGTGGGATCGGTGAAGACCTACGAGGAGGAGTTCCGGGAACTTGAGCGCCAGGGCATCCTCTTCACCACCCTGGAAAAGCTCATCGCCTGGGGGCGTTCAAACTCGCTGTGGCCGGTGACCTTCGGGCTGGCCTGCTGCGCCATCGAGATGATGGCCTCGACCAACGCCCGCAACGACCTGGCCCGTTTCGGGAGCGAGGTTTTCCGAGCCAGCCCCCGGCAGGCCGACGTGATGATCGTGGCCGGGCGGCTTTCCAAGAAGATGGCGCCGGTGATGCGGCGGGTTTACGACCAGATGCCCGACCCCAAGTGGGTGATCAGCATGGGCGCGTGCGCCAGTTCCGGGGGCATGTTCAATAACTACGCGATCGTGCAGTCGGTGGACTCGGTGGTGCCGGTCGACGTTTTCGTCCCCGGATGCCCGCCCCGGCCCGAGGCGCTGATCTACGCCGTGATGCAGCTTCAGAAGAAGATCAAGGGCCAGGCCTACGACGAGGCGGGACACCGCCTGCCCCCGGTCGAGGCCTGGGCGAGGGGGGCCTAGATGCGCCGCGACGAAGCCAGGGCCTACGCCCTCGAGAAGGGCCTGGCGGTCCGCGAGGCCCACGATCTCCTTCACATCGTGCTGCCACTGGATGGGCTGAAGGCCCACATGGCGGCCTTCAAGGCGATGGGGTTTAACTACCTCGCCGATGTCATTGGAATCGACTACCAGGGCTACCCTGAGGAAACAGGGTGGGAACACCCCGAGCGGTTCGCGGTGGTCTACGAGCTGGTCAGCCTGCCGGGGTACGCGGACGGCGACGGTAGCCGGATCTACCCCCGGGTCTACGTACCCGAGAAGAGGCCCGAGCTGGACACGGTCACCGATCTTTGGCCCAGCGCGAACTTCCCCGAGCGCGAGGTCTACGACCTTTTCGGGCTGGTTTTCCGGGGCCACCCCGATCTCCGGCGGATTCTGATGCCCGAGGACTTCGAGGGCCACCCGCTCCGGAAGGACTTCCCCCTGGGCGAGACCCCGACCCTCTTTAACGAAGGACGGTACATCGACCCCGAGGCCTTCCGGGCCGGGCTCCGGGGCAGGGAGAAGGGCCTTACCGGGTGGCGCGGCGGCCGTAGAAAGGGGGAGCGGCGGTGATACCCGAACCTAAGGAGCTCCGGACCGAGGAGATGCTCCTCAACATGGGCCCGCAGCACCCCTCGACCCACGGGGTGCTCAGGCTGGTGGTGCGGCTGGCCGGCGAGGAGGTGCTGGACGTGGTCCCCCACATCGGCTACCTCCACACCGGCTTCGAAAAAACGATGGAAAACCGCACCTTCCACCAGAACCTTACCTACACCCCCCGGATGGACTACCTGCACTCCTTCGCCCACGACCTCGCCTACGCCCTGAGCGTCGAGAAGCTGGTGGGGGCCGAGGTGCCCGAGCGGGCGCGGGTGATCCGGGTGATGCTCAACGAGCTTTCCCGGATCGCCAGCCACCTGATCTTCGTGGCCACCGGGCTTTTGGACCTGGGGGCGATGACCCCTTACTTCTACGCCTTCCGCGAGCGGGAAACGATTCTTGACCTCTTCGAGTGGGTCACCGGGCAGCGCTTCCACCACAACTACATCCGGATCGGGGGGCTTAAGGAGGACCTGCCCGAGGAGTTTCCCGGGGAGCTCAAGAAGTTCCTCGACACCTTCGACCACCGGGTCGACGATTACCAGGGGCTGTTCGTGGGCAGCCCGATCTTCGAGGGGCGGGCCCGGAACGTGGGGGTCATTCCGCCCGAGGTGGCGATCGCCTACGGGCTGACGGGGGGCAGCCTCCGGGCCAGCGGGGTCAACTACGACGTGCGCAAGGCCTACCCCTACTGCGGGTACGAGACCTACGACTTCGAGGTACCCCTGGGCGAGCGGGGCGACACCTGGGACCGGATGGTGGTGCGGCTGGAGGAGATGCGCCAGTCGGCCCGGATTATCCGGCAGGCGCTGGAGCGGCTGGAGCCCGGGCCCATCCGGGATCCCAACCCCCATTTCTCCTTCCCGCCGAAAGAGCTGCTTTCTTCCTCCATGGAGGCGGTGATCTTCCACTTCAAGCTGGCCACCGAGGGGTTCGAGGTGCCCCCCGGAGAGGCCTACGTGCCCACCGAGAGCGCCCGGGGCGAGCTCGGGTACTACGTGGTCGCGGACGGCGGCAGCCTGCCCTTCCGGGTCAAGGTGCGCACCCCCAGTTTCTTCAACCTCCAGTCCTTGCCGGAAGCGGCCCGGGGGCATTTCTTCCAGGATCTGGTGGCGATTTTGGCCAGCTTCGACCCGGTGCTCGGGGACGTGGACAGGTGATTGGCGATGGGCTTCTTTGACGATAAGCAAGACTGGCTGGAGATCGTCTTCAAAAACTACCCCCCGGAGAACCGTCGGGCGGCGGTGATGCCGCTCCTTCGGAAGGTGCAGCAGGAGGAAGGCCACGTCTCCCCCGAGCGGGTGGCGGAGATCGCCGAGATCCTCGGCACCACCGCCACCGAGGTGCGGGGGGTGATGAGCTTTTACTCCTACTACCAGGCGGTTCCCACCGGGAAGTACCACCTTCAGGTTTGCGCCACCCTCTCCTGCAAGCTGGCCGGGGCCGAGGAGCTTTGGGACACGCTCCGGGCCGAGCTCGGGGTGGGGCCGGGGGAGGTGACCCCGGACGGGCTGTTCTCGATCCAGAAGGTGGAGTGCCTGGGTTCCTGCCACACCGCCCCGGTGGTGCAGGTGAACGACGAGCCCTACCTCGAGTGCATGAACCGGGAGCGGCTCAAGGCGCTGCTTGAAGGCCTTCGATCCGGGAAGCGGCTTGAGGAGATCGAGCTGCCCGGCGACTGCGGGCACGAGGTGCGAAAGGAGGGGGCATGAGCGAGGGCTTGATCGTCTCCGGCCACGACCCCCGCTTCGAGCGGACGCTCTACGCCCACGTGGGGAAACCGGGGTCCCATACCCTGGACTACTACCTCAGCCACGGCGGGTACGAGGCGGCCAAAAAGGCGCTCACCGGGATGACCCCCGACGAGGTGATCGAGGAGGTCAAGCGCTCGGGGCTCCGGGGGCGGGGCGGGGCCGGCTTTCCCACCGGGCTCAAGTGGTCCTTCATGCCCAAGGACGACGGCCAGCAGCACTACATCATCATGAACGCCGACGAATCGGAGCCAGGGTCGTTTAAGGACCGGTATATCCTCGAGGACGACCCCCACCAGGCGATCGAGGGCATGATCCTCGCCGGCTACGCGATCCGGGCCACCAAGGGCTACATCTACATCCGCGGCGAGTACCGGCGGGCCTACGACCGGTTGCTCGCGGCGATCGAGGAGGCCTACACCCGGGGGTATTTGGGCAAAAACCTCTTCGGGAGCGGGTTCGACTTCGACCTCTACCTCCACCGCGGGGCCGGCGCCTACATTTGCGGCGAGGAGACCGCGCTCATGAACTCGCTGGAGGGCCTTCGGGCGAACCCGCGCCTAAAGCCCCCTTTTCCGGCGCAAAAGGGGCTTTTCGGCAAACCCACCACCATCAACAACGTGGAGACCATCGCCAGCGTGGTGCACATCGTGGCCCGGGGGGCGGATTGGTTCGCCCAGATGGGCTACGACAAATCCAAGGGGATGAAGCTCTACCAGGTTTCCGGCCCGGCGGTCCGCCCCGGGGTCTACGAGCTCCCCATGGGCACCACCTTCCGCGAGCTGATCTACGACTGGGCCGGCGGGGTCAAGGAGCCGATCAAGGCGCTGATCCCGGGGGGGTCCTCAACCCCAATGCTGCCCTTCAACGACGACACCCTGGACACCCCCATGGACTACGAGCACCTGGCCGAGAAGGGCAGCATGCTCGGCACCGGCGGGGTGATTCTCATCCCCGAGCGGGCCTGCGTGGTCGACGTGATCTGGAACCTGGTGCGCTTTTACGCCCACGAATCCTGCGGCAAGTGCACCCCCTGCCGCGAAGGGGTGGCCGGGTGGCTGGTCAAGCTGCTCGGACAGATCGAGCGGGGTAAGGGCAAGCCCGGGGACATTGAGCTCATGGAGGACCTTCTCGACAACATCGAGGGCAAGAGCTTCTGCCCCCTGGCCGACGCCGCGGTATGGCCGGTGCGGGGTGCGCTCCGCCACTTCCGCCACGAGTTCGAGCGCCACATCGAGGCGGGCGGCTGCCCGGTGGAGAAGAAGGGGTTTTGGGGGTAGACGATGCCGAAGCTAAGGATCAACGACCGAGAGATCGAGGTGCCCGAGGGCACTTCGGTCCTGGACGCGATCTTCCACGCCGGCTACGACGTCCCCTACTTCTGCAGCGAGCGGCACCTTTCCCCGATTGGCGCTTGCCGCATGTGCCTGGTCAAGGTGGGTGCGCCCCGCAAGGGCAAGGACGGCGATTGGATCCGGGACGAGGAGGGGAACCCCCGGATCTTCTGGTTCCCCAAGCTGATGGCTGCCTGCACCACCCGGGCCACCGAGGGGATGGTGGTGGACACCCTGGCCGACGAGGTCAAGAAGGCCCAGGCGGGGATGGTCGAGTTCCACCTGGAAAACCACCCCCTCGACTGCCCCACCTGCGACAAGGGCGGCGCCTGCGAGCTCCAGGATCGCTCCTACGAGTACGGCCTCTTCGAGAAGTACTACACCCAGACCCAAAACGGTCTGAAAACCGTCCTCTACTCCCGGTTCGCGTTCACCAAGCGCCACGCCGACAAGCACCACAAGCTCAGCGAGTTCGTCGTCCTGGACCGCGAGCGCTGCATACACTGCAAGCGCTGCGTGCGCTACTTCGAGGAGATTCCCGGCGAAGAGGTGCTCGACTTCATCGAGCGGGGCAACCACACCTTCATCGGTAGCGAGGAAGTCCCCCTGCCGGCGGGCTTTTCCGGGAACATCACCGACATCTGCCCGGTGGGGGCGCTGCTCGACCTCACCGCCCGCTTCCGGGCCCGCAACTGGGAGTTCGAGAAGACCCCCACGGTGGACATGAACGACGCCTTCGGGGCGGCGATCTGGGTGGACAGCCGCTCGGGCCGAATCGAGCGGATCCGGGCCCGGGAACACCCGGAGACCAACGAGATCTGGATCGCCGACGCCGCCCGCTTCGGCCACGGCTGGACGGTTCGCGACCGTGTGACCGCGCCGCTTATCCGGAAAGACGGCGAGTTGGTTCCGGCGTCCCTGGCCGAGGCCGAGGCCTACCTGCGGGAAAGGCTTGCCCGGGTCCGGGGCGAGGAGGTGGGCCTTTTGCTGGCCGCCGACGGCACCCTGGAGGAGGGCTACGCCTTCGCCGAGGCGGCCCGGGCCCTCAAGGCCGACCACTTCGGCTTCGAAAACGCCACCCGCTTCCCCGCCGCCAACCTGCCGGCGGCCCGGTTCGAGGAGCTCCTCTCCGCCGAGTTCGCCCTGGTGATCGGCGACCCCGCCGAGGAGATGCCGAACCTTTACCTCCGCCTCCAGGAGTTTTTGAAGGGGATCACGCCCGCTCCCCGCTACTACCACGGCACCCCGATCGCCGACCTTCGCCTCGAGGAGCGCATGCCCCGGCGGAAGGAGCGTCTCGCGGTTTTCGCCGCCTACCCCACCCGGCTCCACCGCTTCGCGGGGATCGCCGGGGTCTACCCGCCGGGTTCGGCCGGCCCGCTGGTCGAGGCCCTTTCCGCGATCCTGAACGGCAAGCGGCCGGAGCCGGTGCCGGGGGTGCCGGAGGCCGAGCTCCGGCGGGTGGCCGAGCGGTTCCTGGCCGCGGGAAGCCGGGCGATCGTGGTGGGGGCCGAGGTCCTCGAGGCCCCCGAGGCGGCCCAGGCGGTGGCCGACCTGGCCCGCTCCAAGGGCGCGCTGGTCTTCGCCATGCCGCCGGCGGCCGGGGCCCGCGGGCTGGAGGCGGTGGGGCTTTGGAACCCCCGGGGGCCGGGCTGGGAGGAGCCCGGGGCCCGGTTCCTCTTCGCCTTCGGCGCCACCCCGCCCGCGGAGGTCCTCGCCTCCGCCCGGCTGCGGGTTCTGGCCCTTTCGCACCTGGACCCCCAGGCCCGCGCCCACGCCGACCTCGTGCTTCCGGCCAAGACCTTCTACGAAAAACGGGGGTACACGGTCAACGCCGAGGGCCGCTTGCTTGAGCTTCGCCCCGCCCCCACCGCCCCCATGGGGTCGATGGATGGCCTCGAGGCGCTGGCCTTCTGGCTCCGGGCGATGGGGAAGAAGCCCCCGGCCGCCCACTACCGCGAGGCCCGCGAGCGGTTGCACGAGCGGTACCGGTTGCCCCTCGATCTCCCCGAGGAAGGGTTCTTCTGGCGGCCCAAGCTCCGCCTGGCGGCGCGAACGGGAAAGGACGAGGGCGAGCTCTTCCTTCAGCCCACCATGTGGAAGGAGCGGATGCTCCGGGACGATCGGGTGCGCACCGCCCTCGGTGCCCCCCGCCTCCGGGTGCACCCCGCGACCGCCAAGAAGCTTGGTCTCGCCCAGGGGGCGCGGGTGGAGGTGGCGACCCGGTACGGCCGGCGCGACGCCACGGTGGCGCTCGACCCCAGCCTCGCCGAGGGGGCGCTCTTGCTCCCCGCCTATGGGCGGGGCACCGGGCGGCGGGTGCCCTACCGGTTGCTCGTGCCGGCGGGAGGTGAGGCATGATCTGGCAGCTCTTTCTGACCGCGGTGAAGGCGCTCGTGCTCATCCTGGCCCTGCTCTTCGCCTTCGCCTACATCACCTGGATCATGCGTCGGGGCCTGGCCCGGTTCCAGGTCCGCCTCGGGCCCAACCGGGTCGGGCCCTTTGGGCTTTTGCAGCCCATCGCCGACGCGGTGAAGGCGATCTTCAAGGAGGACATCACCGTCGAGCGGGCCGACCGGGTGCTTTACTGGCTGGCGCCCCTGATCGCCTTCACCTTTGCCCTGGCCGCCTTCGCCGCCATTCCGGTGGGCCCCGACGGCTGGGTGGTGGCCAACCTCGACATGGGGGTCCTCTACGTCTTCGCGGTGAGCGAGCTGGCGGTGTACGGCATCTTCCTGGCCGGTTGGGCCTCGGGGTCCAAGTACCCGCTCATGGGTGGCCTCCGTTCGATCGCCGCCCTGGTGGGGTACGAGCTCGCCCTGGGCATGGCGATCCTGCCGGTGGTGCTGATGACCGGCAGCCTAAACCTCCAGGACATCGTGGCCTGGCAGCAAAAGCACGGCTACCTTATCCTCTGGCAGTTCCCCGCCTTCCTGGTCTATTTCGTCGCCTCCCTGGCGGAGATGAGCCGTACCCCCTTCGACTTCGCCGAAGCCGAGCAGGAGCTGGTGGCGGGCTTCCATACCGAGTACGCCAGCATGAAGTTTGTCTCCTTCTACATCGCGGAGCTCCTTCACTGGATCACCGGCTCGGCTTTGATGGCCACCCTGTTCCTGGGCGGTTGGGCAGCCCCCTTCGGCCTGCCCGAGGTTCCCGTGCTCTGGCTCTTCCTTAAGTGGGCGATCTTCATCTTCCTGGTGCTCTGGATCTGGGCCAGCTGGTTTAGGACCCGCTACGACCAGATGATCCGGTTCGCCTGGGGGGTCCTGCTCCCGGCGGCCACCGTGTGGTTTTTGATCACCGCCTACTACGTGGCGAAAGGGGGTGCGCTGTGAGCGTAATGGCGCTGGCCAAGGCGCTGGGGATTACCCTCCGGCACTTCTTCTCCCGCCCGGTCACCGTTCCCTACCCCGATGCCCCGGTGGCGATCAAGCCCCGCTTCCACGGCCGGCACGTGCTCACCCGCCACCCGGACTCGGGGCTGGAGAAGTGCATCGGGTGTAGCCTTTGCGCCGCCGCCTGCCCGGCCTACGCGATTTACGTCGAGCCGGCCGAGAACGATCCGGAGAACCCGGTTTCGATCGGGGAGCGCTACGCCAAGGTCTACGAGATCAACATGCTCCGCTGCATCTTTTGCGGCAATTGCGAGGAGGCCTGCCCCACCGGGGCGATCGTGCTCGGCAACGAGTTCGAGCTCGCCGACTACCGCTACGCCGACTTCGTCTACACCAAGGAGGACCTCCTTCTGGACGCCGTGGGTTCCAGGCCCCAGCGGCGCGAGGCCGCCCGCACCGGCAAGCCGGTGAAGCTCGGCTTCGAGGTGCCCTACGTCCGACCCGAGCTCGAGGGGGTGAAGTACGAGTGATCGTGTTTAACCTGCTGGCCGGGGCGCTTTTGCTCCTCACCGGGTTCCTGAGCGTGTACCTCAGGAACGCGGTGCACGCCGCCCTCGCCCTGGCCGCCAACTTCGTGGTGATGGGCACCGTGTACATGGTGCTCCAGGCGCGCTTCCTCGGCTGGGTGCAGATCATCGTCTACGCCGGGGCGATCATGGTGCTCTTCGTCTTCGTTATCATGCTGCTTTACGCTGCCCAGGCCGAGGTGGGGGTGGACCCCCTGCCCTGGATGCGCCGGGCCGCGGCGGGGGTCGCGCTGGCCGGCTTCCTGGCCCTGGCCTACGCCTTTAGCGCGGCCAGGTCGGCCCTCGGCGACAAGGCCGCCACCGCCCTCCTCCAAGGGGGAACCGCGCGCGTGCTCGGACCCGTGCTCTGGGATGAATGGCGTTACCCGGTGATGCTGGTGGCGGCGCTCTTGTTCGTGGCCACGGTGGCGGCGGTGGCGCTGCTCCGCCCGGGAAGGGGGACGGCGTGAGCACCTTCTACCTTCTGGTCTCGGCCGCGCTCTTCGCGCTCGGGGCCTACGGCGTGCTGGCTCGCAGGAGCGCGATTTTGGTCTTCATGTCGGTGGAGCTGATGCTGAACGCCGCCAACCTGGCCCTGGTGGTCTTTGCCCGGGGGCTGGGGTCGGCTTCGGCCCAGGCGGTGGCCCTGCTCCTCATCGCCCTGGCCGCCGCCGAGGTGGCGGTGGGGCTGGCGCTGGTGGTGGCGATCTACCGCACCCGGGAGTCGACGCTGGTCGACGACCTTTCGGAACTGAAGGGGTGAGGGCATGCTGCTGGCAACGATCCTGCTCCCGTTTTTCGGCTTTCTGATCCTTGGCCTTTCCGGCCGGCGGTTTCGGGAGCCGGCCCCCGGGGTGCTGGCCTCCGGCCTGGTTTTCCTCTCCTTCCTGCTGGTGGTGGCCCTGGCGCTTACCGGGGGCGGCCGGTTCACCCTCGGCGACTGGCTCCCCGGAATCCCCTTCGCCCTCCTGGCCGACCACCTTTCCATCTACATGGCCCTGGTGGTCACCGGTATCGGCTTCCTGATCCACGTTTACGCCATCGGGTACATGCACGGCGACCCCGGCTACAGCCGCTTCTTCGCCTACTTCAACCTCTTCATCGCGATGATGCTGACGCTGGTCTTCGCCGACAGCTACCCGGTGATGTTCATCGGCTGGGAGGGGGTGGGCCTCGCCTCCTTCCTGCTCATCGGTTTCTGGTACCAGGAGTGGAAGAACGCCGACAGCGCCCGCAAGGCCTTCGTGGTCAACCGGATCGGTGACCTCGGCTTTCTGCTGGGCATGGCGCTGCTTTATAAGCTCTTTGGCACCCTGCAGATCTCGGCGATCAAGGAGGCGATGGCGGGAAGCCTGGTGTTGCCCACCGGGCTCGCCGCCGCCGGCGCGCTGCTCTTTTTAGGGGCGATCGGTAAGAGCGCCCAGATCCCCCTGATGGTGTGGTTGCCGGACGCGATGGCCGGTCCCACCCCGGTGTCGGCCCTGATCCACGCCGCCACCATGGTGACCGCCGGCGTCTACCTGCTGGCGCGTTCCTCGTTCATCTACGCCAACCTCCCCGACGTCTCCTACTGGATTGCCCTGGTGGGGCTTCTCACCGCCCTTTACGCCGCCCTGGCGGCCCTCGGTCAATGGGACATCAAGCGGATCATCGCCTACTCGACCATTAGCCAGCTCGGCTACATGTTCCTGGCCGCCGGGGTGGGGGCCTACTGGATTGCCCTCTTCCACGTGATGACCCACGCCTTCTACAAGGCGCTGCTCTTCCTTTCCTCTGGCTCGGTGATCCACGCGCTCGGGGGCGAGCAGGACGTGCGGAAGATGGGCGGCCTCAAAAAGCACCTGCCCCGCACCCATCTCCACGGCCTCCTGGGGGCCCTGTCGCTGGCCGGGTTCCCGCTGCTGGCCGGCTTTTGGTCCAAGGACGCGATCGTGAGCGCCACCCTCACCCACCCCTTTGGCGGGGTGGGCTTTTACGCGGTGGCCCTTTTTACCGCCTTCCTGACCGCCACCTACGCGATGCGCTGGTACGCGCTGGTCTTCCTCGGCGAGTACCGGGGCCAGGGGCACCCCCACGAGGCCCCGCCGGTGATGACGGTGCCCAACGACGTGCTCGCCGTTGGCGCGGTCTTCGCGGGGTTCCTGGCCCTGCCCCGGCCGCTTTGGAACCTGGTCGAGCCCTATCTGGCGCCGGTGCTGGCCCACCTCGAGGTCCAGGAACTCAGCACCGCGGCCGAATGGGGCCTGCTCCTGGTCGGGGCGGCGGTGGCCCTGGCCGGCCTTTACGCCGGCTACGTTTTCTTCGCCGACTACTTCCGGCGGAAGGTGCCAGACTGGTACCGCCGCTTTGAACGGGCGGGGGAGCAGGGCTTCTACGCCGACTGGCTCTACAACACTTTCCTGGTGAATCCGGCCAAGGAGTTCGCGGCCTTTCTCGGGCTTTCCGATCGGGGGCTTGACGCGGGCTACCGCTTCGGCGCCGCCGGGGTGGGGGCCCTGGGCCGTTGGCTCGCCGGGCTGCAAAGCGGGAACGTGCGGTTTTACGCCCTTTTGGTCCTGGGCTTCGCCGCCCTCTTCGTGATCTGGGGGGTGATCCGGTGATTCACGCGTTGATCTTCCTGCCGGCGCTGGCCGGGCTGGTGGCCCTGGTGTGGCCTTCGTGGGCTCGCGCGCTGGGACTCGCCACCACCGCGGTGACCGCCGTTTTGGCCTACCTGCTGCTGGCCGCGGGTGGGGTGGCGGGCTATACCGAGCTCCCGCTTCTCAAGGAGGCGGGGGTCTACTACGCGGTGGGGGCC
>WFNN01000124.1 GCA_015488545.1 Thermaceae bacterium | reverse complement strand
GGGTGGGGGCGAGGCGGGTTCCTCGTCGGGGGGGAAGATTTCGCCCTGGACCGCCTGGCCCGGAACCACCTTAAGGGAGAACCGGGGGGCGGCGGCACCCAAACGCGCCAGCGCCTCCTTGATGAGGGGGCTGTAGTGCTTCTGGACCCACTCCCGGGCGAAGCTGGTGGGCACGCCCAGCTCCAGCGCCCCATCCCGGACCCCCAGGGGGCGCATGCGCTCGAACCAGGTGTGGTATTCCACCGCGCTTACCCGTTCACGGATGTAGTCGAGGGCCTCTTGCCAGATCTCGGTCTCGGTCGTCACCTGCCACCCCCAGGACCCCCTATTTTAATTCGGCGGGTGCTAGCCTGGGGGGGATGGACGTTTCACGTGAAACGTTCGACGTGGTGGTGATCGGCGGCGGGCACGCCGGGGTCGAGGCCGCCTACGCCGCCGCCCGGATGGGGGCGCGGGTGGCGCTTTTGACCCTGGACCCTGCCCGTATCGGGGCGATGCCCTGCAACCCGGCGGTGGGCGGTCCTGGCAAAAGCCAACTGGTCCACGAGGTCGAGGCCCTCGGGGGGCTGATCGGGAAAGCCGCCGACCATGCAGCGATTCACACCAGGGTGCTGAACCGCTCCAAGGGGCCTGCGGTTCAGAGCCTCAGGGTGCAGGTCGACCGCGACCTGTACGCGCTAGGGGTCCAGGAGCTCCTCTCCGCCCACCCCGAGGTGCGGGCGGTACGGGGAGAGGCGAAGGGGTTTTGGGTCCAGGAGGGCGCGGTCGCCGGTGTCGTCACCGCCGATGGCCGGCGCCTCCGGGCCCCGGCGGTGGTGCTGGCCACCGGCACCTTCCTACGGGGCCGGGTCTGGTACGGCCTCCGATCCCGCCCCGCCGGTCGGCAGGGCGAGCCCCCCGCCCGGTGGCTGAGCCAGGCCCTTGCCCAGATTGGCCACCGCCTGATGCGGTTTAAGACCGGTACGCCGCCGCGTATCCGGGCCGACACCGTGGACTTCGAGGCCCTTACCGAGGTGCGCGCCGACGACCCCCCGGGGAGTTTCTCCGGCCGGCCCGGTCCCCACGCCACTGCCCGGTCCACCTGGATGACCCATACCACCGCCCGCACCCACCGGCTGATACGGGAAAACCTCGGTTTCTCCCCGCTTTATGCCGGCCGGGTGCAAGCGGTGGGCCCCCGCTACTGCCCCTCGATCGAGGATAAGGTGGTCCGGTTTGCCGACAAGGACCGCCACCTACTCTTCGTCGAGCCCGACGGGCTGGCGACCAGCGAGGTCTACCTCCAGGGCTTTTCCTCTAGCCTTCCTCCGGAGCTTCAAGTGGCCATGGTGCGGTCGCTTCCGGGGTTTGGGAGGGCGGTTATCCAGCGCTACGCCTACGCGGTGGAGTACGACGCCGTGGACCCCACCGAGGTCGATTGGAGCCTGGCCTCAAGGCGGCTCCCCGGACTGTTTTTGGCCGGGCAGGTGCTCGGCACCTCGGGCTACGAGGAGGCCGCCGCCCTGGGGCTTTTGGCCGGCGTGAACGCGGCCCGTTACGCCGCAGGCCGGGAGCCGGTGACGCTGCCCCGAAGCTCGAGCTACCTGGGCGTGCTGGTCGACGACCTGGTGGGTAAGGGGGTGGACGAGCCCTACCGGATGATGACCTCGAGGGTCGAACTCCGGCTCCTGGTGCGGGGCGATAACGCCGACGAACGGCTGGTCCCCCTGGGGGTGGCGTGGGGGTTGCTGCCGCCCTCCGCGGAAAAACGAGTGGCCGCGAAGTACGCCCGTGTTCGGCGTGAGCTTGATCGCCTGGCCCGGATCCGGGTGGAGGGGCTTTCGGCCCTCGGCTATCTGCGGCGGCCGGGGGTCAGCTACGACGAGGTGCTGGCCCGGGTGGGGCCCCCACCCGAGCCGCTCGGCCCCGACGAACGCCGCCAGGTCGAGATCCGGGCCAAGTACGCCGGCTACATTGAACGGCAGGAGCGTATGCGGCGTCGACTGGAGGAGCTTGCCCGCCACCCCCTTCCAGCCGGGTTGGACTACCACCGGGTGCCCTCGCTTTCGTCCGAGGCCCGCGAACGGCTGGCCCGGGCGCGGCCCCGTACCCTGGCGGAGGCCGCTCGGCTGCCGGGGGTCCGGGACGCCGATGTCACCGCCCTGCTGGTGTACCTGAGCCAACGGAAAAGGAGGGGGGATTGTTGGACCGCCAAATCCAGCCCTACCTCGACCTCCTGAGGTCCTATGGCCGGGTCCTCGACCTTTCCTCGGGGCGGGTTTTGGAGGATCCGACGGCCCTGGTTAAGGCGGTCCAGGCCTACGCCGAGCTCCTGCCCCCGGGGGTTACGGTTTTGGATCTGGGCGCCGGCGGCGGGTGGCCCGGCCTTCCCCTGGCCCTGCTTCGTCCCGACCTAACCCTCCACTTGGTGGAGCGGCGCAAGAAGCGGGCGGCCTTTCTCGACCTGGCCCGGGTCCGGTTGGGCCTCGCCAACGTGCGGGTTTACCCCCGCGACGTAAGGGAAATGGAGGGGGCGTACCGCTACGTGGTAGCCCAGGCGGTGGCGCCCTTTCCCGATCTCTACCGGCTGGTCCGGCCGGTGGCCGGCTACCCCCTGGTGCTGGCTTCGGTCAAGGGCACAGGCTGGCCGGACGAGGTTCGGGAACTCGGCCGGCGTGTTCCGGTCGAGGTGTTTCACGTGAAACCCCTGGCCCAGGGCGGTACCCTGGTGGGGGTACGGGTGGAGGAGGCGTGATCCTGGTCGTCGCCAACCAAAAGGGCGGGGTGGGCAAGACCACCACCGCGATCAACCTGGCCGCCAGCCTGGCCGAGAAGGACCGGCGGGTGTTGCTCGCCGACCTCGATCCCCAGGGCAACGCCACCTCGGGGCTGGGCGCGGTGATGGGCGAGCCCGATCTGGGGAGCTACCTGCTGGGCGAAGCCGAACCCGACGCGGTGCGGCTCCGGCTGGGCGAACTGGGTTTCGATCTGATGCCGGCCGGTGAGGATTTGCTTTCCCTGCTCGCCGCCTACCCCCGCGACGGCGAGGTCCCCCGCCGGTTGGCCGCGCTGGCCGAAGGGTACGACTACCTGATCGTGGACACCCCACCCAGCATCGGGCCCCTCTCGCTGATTGCCCTGGCCGCCGGTGAGGCGGTGGTGGTGCCCTTGCAGGCGGAGTACTACGCCCTCGAGGGCCTGGCTTCGCTGGTTCGCACCCTGGACCAGGTCCGGCGGCGCCAAAACCCCCGGCTGCGCCTTCTCGGCATCCTGCTCACCATGTACGACCGCCGCACCGTGCTGGCGCGCCAGGTCGAGGCCGAGGTGCGGCGGCACTTCGGGGACCGGGTTTTTCAGGCGGTGGTGCCCCGCAGCGTGCGGTTGGCCGAGGCCCCCAGTTTCGGGCTTCCGGTGGTTCACTACGCCCCCGGGTCCCCGGCTTCCTGGGCCTACCACGCCTTTGCACGGGAGGTGATCCAGCGTGTCGAAACCGCGTAGCCGGCTGGGTAGGGGGCTGGACGCCCTGTTGCCGCCGGCCGAGGACGAGGCTGGCGGGGTGCGAATCCCCCTGGCCCTGATCGAGCCGGGGCCGTTCCAGCCCCGCCGGCGGTTTTCCGATGCGGCCCTTAGGGAACTAGCCGAGTCGATCCGCGCCAAAGGGGTGTTGCAACCCCTGCTGGTGAGGCCCAGAGGCGACGGGTACCAGCTGGTGGCCGGTGAACGCCGTTTCCGGGCGGCCCAGCTCGCCGGCCTGACCGAGGTCCCGGCGGTGGTCCGGGAGCTTACCGACCAGGAGGCCCTGGAGGTTGCCCTCATCGAGAACCTCCAGCGCGAGGACCTCTCCCCGGTGGAGGAGGCCGAGGGGTACCGCCGGCTGGCCGATATGGGCCTTTCCCACGAGGCCATCGCTGCCCGGGTAGGGCGTTCGCGGAGCGCGGTGACCAACGCCCTGAGGCTCCTGCAACTGCCCGATGAAGTGCTTGCCGCCCTGGACGACGGCCGTATCAGCGCGGGGCACGCCCGGGCCCTCTTGATGCTGCCGCCCGACCGGCGGCTCTGGGGGCTCCGGGAGATTCTCGAGCGAGGGCTCACCGTTCGCCAGGCCGAGCGGTTGAAGGAACGGCTCGGTCGGCGGTCCCGGCGGGAGGCCCACCCCGAGCTGGCCCGGGCGCTGGAGGAACGGCTGGGGATCCGAGTGCGGATCACCGGCCGGCGGCGGGGGCGGCTGGAGCTCTTCTTCACCTCGGAGGAGGAGCTCAAAGGGCTGCTCGAGCTGCTCGGTTTTCAGGAGGATTAGGGGGCCAGCCAGACCCGCACCGCCCCTAGCCGGTCGGTGCGGTAGAAAAGGGCGCCGCTTTCCGCGATGCGCTCCAGGGTTGAGGGGGCGGGGTGGCCGAAGGGGTTGTTGCCCACCCCGATGAGCACCGCGGCGGGCCGGGTTTTCGCCAGGACCAGTGGCCCGGTCCCGTTGCCCGCTCCGTGGTGGCTGGCCACCAGTACCTCGCTGGAAAGGTCCGGGAGCCGGTCCTCCAGGCGCCTGGGCAGGTCGCCCAGCACCAGAACGTGGCGGCCCCGCCACCCGAAGCGGAGGACCAGGCTCTTGGCGTTGTCCTCGTTTGCGGGCACCCGCGGTGGCGGGTTCCACACCCCGATCGCCAGGGGTCCGAGCCGCAGGCGGTCACCGTAGCTCACCCGGAGAACCTTTATGCCGAGGAGGCGGGCGCGCCAGAGGGGCGCGTCGTCCCCCGGGTGGGTCCGGCTGGCGAGGACCGCGCCCACCGGCATGGTCTCGAGCACCGCCAGGGCCCCGCCGGTGTGGTCGCGGTCGGGGTGGGTGAGGACCAGGAGGTCGAGGTCGTCGACCCCCAGAGCCAAAAGCGCCGCTACCACCCGGGGGCCGGCCCACGCCGGGCCGGCGTCCACCAGGACCTCGACCCCTCCTGGGGCCCGGAGGAGGGTGGCGTGTCCCTCGCCCACGTCGAGCTGCCAGACCTCGAGGACGGGAAACAACCGGGGAAGCAGGGCGAGCAGGATCGCGAGCGCCACCAGCCCCGCGGCCCGCACCCGTGAAAGCCGCCCCCAAAGGGCCAGCGCCACCGCGGCGAGGGCCGAGAAGTAAAGCCCGTAACCGGCGATTCCGAGGCTTCCCCAGCTGAGCGCGGGCCCCAGGGCGAACGCCCGGGCCAGCGCGATGAGGGCGTGGCCGAAAAACGCGAGCGGGGCGGCCAACCACCCCAGCCCGGCCAGCTTAAGGAAGGCTAGCGGCAGGAAGACGGTGACCAGGGGATAGGCGAGGAGGTTCGCCAGGGGCGCGAGCAGGGGAAGGGTGTGGAAGCGGTCGAGGAGCAGGGGCACAAGGGGGGCCTGGGCAGCGGCGGTCACCGCCACGGCCAGCCCGGAGATCCGGATGGCCGCCGGCCGACCGGCCAGGGCTTTTACCAGCGGTGGCAGCAGCACGACGAGCCCCAGCACCGCCAGGTAGGAGAGCCAAAACGAGAGGCTGGCCAGGGCAAAGGGGGCGAGAATCAGCTGGAGGCTGGCGGCGAGGGCCAAGGCCGGCCCTGCAGAAAGCCGCCCCCGACCTAGAAAGAGGAGGGCCATCCCGGCCGCGGCCATCAGCCCGGCCCGGACCAGGCTAGGGCTGGGCCCGGCCAGGGCCAGGTAGCCGGCGAGGGCGACCAGGGCCAGGGGGTAGCGGAGACGACCCAGGGGGTAAAGCGCTAGCAGCATGAAGCCGAGAAGAACCCCCACGTGCAACCCGGAAAGGGCCAGGAGGTGGGCCAGACCGGCACGCCGAAAGGCGGTGGCCAGCGCTCCTAGCCGGTCGCGCTTCCCCAGAACCATGGCCTGGGCCAGGGCGGCGACCTCGGGGGGCAGGCCATCGGCCAGCCGACGGGCCGCCCGTTGGCGCGGGGTTGGGGGTAGCGGCCGTCGAGCCAGGATCCGGGCATCGGCTAGCACCGCCGCCACGCCCTGCCCCCGGAGCCAACCCGCCTGGTCGAAGCCCCCGGGGTTTTGGGGGCGCTTGGGACGGGCGATTCGGCCTTCCAGCCGGAGCCAGCCTTCGGCCGGGCGGGGAAAGAGCTCGGGGTGGATCGGCCCCGAGCTGGGGTAGAGAAAACCCGAACGGTAGGGACCGGCGAGGCGGACCGTTTGCCCGTAGCGACCGGCGTAGGGGTTGGGGTGAAGGAGGAGGCTTGCGAGCACCAGCCCTAGGCCGGCCAGGAAGGCCCACCGCCCCCGCCCAAGCAGGGCGGCCAGCGGGCTCGCCAAGAGCCCCCAGGGCCAGCCGAGGAGGGCGGCGGCTAGGCTTCCGAGGGCAAGGGCGTAGACCGGTGGCAAGGGATGGGGCTAGGGGGTTACCAGGGGCCGCAGGGTCTCAAGGAGGCGGGGACCCACCCCGGGGACCCGGGCCAGGTCGTCGATCCGCAGGTAGGGGCGGTGGTCCACGATCCGCCGGGCCAGCGTGGGCCCGACCCCGGGGAGCGATTCCAGTTCGGCCAGCGAAGCGCGGTTCAGGGAGACCCGGGTGGGGGCGTAGGCCCGCACCGTCAGGTGGGCGGGGGCGAAGCGAACCGTAAGGCGGGGCCAGAGGCCGTAGCCGCCAAAGGCCAGAATGGCCAGGAGCAGCGCAAGGAAAATCCGGTCCTCTACAGGTCGGCGGCCTTCCATTCTACCAGCGTGAGGCCGAGCCCGCCGAGGATGACCCCGGTGAGCAGCCAGGGATCGGCGTCCGGGAAGAGGAAGTAGAAGGCCACGGTGTAGGCCAGGGTGAGAACCGCCAGCAGCTTTAGCGGCACCCGCAGGCCGCTGGGCCGGGCCGCCGGTTGCGGCTCGGGCTCGGAAGTGGGTTCTTCCACCGCCGGCGCCGTTTCCTCCTCCGGGACCAAGGGCGGGCGCTCGATGGCCTCGGTCGGCGCCGGCGGCGGGGGCTCGGGGGCTGCCACCGGGGCCTCCGGCTCCGGGGGCGCGGTTGGGGGCTCGGCGGCCCCGGGCGGCGCCGGCTCTTGCACCGCGGTCAGCTCGCCGCGGCGGGCCTTCCCCACGTAGCCCTTGACCCCCTCGAAAAAGAGCTTGAGCTCGCCGAGGTCGAAGCCGGCGATCGAGGCCTCGATGAGGGGGGCCTCCTTGCTCGCGATCACCAGTTTTCCGCCCTTGGCGCTGGAAACCCGGCGGATTTCCTTTAGGGGGGCCCGTTGGACCTCTTCGGGCCCCACGTAGAGGAGCTCGCTCAGGGTTACCGCGAAGAGCGCGGTTTCTCCCTTAAGCTCGCTGAGCACCGGCTCCTGGGTGGCCTCCTTGAGCCTCGCTTCCAGGTTCATGCCCCTCATTGTACGCGGAGCCCTGGTATCGTGGGCGAAGGAATGGACGAGATGCGCTTTCGACTGGTTACCGCCACCGACCCCGAGCTCTTCCAGGAGCGCCTCAACCGGGCGGTCGCCGAACTGCCCGAGGGAACGGTCCTGGTGGACGTGAAGTTCGCGGTCGGAGGCGAGGGGACAAGGGCGGTTTACGCCGCACTGCTTTATTACAAAAAGGTCGAGCCGTGGAAGGACTGATCCGCCTGGAGCTCTTGGGCAAGGTTCCCGAGGATCTGCCGCCTTCGCCCGGGGCCGAGCTGATCCTCTACCTGGCGGCTCGGCCGGGATGGCGCTCGCTGGCCGAGGTCCGCGCGGTGGTGCCGCCCCTCGCCGAGGCCCTGGCCGCCGTCAAGGGGACCCGCTACGACGCCTACCTCGAGGCCCACGGCAGCGAGTTTCGGCTGCGGGCGGAGACCGACGTGGTCGCCTTCTGGCAGGAGGCCTACCGCGACCTCGAGAAGGTGCGGTCCCTCTATGGCGAGCTCGCCGCCGGTTTCGAAAGCCCGCTCCCCGAGTTCCGCGGGTGGCTCGCCGCCGAGCGGGAGGAGACCTTGAGGGGGCTTTGGGGCACCGCGGTGGGGCGCGCCGCGGCCCTCCTGGACCGGCGGCGCGCCGACGAGGCCCGCAGTCTGCTGGCCGAGATGGAGGCGGCCTACCCCCTGGAACCCCGCACCGCGCTCGACCTCGCCGACCTCTACTGGCGGTTGGGCCAGCCGGCCGACACCGCCCGGGTGCTGTCGGCGGTGCTCGACCGGGTGGAGGAGCGGATCCGCCCGCGGGCCGAGCTCAACCTGGGGGCGGCGCTTGTCCGGGCCGGTCGGGAGGCAGAGGGGCGGCGGTACCTCGAGGCCCTCCTGGCCACCGAGTTCGACGAGCGCTACTGGGCGCTTTTGCACCTCGGAGGGCTGGAGGTCCTCACCGGGGCCCCTGAGCGGGCCGTCCCGCGGGCCCAGGAGGTGCGCGAGGTGGCTGAGGCGGTGGGGGCCAGCGAGCTCTACCTCATGGCCCTGCTCCTGGAGGGGGAGGCCCTGATCCGGATGGGGCGGGCCAAGGAGGCGGCCAGCGGCCCGCTGGCCCGGGCCATGGGCTTTCAGGAGTTTTTGGGCCAGCCCTTCAGTCCGGTGAGCCTGGCCCTTCTGGCCGAGGCCCAGGCCCTGTGGGGCAAGGGGAAAAAACGGCCGCTGGACCTGGCAGAGAAGGCCTACCGCAGGGCGGTGGAGCTTCGCGACCCCTACGGGGCCAGCCGGGCGCTTTTTGCCTGGCACCTGGCGAGCGGTGACCCCGACAAGCTCGAGGCCGCCCGCCACCAGGCTGCGCTCGCCGGCCACGCGATCTGGCAGCGGTTCCTCGAGGCCTGGCCTAAAGCCCCGCGATCCGGCTGAGGGCCTCCTCCACGTCCTCGGGGGAGAGGTCCCGGTGGGTCACGAACCGCACCCGGTCGCTCCCCAGGGGGAGGGCCCGCACCCCGACCGTTTCAAGCCTCCGGACGAACCCGGGGGCGTCTTGGGTTTTGAGGTAGACCATGTTGGTCTCGGGTTCGGGGTCGAGGCCGTACCCCAGGGCCCGCAGCCCCTCGGCCAGCCGGCGGGCTTTGGCGTGGTCGGCGGCGATGGTGCGTTCCCAGCCATCCAAGGCCACGAGCCCCGCCGCCGCCAGCACCCCGGCCTGGCGCATACCCCCTCCCAGTACCTTGCGGTAGCGCCGGGCCTCGCCGAGGAGCGACTCGGGCATGAGCAGGACGCTGCCCACTGGCGCCCCTAAACCCTTCGATAGCGAAACCATGACGGTGTCGAATCCCCGCGCAACCGCGGCTGGGGGTTGCCCAAGGGCCACCGCCGCGTTCCAGATCCGGGCCCCGTCCAGGTGGGTGCGGAGGCCGCGTTCCTGGGCGACTTCCAAAAGCGCCCTGGTGGTTTCCCGGGGGACCACCGTCCCCCCTGCCAGGTTGTGGGTGTTCTCCAGCCAAAAGAGCGAGGTGGGCGCCTGGTGGGGCCCAGCGTGCACCGCCCGGGCGAGCGCCTCGGGGTCGGGCCGGCCCAGGGGGGCCGGCAGCGTGCGGACGAGGGTCCCGGCGAGCATCCCCGGTGCCGCCAGCTCGAACTCGAAAACGTGCGCTCCCTCGGGGGCGAGCACTTCGGTGGCCCGGGGGGCGTGGAGTAGGAGGGCGGTTTGGTTGGCCATCGTTCCCGAGGGGAAGAAGAGCCCGGCTTCGAAGCCGAGGAGCTCGGCTAGGGTGGCCTCGAGCCGGCGAACGGTGGGGTCCTCGCCGTAGACGTCGTCCCCCACCTCGGCCTCGGCCATGGCCCTGCGCATCGCCGGGGTGGGTTGGGTGAGGGTGTCGCTTCGGAAGTCGATCGCGCGCATGGTTCCATTCTGCCCGGTTTTGCCGGCGGGACACCTGCCCTTGCTGGCGTTTTTTCAGCGTGCTAGCGTAAAGATGCAAGATCGAGGAGGTGAATGTATGAAGAGACTCTGGGTACTTCTGGCGCTCATGGGGGCCCTGGCCTTCGCCCAGGGCAACACCATCACTATTGGGCTTACCGTTTCCAAAACGGGAAAATACAACGTGGAGTCGGTCAACCAGCTCCACGGTATTGAGCTCTGGCAGAAATGGGTTAACGACCAGGGGGGTATCCCCATCGGCGGCAAGCGCTATAAGGTGGCGCTCAAGTACTACGACGACGAGTCCAAGGCCGAGCGGGTGCAGCAGCTCTACTCGAGGCTGATCTCCCAGGACAAGGTCGACTTCCTGATCAGCCCCTATTCCTCGGGGCTCACCGCCAAGGCGGCGATCATCAGCGAGCAGTACGGCAAGATCATGGTGGCCACCGGGGCCGCCTCCGACTCGATCTTCAAGCTCGGCTACGAGCACGTGTACCAGATCTACACCCCGGCCAGCCGCTACTTGACCGGCACCCTGGACATGCTGCGGGCGGCCGACGCGAAGCTCAAGAAGATCGCGATCGTCTACGAGGATTCCAAGTTCGCCAAGGCGGTGGCCACCGCGGCCAAGGCTTACGCCCAGAAGAAGGGCTTCGACGTGGTGCTCTTTGAGGGCTACCCCAAGAGCACCACCGACTTCGGGCCGATCATCAACAAGATCAAGGCGGCCGGGGCCGAGGCTTTGGTGGGCGGCGGGCACTACGCCGACGGGGCCACCTTCGCGCGCCAGCTCTACGAGCAAAAAGTTCCCCTCAAGATGATTGCCCTTCTGGTCGCCCCCGCCAGCGACGAGTTCGCCCAGCTCGGCGACGCCGCCCTCGGGGTGGTGGCCCCCAGCCAGTGGGAGCCGCTGGTGAAGTACCAGCAGACCTGCGGCCCCAGCCCGGCCCAGTTCACCAAGATGTACCAAGACGCCTACGGCAAGCTCCCGGCCTACCGGGCCGCCGGCGGCTTCGCGGCCGGGCTGGTGCTGCAGCGGGCGCTGATGGACGCCGGCACCACCGACCCCGCCAAGGTGAAGGCGGCCCTGGATGCCATGGACGTCACCATCTTCTTCGGGCACATCAAGTTCTCCACCGACCCGGCCAGCCACGGGCTCCAGCTTGGGCACGAGATGGTGCAGATCCAGTGGCAGAAGAAGGGCGGCCAGCTCGCCAAGCAGATCGTCTGGCCGCTTGGGGCCAAGACCGCTGACCTGGTCTACCCCATCCGCTAACGCGATGGGCCCGCCCGGGGCCCGGATTGCGGGCCCCGGGCGGCTTGCACCGAGGGAACGCCATGCCGGAAATCCTTGCTTCCGTCCTCGATGGTCTGCTGATCGGCCTGGTCTACGGCCTGGCCGCCATCGGCCTGACCCTGATCTTCGGGGTCATGGACGTGGTGAACCTGGCCCATGGGGCGGTGATCGCCCTAGGCATGTTCGCCGTCTACCTCCTGTTCGGAGCCGGGCTTCACCCCTACCTGGGCCTTTTCGTCGTGGCCCTCATCGGCCTTGCCTTCGGGGTGGTCGTCTACCTGGTTGCGGTCCGGCCCATCATCAACGCCCCGCCCCTGATGACCTTGCTCTCCACCTTTTCGGTGAGCATGATCATCATCGGGGTGGGCACCGCGGTTTGGTCCACTAGCCCTTACAACGTGAACTTTCCCGTCACTACCCTCCGTATCCTGGGCTACACGGTGACCTCGGCCCGGTTGGTGGCGGCGCTGGCGGCGGTGCTGGTGACCGGGTTTCTTTACTACTTCCTCTACCGCACCACGCTGGGCAAGGCGGTGCGGGCGGTGGCCAACAACCGCGAGGCCGCCGAGCTGATGGGCATCCCCTCGCAGCAGATCCTGGCGATCTCGTTCGGGATCGGCACCGCTTTGGCCATGCTCTCGGGGGCGCTGATCGCCACCCTCTTCCCCTTCACCATCCTTTCGGGGGGCATCTACGAGCTGAAAAGCTTCGTGGCCAGCGTGCTCGGGGGCTTGGGTAACCCCACCGGGGCGCTTTTCGGCGGGGTGATCCTGGGATTGATCGAGGGCTCGGTGGCCCCCTTCATCAAGATCAGCTGGACCAACGTCATTGAGTTCGTAATCTTCGTTTTGATCCTTCTCTTCTTCCCCACCGGTCTCTTCGGAGGTCGGCGATGAAGCTCTTTGCGCGCCCGTTTTTCTGGTTGATCGTGGCGGTCACCCTGCTGTACGCCCTCCTGCCCACCCTCGGCCAGAACGTCACGCTGCGCGAGACCCTGGTGCTCTCAGCGATATACATCATCCTGGCCGCCAACCTGAACCTGATGATCGGCTACACCGGGTACGTGAACTTCGGTTCGATCGTCTTCTTCGGCCTGGGGGGGTACCTTACCCTGTGGCTGGTCGGCGGCCACCATTGGGGGCTTTACCCGGCGGTGCTGCTGGCCGGGGCGGTGACCAGCCTGCTGGCTTTCCTCCTCGGGATCGGGGTACTCCGGCTCCGGGGAGCCTACTTCGCCCTAGCCACCATCGGGATCAACGAGGCGGTCAAGGACTTCGTGGCCAACTTCGACCCCTGGGGTGGGGCCGAGGGCATCTTTCTCCCCTTCACCGCGTTCAAGGCCATGGGGGGACCGGGCAAGGCGCTTTGGACCGTGTACCTCTTGATCGTCCTGGTGATGGGGCTTTCGCTCCTGGTCGCCTACTTGGTTAAGCGTTCCAAGTTCGGGCTGGGGCTTTTCGCCATCCGCGAGGACGAGGACGCGGCCATGGTGCTAGGGGTCAAGGCCCCGCTCTTTAAGACCCTGGTCTACAGCCTCTCAGCCTTCCTGCCGGCGGTGGCGGGGGGGCTTTACTTCTTCAAAAACGGCTCGATCATCCCCGACGAGGCTTTTAACCTTCACCTCTCCATCGAGGCGATCGTGATGGTGATGCTGGGGGGGCAGGGCACGGTCACCGGGGCGGCGGTGGGGGCGGCCCTCTACGAGCGGCTCAGGGGGCTTTTGCTCACCATCCCGGGCCTCTCTAACTTCCACCTGGTGATCGCCGGGGTGCTGCTTTTGTTGATCATCCTCTTCGCCCCCGGCGGGTTGATGGGCTGGCTCTACCGGGCCTGGCCCCGGCTTAGGAGGGTGCTGGAATGAGCCGGGTGATCCTCGAGGTCGACCACCTGACCAAGGCCTTCGGCGGGCTCCTCGCCGTCAACGACGTTTCCTTCCAGATGTACGAGGGCGAGATCCTGGGCCTGATCGGCCCCAACGGGGCCGGCAAGACGACCCTTTTCAACCTGGTGAACGGGGTCTACAAGCCAACCCGGGGCCACGTGCGCTTTCTGAGCCAGGAGATCACCGGGTTGCCCCCCTACGAGGTGGTGAAGCGGGGGCTGGCCCGCACCCACCAGATCGTCCGCCCCCTGAACGAGATGACCGTGTTGGAGAACGTGGTGGTGGGGGCCTGCTTCGGGGCCGAGAACCTGGGGCTGGAGCCGGCCGCCCGGGTGGCCGAGGAGGTCCTCGCCTTCGTCGGGCTCGCGGAGTACCGGGACACCCTGGCGGGAAAGCTGAACCTGGCCCTGAAAAAACGCCTCGAGGTGGCCCGGGCGCTGGCCGCCCGCCCCAAGCTCCTTCTCCTCGACGAGGTGTTGGCTGGGCTGAACCCCGCCGAGGTCGAGCGCATGCTGGGGGTGATCCGGCGGATCCGGGAGCAGGGGATCTCGATTTTGATGATCGAGCACATCATGCAGGCGATTATGAGCCTCTCCGATCGGGTGGTGGTGCTGAACTTCGGGCAGAAGCTGGCCGAGGGCAAGCCGGAAGAGGTTGCCAGCGACCCGCGGGTGATCGAGGCCTATCTCGGCGACCCCGAGATGGCCAAAAAGATCCTGGAGGAGGAAGCATGAGTGCGGCGCTGGAGATCCGGGGGCTCGAGGCCGGCTACGGCGAGGTCCAGGTGCTCTGGGGGGTGGACCTCTCGGTGGCCGAGGGGCGGATGACCACCCTGGTGGGCGCCAACGGCGCCGGGAAGACCACCACCCTGCGGGCGGTGATGGGGACCGTGCGTCCCTGGAAGGGTTCGGTGCGGTTTTACGGTGAGGACGTCACCCACCTCTCGCCCCACACCAAGGCCCAGATGGGTTTGGTGCTGGTGCCCGAGGGGCGGCAGCTCTTCGCCGACATGACGGTGGAGGAGAACCTGGAGATGGGCGCCTACTCCCCGCGGGCCCGCAAAAACCTGGCCGCCAACCTGAAACGCGTCTACCAGCTCTTCCCCCGCCTGGAGGAACGCCGCGCTCAGCGGGCCGGAACCCTTTCCGGCGGCGAACAGCAGATGCTGGCGGTGGGGCGGGGTTTGATGGCCGATCCCCGGGTGCTAATGATCGACGAACTTTCGCTGGGGTTGGCCCCGGTGTTGGCCCAGAGCCTCTTCGGGACCCTGAAGCAGCTCAAGGAGCAGGGCCTCACGATCCTTTTGGTGGAGCAAAACGTCCATCTTGCCCTCGCGCTTTCCGACTACGCCTACGTTTTGGCCGAAGGGCGGGTGCAGATCGAAGGGCCCAGCCGCGAGGTGGCCCGAAACGAGGAGGTGCGCCGGGCCTACCTGGGCATTTAGGAAAGCGGTTTGAGCCGGCGGAAGTCCTCGGTGACGCTGTGCCAGTGGGCGGGCGCCGGCTCGCCGCGTTTCCAGGTGAGGTAGACGAGCTCGCCCTCTTTCCTAAAGGGGATGTCCACCACGCCCTCCTCGAGGTCCCGGAGCTCCACCCCTTGGGCCGCAAGCCAGGCGCGGTCGGCCTCGAGGGCTTGCTCGAGAAAGCGGGCCTCGGCCAGGAGCCCCCGGTGCTCGGGGGTCCCGGGTTTTGCCGCGGCCAACCGGGCCTTAACCTCGCGAAGCCCCCGCACCGCCTCTTGCATCTGGGCTAGGGTGCGCTCGAGCTCGGGGACGAGCGCCTTGGCCTGCTGGTACGAGTAGACCCGCATCGCAACTTGAGTATATCACGCTCAAGTCGGCGGGGGAATCCTCATGGTTTTGGCCTAGGCTTAGGTCATGGCCAAGCTTACCCGCCGCGACCTGGTCTGGATCGTTCCGCTGGCGGCGACCGGGGGGTTTTTTGGCTGGTTCGGCCTTCGCGCCTGGCGGATCCAGTTCACCAAGACGAGCCCGGGCGAGCCCCGCTGGAAGGACGGTCCCAAGGTGGCGATCGCCCGGGTCGGCGAGCTTGCCCGGGTGTGGGATTTTCGCGAGTTCGCCTACCCCATCGCCGGGCTGGGGGAGCTCAAGAGCATCCTGATCCGGGTGCCAAAACCCGAACCCGGCGGGGCGAGCGCGGGCGGGGCCTATTTTCTGGCGCTTTCCCGCATCTGCACCCACCAGGGTTGCCTGGTCAACTACGTTCCCGACCCCGAGGCTGGGGCGATCGCCTACAACTACCGCACCGATCACCCCTTCCTGGGGTGCCCCTGCCATTTCAGCGCCTTCGATCCCTTGCAGGCGGGCAAGGCGGTCTTCGGCCCCGCCCGCTACCCGCTGCCCCGGCTCCGGCTCGCCATCGAGGACGGGACGATCTACGCCACCGGCCACGAGGTGCCCTTGCGGCCGATCGAGGGGCGGGTGGGGCTACGGGAGTGGTCGGCCTAACTACGGGGCCACCCTAGCGCGAGGAGGGCCAGGCCCACCGGCAGCCCCCAGACCCCAAGCGGGCTCCAAGCGGCGAATTCCGGCAGCCAGGCCAGGAAGAGCCCGGTAACCGCCCCGTAGGCTAGGGTGCGTTCCGGGCTCGTCAGCGCCCATCCCATGCCCCAAAGCCAGAGCAGGTAGAGGGCGGCAAAGGCAGCGGAGAAGAGCCCGATCGCGGGCCCCAGGCCCATGGCGTCGGGGGAAAGGAGGCCGCGCAGGGCGAGAACGGTCAGCGTGCCCGCCAGCCAGCTGTAGGGGTTGGCGAGCAGGAGGACCGCGAGCGCTCGGTTCCGCCCCAGGGTTCGGGCGTGGCGGGCGAGCCCGAATCCGAGGAGCCCGCCCAGCGCGGGAAAGAACAGGTAGCCGAGGAAGCTGACCCCGGGCACGAAGCCTAAAAGGGCCAGCAGGAGCTTTAGGTGGAGCGCGGTGACCCCGGTGCCAAAGACGAAGAGCACGGCCCGAACCACGCCGGGCAGGCTAACCGGTGCGGGGTTCAGAAACGGTTAAGCGGACCCGAACGAACCGGTCCTTTCCTCGTTGCAGCACCCGGGGGCGGTCAAGGGTGACCTCGAGCATGGGGTCGGTGACCGGCTCCCCGTCGATCCTGAGGCCCCGGTCCTTGACGAGCCGCTTGGCCTCGGCGTTGGACTTGGTGAGCCCGGCCAGGGTGAAGAGACGGGCCACCCAGATCCGCCCTTCCTTCAGGGCGTCTTCGGGGATCCCGACCTCGGGCAGGTCCTCGGGGATCCCGCCCCGGGCCACCCGATCGTAGCGGGCTTCGGCCTCGGCCACCGCCCGGGTGGCTTCGGGGTAGCGGCTCTCCCCCGGGGCTTTGTCGCCACCGGCGGCCTCCAGACGGTAGCCCAGAGCTTCGTAGAAGGCCCGGTCGATCCGGGCGGGGATCCGCGGCAGGGCGTAGGCGCCGGTGATCAGGCGGGCCAGCACGCGGTGGGCCCCCACCGGGCCGCCCTTTTCCTGGAGGGCGGCTACCTCGTCGGCCTCGAGGTCGGTGAGAAGCTCGAAGTACTCCGGCAGCACCGCGTCCGGCACCCGCATGAGCTTTTTGAACATCGTCTCGGGGGGTTCGGCGACCCCGATGTAGTTGTCGAGGCTTTTTGACATCTTCTCCCGGCCGTCGAGGCCAACCAGGAGCGGCATTAAAAAAGCCACCTGAGGGGGTTGCCCGTAGGCCCGCTGGATCTCCCGCCCCACCAGGAGGTTGAACCGCTGGTCGCTGCCCCCCATCTCCACGTCGGCGCCGATGGCCACCGAGTCGTAGGCCTGGGCCAGGGGGTAGAGGAATTCGTGGAGCCGGATAGGTACGTTCTGCTGGTAGCGGGCCTTGAAGTCCTCCCGCTCCAGCATCTGGGCCACGGTGAGCTGGCTGGCCATGAAGATGACGTCCTTAAAGGAGAGCGGCTCCAGCCACTCGGAGTTGTAGCGCAGGGCGAATCGGTCGGCGTCCTCGGTGATCAGAATCTTGCCTGCCTGCTCCACGTAACTCTTGGCGTTGGCCCGGGTTTCCTCGAGGGTAAGCGGGGGGCGGGTCTTGCTCTTCCCCGAGGGGTCGCCGATCATGCCGGTGAAGTCGCCGATGATCAGGACCACCTTGTGGCCCAGTTCCTGGAACTGGCGCATTTTTCGCAGCACGACCGCGTGGCCGAGGTGGAGGTCCGGGCGGGTGGGGTCGGCCCCTAGCTTGACGGTAAGCCGCCGGCCGCTCTCAAGTTTGGCCCGGAATTCCTCCTCGGGAACGATCTCGATCGCGCCGCGTTGCAGGTAGCGAAAGGCCTCCTCGGCGGTCATGGCCCTACTATACTGAGGGCGTGCCCGTTTTCCTGCGGAGGGTGGTTTTTCTCCTGCTGCTTCTTGGGGCAGGGTACTGGTACGCCGCCACCTACGGGGTGTTTTTAGGTTTGCCGCCCTTCCTCCCGGTTCTCGTTTGGGATTACTCCGGCGAGCACACCTACGACCTCATCCTGCGGGGCACCGACGACACCATCAAGGTCAAGGTGCGGGGCGAGCTCCGCAAGGGAAGCCTGCGGGTCTGGATCACCCGCAAGGACGGCCGCCGCCTCACCGCCCCTAAGGTTTTCCGGTCCGCCTTCCAGGGGGTGGTGAAAAAGCGGCTGGAGCCGGGCCGTTACACGATCCACTTCGGCTTCCAGCAAGCCCGGGGCTGGGTCCGCCTGGACTGGGTTTCCACCAAGTTCGAGCACTGGTAAGAAAAGACGCCCCTTTAGGGCGTCCGCTGGCGGAGAGGGCGGGATTCGAACCCGCGGTGCGGGGGTTGCCCGCACAACACCTTAGCAGGGTGCCGCCTTCGACCACTCGGCCACCTCTCCGTGCTGACTTGGCGGAGGGTGAGGGATTCGAACCCCCGGTGGGCGTGCGCCCACAGCGGTTTTCAAGACCGCCGCCTTCAACCGCTCGGCCAACCCTCCGAGCGCGGCCTCGGCCGCATACCCCATGATGCCCGCGACCCGAGGCGCTGTCAAGCACAGGCGCCTTCGTTATCCCCTTTGCTAAACTTAGGACCTCTTCTATGGCCCAGGCTCGGAGGGATGGGATCGAGGCGGGGGAAGCGGTTAGACCCGGGGGCAGAGCGCCGGCGCCTGCCAGGCCGGTCCGCTCTGCCCCCGGGATCCGTGGCTTGCTGGCCCGATCCCAATTAGGATTGAAAAGGCAGGGAGGGATTGGTTATGAAAAGAGGAAGAGCAAGCAGAGGTTGGTTGGTCGGTCTTTTGGTTTTGGTCGTGTCCGGGTGCGGCTTTTTGGAACCGCCGCCGCAGTTATCCCTGACCGCGAGCCCGCAGTCCGGAAAAGCACCGCTGGCGGTGACGTTCAACCTTGGAATATCAGGAACGTATGAACCGTTTTGGTCCTGCAAGCTGGATTTTGGCGACGGGTCGAACCCCGTGCCGGTAAGCGGCTGCGCCGGTTCCGTTACCCACACGTACCAAAGGGCGGGGACCTACGCCGCAACTTTTACGGTCTACGATGACCACGCCTACGAGCGCGCTACGAAAAAGGTAACGATCACGGTCCAGTAAGCGCGTACCGCGGCTTCCCCCACGGGCGTGGGGGAAGCCGCTCGTTTTTACGAACCCGGGGATCTAAGGGAGGTGGGAGCGCTCGCCCCCTTTGGATGAGGCCGGAGCTAGGGTGTCGGCGGCCTACCCGGGGTCTGCGAAAGGGACCGGTCAAGCGCGGAGCGCCCGGCGGGAGGTGGGGGAGAGCAGGAGCAGCCCGGCCAGTACCAGGAGGCCCGCGCTGGCGGCGTAGGGCGCCGGCGGGGCCACCCACTGGTAAAGCCCGGTGCCCACCAGGGGGCCCAGCATCCGGCCGAGCGCCTGGGCGGCGCTGTTCAACCCGGCGACCAGCCCCTGCTCGTGCTCGCCCACGGCCAGCGAGAGGGCGGCGGTGACCCCGGGGGCGCTAAGCCCCTGCCCCACGCCTTGGAGCACCAGGGCCAGGGTGAGGATGGCGAAGCCGTGGGCCAGCACGAAGAGCACGAAGCCGAGGAACGAGAGCGGCACCCCGGCGGCGAGCAGCACCGCCGGGGGCCACTTGAAGCGGCGGATCAAGAACCCTTGCACGAAGACCGCCGCCAGGCCGTAGACCACCAGGGCGGTGGCCACGCTTCGCGCGGTGGCGGTGGCCGATAGCCCCAGCCGGTCCTGAAAGTAGAAGGCTACGGTGGTTTCCATCCCCACCGAGGCCAGGCTGATCACCAGCCCGGCGGCCAGCAGGGGGAGAATTCGGGGGTCGTGGAAGCGCAGCACCGGGGCGGTGTCCAAATGGACGTGCTTTTTGGGCTCCGGCAGCTTGATCCAGACGAAGAGCGCGTTCAAGAGCGCCAGCCCCGCCGAGAAGTAGACCGGGGCCAGCAGGTGGATCTTGGCCAGCAGGCCGCCGATCCCCGGGCCGAGGATTACCCCCAGCCCGAAGGCGGCTCCGATGATTGCCATTCCGGCGGTGCGGTCGGCCCGGCCGGTGATGTCGGCGACGTAGGCCTGGGCGGTGGGCAGGGTGGCCGAGGAGAGGGTTCCCCCGAGCAGCCGGGCGAGCAGCAAAAGGACGAAGGTGGCCCCTACCCCGAGCAGGCCCCAAAAGCGAAGCTGGGCGAAGAGGGCGAAGAGGAAAAACGAGAGCGAAAAGCCCAGGATTCCGACCAGCAGAACCGGTTTTCTGCCCACCTGCTCGCTCTTCCGGCCCCAGTAGGGGCTCATCAAGAACTGCATGAAGGCGTAGGCGGTGGAGAAGAGGCCGGTCTGGAACTCGCTAAGGCCCAGCTCACGGGCCAGCGGCCCGATGATGGGAAACAGCACCGAGAGACCGAGGATGCTGTTGAAGAGCGTGAGGAAGAGAAGCCCCATCGCCGACATGCCCCCAAGTTTAAACCACGAATCCCTGAAAAGCCTGGCCGGATGCCCGGGATTTGCACGGGCCCGGCGGCCCAAAGCTTTTCCGCCCCCGCTAGGGGGCGGAAGCCTTGCGTTCGGCTCTGGTGCGCCCGGGAGGATTCGAACCTCCGACCTAGCGCTTAGGAGGCGCTCGCTCTATCCTGCTGAGCTACGGGCGCGGGCCCGCCGAACCATCATAGCAAACGGGGGCGGGTGGATAAACTCGTTCTATGCGAGGGATCGCCGCGGTTTTCGCCTTCGTTCTGCCGTGGGTTGGGGCCCTGGCCTCGACCCCCTCCCCGGTCGTTGTGATCAACCAGACCCACGTTTTCCACACGCCCCTGGGCATGGACCAGGTCGTTGGTTCCCTGGGCGTGCAGGGCCTAGGTGGCCTGGGTTTCGACCTCGGCCCTCGCTTCGCCGTTGGGGGGTACCTCGAGTACCGCGACTGGCGCGTGCGGCTCTCGGCCTCGGGAGCGGCCTCGCTTTCGGGCGGGGGCGTGTGCTATTCCGGCGTGGTCGACTGGTTCGGCCTGCCCTACGAGATCCGGACCACCTACCGCATCCGCTTGGGCGCGGGCGGGGGGCTTTCGGTTTGCTACCCGCTGGCCGGTGGCGGAGCGGCGATGGTGCAGCCGTCGGTCGAGGGGGCGGCGAACCTGCAGTTCCGGGTGATTCCCAACGTGATCGCCGACGTGACGTTTACGTTGGGCTTCCCGGAGGGCCTCGGCGGTGCGGTGGGGTTCGCCCTGGCCTATTGATAAAATCGCCCCGTTCGTGGAGGTGAGGGATGCGCATCGTCGATCTCTCGGCCCCCATCCGGCCGAGCCCGGAGGGGACGCCGGAGTTTTTTAAGACCGAGATCGTCTACCACGACCACGCCGAGGGCGCGGCCCAGATCGAGGCGCTCTTCGGCGTGCCCAGGGAGCTGCTCAGGGACGGTGAGGGCTGGGCCACCGAGACCATCACCCGGCTCGGCACCCACGACGCCACCCACGTGGACGCCCCCTACCACTACAACTCGAGGATTCGGGGGGAGGACGCGGCCACCGTGGACCGGTTGCCGCTGGAATGGTTCTTTGCAGACGGGGTGGTGCTCGACTTTACCGGGCGCGAGCGGGGGCAGGCGATCGGCGCGGAGGAGATCGAGGCCGCCCTCGATCGGATCGGTTACCGCCTGAAGCCCCTCGACATCGTGCTCGTCCGCACCGGCATGGACGCCTTCTACGACGACCCGAACTACTTCCTATTGGGTCCCGGGGTGACCCCCGAGGCCACCCGCTGGCTCTTCGAACGGGGCATCCGGGTGATGGGCATCGACGCCTGGAGCTGGGACGCGCCCCTCGACCTCGAGGCCGAGGCCGCCCTCAAGGGAAAGCGCCCGGGGATCTTCTGGGCCGCCCACCAGGCCGACCTGCCCTACGCCCAGATCGAGCGGCTCGTCAACCTGGGCGAGCTCCCGCCCTTTGGCTTCAAGGTCGCCGCCTTTCCCTTGAAGATCGCCGGGGCCAGCGCCGGGCCTGCCCGGGTGGTGGCGATATTGGAGGAGTGATGCGGTTTCGGCGGGTGCGCCTGACCGACGGCCGGGTGAGCGTGGCCGCCCACTGGGAGGGACGCTGGTGGCCGCTTGCGCCCTTCGCCGACCGGCTCGGGGAGGCCGCCTTCGACCTGGTTCGCCTTCTGGCCAGGGGGGCCGAGCTGGAAGCCCGGGTGGTCGAGGCGATCGGGCGGGCGGAGGAACCCGCCCCCTTCGAGAACGTGCCGCTTTTACCCTTCGACCCGGTGAGCTTTCGCGACTTCATGCTCTTTGAGGCCCACGTGGTCGGGGCCACCAAGGGCTGGCTCCGGCGGTTTCGGCCCTCGGCCTACCGGGTGGTCCTGCTCTACGAACGCCTGACCGGCCGTCCCCACCCCCGGGTGCGGCCCAAGCCGCTTTGGTACCGGCGCCCGATCTACTACATGGGTAACCCGCTGGCCTTCGTCACCGAGGGCGAGGCGGTCTTCTGGCCCGGCTACACCCGGGCGCTCGATTTCGAGCTCGAGGTCGGGTGGGTGATCGTCCGGCCCCTGGGGCGGAACCCGAGCCCCGAGGAGGCCGCCGCCGCCATCGGGGGGTTTTTCGTGCTCAACGACTTCTCCGCCCGCGATGTCCAGGCCGCCGAGATGCAGTCGGGTTTCGGCCCGGTGAAGGCGAAAAACTTCGCCACCGGGATCGGCCTCGAGGTGGTGAGCGCGGGGGAGGTCCTGCCCCGCTGGCAGGCGCTCGTGGGCGAGGTCCGGGTGAACGGCGAGCGGGTTTGCCAGGGCCGTGCTACTGGCCCCCGCTTCGACCTCCCCGAGGCGGTGGCCTACGCCGCCCTCGGCGAGGGGCTGGTGCCCGGCGAGGTGATGGCAAGCGGCACCCTGCCCGGCTGTTCCGGCCTCGAGGCCGGCCGGCTGCTGGCCCCGGGCGACGTCGTGGAGGCCCGAATCGAGGGCGTGGGGGTGCTGACCAACCGGGTGGGAAGCCCTAGTTGAGGGTTCGTCCGCCGGAGAGGAGGGCTCGGGCCCGCTCGGCGTAGCGCTCGAGCGCGCTGGCCCAGTCGTCCGATGGGGGGGTGTAGCGAAGGGCGGCCTGCGCCCGCCGCAAAACCTCCTCGGGCTCGGGGTAGCCCTGCTGGGCCAGGATCTCGGTGATCGTCTGCTCGGCCACCAGCCACTCGCGGCTGCCTTCGGGGGCCAGTTCGGCCGCCCGGCGGTAGTGGGCTAGGGCTTCGTCGAGCTGCATGCGGTCGTAGGCGACGTGGCCCAAGAAGAGCTCCCCCGAGGCCGCCTGCCCCAGCCGGATGGCCTCCTCGGCCCAGCTTCGGGTGGCCTCGAGGTCGGCGAGCCGGTAGTAGAGCTCGGCCAGGTCGGCCGCCGCCGCCCCCCGGTGGGGGTATTCGGGATCGCCGAAGGCCTCCTTTAAAAGCCGCTCGGCTTCGGCGAGGTCGCCGGCTTCCAGGGCCGCCACCCCGAGTTCGTGGGCGACGTAGCTTCGCTCTTCCGGTGGGGCCCGCCGCCGCGCTTCCTGGAAGGCCGCCTGGGCTTCGGCGTAGGCCCCGGTTTGCATCAGCGCCTGGCCCTTTAAAAGGGGAACCCCGTAGCTGGGGTCGCCGGCCTCGGCCTCCTTTTGCTCGGCCAGGGCCAGGGCTTCCAGCGCCCGGGTGGGGTTGCCGAGCGCCAGCTCGGCCCGGGCCCGGAGGTAGTGCCAGCTGGCTTCCAGCGCGGGGGCCTCGGGGTCGGGGCCGACTTCCTCCAGGAGGGCCAGGGCTTCCTCGGGGCGGTCGGCCTCGAGCGCGGCCTCGGCTGCGTCGAGCGCCAGCGGGGGGCGATCGGGCGGCGGGGCCTGCGAGAGCGCCCGGCGGTAGGCGGCGTACGCCTCCCCAGGGCGACCGAGGTCGCGCTCGGCGTGCCCCCGCATTTGGTCGGCCCGCCAGGCCAGGAAGGCGGGGAGCCCGCCGGCCGCCTTTAAAAGCTCGAGGGCGCGCGCGGGTTCCCCGGCCCAGAGCGCCGCCTGGGCCAGGAAGTAGCCGACGCGGGGATCCCCCGGGCGGAAGAGCGCTGGCTGCCCCCCCTCGAACCCCCGGAGGAGCTCGGCTAGGGCGCGGGTGCGGGGGTGGGTGGCGAGGCTGGGGTCGGCGGCCACCGCCTCGGCCAGGGCCTGGGCCAGGTTGTCGGCCTCCTCGGGGCCGTAGAGGGCGTAGAACTCGGCGAGCAGAAGGGCCACCCGGCCCCGCCCGGGCCCCAAAGTGCCCTCCAGGGCCCGGGTAAGGGCTTCGAAGGCCTCCCGGTAGTTTCCCTGGGCAAGCAGCGCCTCGACCCGTTCCATCGACCTTGCCAGATTACCCGCCCGAACTTACCCTCGACAAGCCGCTGGCCGTGTAGGATGTGCCACGGAGGGAGACTTTTGGCGCAACGCATCAACCCATGGATTCCCCTGCTCGCCCTCTTGCTCGGCTACTGGGTCTTTTTGCAGCTCTCGCCGGGGGCTGCCCCGAAGATCAGCTATACCGAGTTCAAGACCCTGGTTGCCGAGGACAAGGTGGCGCGGGTAGTGATCAGCGACACCCGGATCACCGGCTACCTGAAGGCCCCCGAGCGGCTGCCCACCGCCACCGGAACCACCGCGGCCAAACGGTTCGTGGTTGACCTGCCCCCGCCCCAGGTGGGCGACAAGGGGCTGCTTGGCTTCCTCGAGGCCCACGGGGTGGTGATCCAGACCCAAAGTCCCTCGATCTGGCCCCAGCTCCTCATCTACCTGGGGCCCACCCTGCTTTTAATCGTCTTCTTCTGGTTCTTCTTCATGCGGAACCAGGGCGGGGTCGGGCAGGTCACCCAGTTCGGCCAGTCGCGGGCCCGGATGTACGGCACCGAGCGGCGGGTGGCCACCACCTTCGCCGACGTCGCCGGCCACAAGGAGGCCAAGGCCGAGCTCCGGGAGGTCGTCGAGTTCCTCAAAAACCCCGAAAAGTACCGGAAACTCGGCGCCGAGATTCCCCGCGGTGTGCTCCTCGTAGGCCCCCCGGGGACCGGCAAAACCCTCCTCGCCCGGGCGGTGGCCGGCGAGGCCGGGGTGCCCTTCTTCTCGGTGTCGGCCAGCGAGTTCATGGAGATGTTCGTGGGGGTGGGGGCTTCCCGGGTCCGGACCCTCTTCGAGGACGCCCGCAAGCACGCCCCTTCGATCATTTTCATCGACGAGCTTGACTCGATCGGCCGCAAGCGGGGCGCCGGTATCGGTGGCGGCCACGACGAACGGGAGCAGACCCTAAACCAGATCCTCTCGGAGATGGACGGCTTCGAGAAGGACACTAACGTGATCGTGCTGGCCGCCACCAACCGCCCCGACATTCTGGACCCGGCCCTGCTCCGCCCCGGCCGGTTCGATCGCCAGGTGGTGGTGGGTCTGCCCAGCCTGGAGGAGCGCAAGGAGATCCTCAAGGTCCACGTCCGGAACAAGCCGCTCGCCCCCGATGTCGACCTCGACGAGCTGGCTCGGGTGACGCCGGGGTTCTCCGGGGCGGACCTTAAGAACCTGGCCAACGAGGCGGCGCTGATCGCCGCCCGGGAAGGCGCCGCCCGGATCGCCCAAGACCACTTCCTGAAGGCCCTGGACAAGATCACCCTGGGGCTGGAGCGAGGCGCCCTCAAGCTCTCCGAAAAGGAGCGGCGGGCGGTGGCCTACCACGAGGCCGGCCACGCGGTGGCCAGTGAGGTGCTCCCCAACGCAGACCCGGTGACCAAGGTCTCGATCGTCCCCCGGGGCATGGCGCTGGGGGTTACCGTGCCCAAGCCCGAGGAGCGGGTGTTGATCTCGATCGATCATCTGATGGACGAGCTCAGCGTTTTGATGGGGGGGCGGGCGGCCGAGGAGCTCTTTACCGGCACCGTCACTACCGGGGCCGAGAACGACTTCAAGCGGGCCACCGAGCTGGCGAAAAGGATGGTCCTCGACTGGGGTATGGGGGACCACTTCAAGAACATCGCCTGGGGTTCGCATACCGGTCCGGTCTTTTTGGGCGAGGAGCTGGCCCGGCGCAAGGACTTTTCGGAGGAGACCGCCCGGCTGGTCGACGAGGATATCCGCAAGATCCTCGACGAGGCCTACGCGCGTACCAAGCGGGTCCTCGAGGCCCACGCCGCGGCCATGCACCGGATCGCCGCCGAGCTCCTCGAAAAGGAGACCATACCCGGCGAGCGGGTTCGGGCCATCCTGCGGGAAACCAGCCGCGAGGAGGCATCCGAGGCGGCACCGGAGGCGTAGCTTAGAAGGGGTGCTCGAGGAGCTGCTCAGCCGCCTGGCCGGGGGGTCGGAGGAGGCCTTTGCCGCCCTTTACCGCGAGCTCCGGCCGCTGCTTTGGCCGATGCTGGAGCGCATGCTCGGCACCCCCGAGGAGGCCGAGGAGGTGTTCCACGACGCGCTCTTAAAGCTGAGGGCGGCGGCGCCCGGCTTCGACCCCGGAAGGGCCCGGGCCGCCACCTTCGCCCGGGCCATCGCCCGGAACCTGGCGCTCTCCCGCCTCCGGGCGCGGCGGGCCCGGCCGCGGCGGCTGGAGCCCGACGTCCAGAGCCTGCCGGCGGCGGCCACCGCCGACCCCCCGCCGCTGGAGGACCGGGTGCGGGTGCGGCGGGCGCTCGACCGGCTGGATCCCCTGGAGCGGCGGCTGCTCGAGGCCGCCTTCTACCAGGGCTTTTCCCACCGCGAGCTGGCCGAGCGCTTCGGCCTGCCCCTCGGAACCGCCAAGAGCAAGCTCCGCCGGGCGCTTATTAAGCTCCGCAAGTACCTGGGGGGACCGTGAAGCACCCGAAGGAACTCCTCCCCGATTACGCCATGGACCTCCTCGAGGGCGAGGAACTCGCCCGGGTGGAGGCCCACTTGGAGGCGTGCCCGGTCTGCCGGGCCGAGGCACGGGCGCTCCGGGAGGCCTACTACGCGCTCCCGCTGGCCCTCGAGGCCCCCGCCCCCCGCTCAAGGCGGCGTCCCCTCCTTTGGCTGGCCGCCGCCCTGGCCGCCGCTTTCCTCCTTGGGCTTTCCCTGCCCGTCTACCGCCAGGCCCGTGCCGCGGCCGAGGTCCTGGCCCTCTTGGCCCGCCCGGGCACCCGGGTCGAAACCCTTCGGGCCGCCGACGGGCGGTTTCTGGGGCGGGTGGTGTTGACCGGGAAGGGCGAAGCGGTGCTGGTGCTGGCCGCGCCCCCGCCCCCGGGGCGGGTCTACCAGGCCTGGGGGCACACCGAGCGGGGGCCGGTTTCGCTGGGGATCACCGCCGGGCGGACGCTCCGGGTGCGGGTGGCCGGCTTCCGGGCGGTGGGGGTC
>WFNN01000123.1 GCA_015488545.1 Thermaceae bacterium | reverse complement strand
GTCCTCGGCCGCCTCCACCGCCCGGGTCATGGCCGCCTCCCCACCGGCGAGGAAGAGCCGGAGGCGGTCCTCGGGCCACCCGAAAGTGGGGGGGAGCTCGGCCCCGTCGAGGACCGCCAGGCGCCCGGCGGTGCCCGCCCCGGCGTATGCCAGCGCGCCACCCTCCGCGAGCCGGCTCGCGGCCCGGCGAGCGGCCTCGGCTAGGGCGGGCACCGCCGCCCGAACCGCCGCCAGGGCCACGAACTGGCGCTCGAGGAGGGCCTCGAGGACCTCGAGATCCCCCCAAATGTCGAGCTCGCGGTAGCGAGGGCTCACGTCCTCGGTGCTCACGTCACCTCCGCCAAAATCGCGTTGCCCACCCGGGGGCGAAGCCAAAGCAGGGCGTTCTCGCGGTGCCGGGTGGGGTGCACCCGGTTGGAAAGCAGCACCCAACCCACCCCGCGCTCGGGGTCCAGCCAGGCACCGGTGCCGGTGAAACCGGTGTGGCCGAGGGCGGAAGGGCTCGCGAGGGCACCCCCCGACCAACCGGGGTGCCGCCGGCTCCAGCCAAGGGCGCGCTCCGCGGTATGGGGTCGGGCCATCTCGGCGAGCGCGGCGGCCGAAAGCCAGCTCCCCTCAAGGATCGCTTCCAGCTGGTCGAGGACGCCGTCCGCGGTGCCGAAGAGCCCCGCGTGCCCGGCGGCCCCGCCCAAGGCGTAGGCGTTCTCGTCGTGGACCTCGCCCCTTAGGACCCGCCCCCGCCAGGGGCAGCGCTCGGTGGGGGCAGTCCCTTCCGGCGGCGGGGCCCAGGTGAGGCCCAGGGGCAGGTCGAAGCCGGTAAGGGGTTTCCCCCAAACCCGCTCGAGCACGATCCCAAGCAGGATGTAGCCGAGGTCGGAGTAGACCGGCGCCCCTATCGGCCAGGGCTCCTGCAGCACCCGGGCCTTGAGTTCCTCCCCCGCGCCCCAGGTGTAAAGCGGGGCCCAGGCGGGCAGGCCGGCGGTGTGGGTGAGGAGTTCGCGGAGGGTTTTGCCCGCGAAGTTCGGCTCCGGTTGCAACCAGGCGGCCTCGGGAAGGTGCCGCCTCAGGGGATCGTCAAGGTCAAGCTTTCCCGCCTCGGCCGCCCGCAGGATCTCCCGCACGGTGAAGAGCACCTTGGTCAGGCTCGCGAGGTCGTAGTAGGCGTCCGCGCGCGCGGGTTCGGACTGGGGAACGAGGGCCATCCGGCCCACCGCCACCACCTCGCGCTCCCCGCCCGCCCGCACCGCCCCTAGCACCGCCCCGGGGATGGCCCCGGCGGCCACCGCCTCTTCCAGGAGCGCGCGGGCCCTTTCCAGCATCTGGGCGGAGTATACCGCGGGGGGCCTCGAGTGGCAACCGAGTGGTATGGGGATGGTATACTTCGGGCGTGAAGGCGGCGGCATTCAAGCTGGACCCCGAGGCCCCTACCCCCCTCTACCTCCAGCTCAAGGCGGCCATCGAGGAACAGATTCAAAGCGGGCGCCTCACCCCCGGCGAGGCGCTCCCTTCCGAACGCGCCCTCGCCGAGGCGCTGGGGGTCTCCCGGCTGACCGTTCGCAGGGCGCTGGATGAGCTGGTCGCCGGGGGGCTTTTGGTCCGCCGGCAGGGCTCGGGCACCTACGTGGCCCGCCGGGTCGAGCAACCCCTTTCGGTCCTCACCGGCTTCTCGCAGGACATGCGGGCACGCGGGATGGAGCCAGGCTCGCGGTGGTTGAAGCGGGAAAAGGGCACCGCCACCCCGCTCGAGGCCCTGGCCCTCTCGCTCCCTCCGGGGGCCCCGGTGGTTCGGCTGGTGCGGGTCCGCACCGCCGACGGCACCCCCATGGCGGTGGAGCGGGCGGTGGTGCCGGCCCGCTTCCTTCCCGAACCGCAGTCGGTCGGCGACTCGCTTTACGCGGCCCTTCGGCGGCGGGGGCACGTGCCCTCCCGGGCGCTACAGCGGCTTCGGGCGGTGGCGCTCCCCGAACGCGAGGCGAGCGTGCTTGGCCAGCCGCCGGGGGCCCCGGCGCTCTACATCGAGCGGGTCTCCTACCTCGAGGATGGCACCCCCCTGGAGTTCACCCGCTCCCACTACCGGGGCGACCGCTACGACTTCGTGGCCGAGCTCAGGGGTCAGTAGATGCGGGTGCTCGGGCTCATGAGCGGCACCAGCGCCGACGGGGTGGACTTGGTGCTGGCGGACCTGAAGGGCCGCCCGCCGGACCTCCGCTACCGGGTCCTCGAACACCGCCACCGCCCCTTCCCCGAGGAGCTTCGCCGGCGCGTTCGCGCTGCCCAACGGGGCCAGACCGACGTCGCCGGGTTGGCCCGGCTCCACCACGACCTGGGGCGGTTTTTCGCCGAGGCCGCCGACGGCTTGCAGGCGGAGCTCGCGGTGCTTTCGGGTCAGACCGTCTGGCACGACCCGCCCCGGGCCACCCTGCAGATCGGCGAGGCCGCCTACCTGGCCGAGGCCCTGGGTGTTCCGGTGGTCGCCGACCTGCGGCCCTCGGACCTGGCCGCCGGCGGCGAGGGGGCGCCGCTCGTCCCCTACCCCGACCTCTTGCTCTTCGGAGAGGACGGGGTCCGGCGGGCGATTTTAAACATCGGGGGTATCGCCAACGTCACCTACCTCCCCGGACGCGACCCCGAGGGGGTGGTGGCCTTCGATACCGGGCCCGGCAACGCGCTCATCGACGAGGCCGCCGAACGCCTTGGCCAGCGGATGGATGAGGGGGGCGAACTCGCCCAGGCGGGCCGCGTCTTCGCCTCCCAGGTGGCGTTCTGGCTCGCCGACCCCTACTTCCGCCGGCCGCCGCCCAAGTCCACCGGCCGCGAGGTCTGGCGGCTCGACCGGCTGCCGGGCGCCGGGACCCTGGCCGGCACCGACCTTATCGCCACCGTCACCCGGTTCGTAGCCGAAAGCGTGGCCGGGGCGCTCCTCCGTTTCGTCGCGCCGCTCGGGCTCGACGAGGTCTGGGTTGCCGGGGGCGGTGCCAAAAACCGGGTGCTCATGGCCCACCTCCGGGAGATGTTGCCGGTGCCGGTGCGGGCTTTCGGGGAGGCCACCGGCCTCGACCCCAGCGTGCGCGAGGCGCTGGCCTTCGCGGTGCTCGGCTACCTCCGGTGGCTGGGGCTGCCGAATGTCCTGCCGCGGGCGACCGGGGCCCGCCGGGCAGCGGTGGCCGGCAAGGTGCTCCTGCCCAGCGGGGAGGGGATCTAATGGAGCTTACCGGCCACGTGCTCACCCCCGAGGGGCTCCGCCCCGGCCAGCTTATCTTCGGCGAACGCATCGAGGGTTTCCGGCCCGGTCCCGCTCCCCTTCGCTACCTTCTGCCCGGGTTCATCGACCTCCACGTCCACGGCGGGGGTGGCGCCGACGCCATGGAGGGGGAGCGGGCGGTGCGAGCGCTCGCCCGCTTCCACGCCCGGCACGGTACCACCGCGTTGCTCGCGACCACGGTCACCGCCCCCGAGGACGACTTGGCCCGGGCGCTCGCCGGGATCGAAGCGGCGCGGAAAGCCCGCGGGCCGGGAGAGGCCCGGGTGCTGGGGGCCCACCTCGAGGGCCCCTGGGTCAGCCCAGGTCGGCTCGGGGCCCAACCCCCCTTTGCCCGCCCCGCCGACCTCGAGGAGGCCCGCCGCTTGCTCGCAGCCGGCCGGGTGCGGGTGGTCACCCTCGCCCCCGAGGTCGAGGGGGCCCTCGCGGCGGTGCGGTTCCTCACCGAGCAGGGGGTGCGGGTCCAGCTCGGCCACACCGCTGGCACCTTCGAGGACGCGCAGGCGGCCCTCGAGGCCGGGGCCAGCGGGTTCACCCACTTCTTTAACGCCATGACCGGCCTCCACCACCGTTCCCCAGGGGTGGTGGCCGCGGGGCTGCTTTTCGCTCGGTTCGCCGAGGTGGTCGCCGATGGGCTCCACGTAGCCCCGGCAGCGGTAAGGCTCCTTCTCAAAAACGTCCCCGGCGCCTACGTGGTGACCGACGCGGTGGCGGCGGCGGGGATGCCGGATGGAGGCTACCCGCTCGGCCGCCACCGGGTGGAAAAGCGGGGGGAGGGGGTCTTTCTACCGGACGGCACCCTGGCCGGCAGCACACTCACCATGGACCGGGCCCTAAAAAACCTGGTGGCCTGGGGGCTCGACCTCGCCGAGGCCTCGGCAAGGCTTTCCCGGCTCCCCGCCGCCTACCTGGGCCTTACGGACCGGGGAACGCTGGCCCCCGGCCGGCTCGCCGACATCGTGGTGCTCTCCGAAGAGCTCGAGGTGGAGGAGGTCTATGTCGAAGGCGAACGGGTCCACCCCTAGGATGCTGGTGGAGGCCCTCGAGGCCCCGGCAGTGATCGAGCGCCTCCTGAAGGAGAACGCCCCCGAGGCGCGGGACCTCGGCCGCTTCCTGGCAAGGAAGCCCCCCGCCTTCGCCCTTACCGGCGCCCGGGGCAGCTCGGACCACGCCGCCACGTACGCCCAGTACCTGCTCGGGCTCGCCGTCGGGGTCTTTGCCGGGTCCCTCCCCCCGAGCCTAGCAAGCCTCTACCAGGCGCCCCTCTCGCTTTCGGGGGCCCTCGCCCTTCTTTTCAGCCAGTCGGGCAAAAGCCCCGACCTCACCGCCGCCGCCCGCCGGGCCCGTAGCCTGGGGGCGCTAACCGTCGCCTTCACCAACGACCCCACTTCTCCGCTGGCCGCCGAAGCCGAGGTGGTCCTTCCCCTCCACGCCGGCCGTGAGCAAGCGGTGGCCGCCACAAAAACCTTCCTCGCCGAGCTCGCCGCTTTTCTCCAGCTCGTCGCCCACTGGCGCGGCGGGCAAGAGCTATCCGACGCCCTTGCCCGCCTGCCCGAAGCCCTCGACCGGGCCGCCCGCGCCGAGTGGCCGCGTTTCGTGGAAGCCCTCGCCGACGCGGAACACGCTTTCGTTCTCTCCCGGGGACCGGCCTACGCCATCGCACTCGAGGCCGCGCTCAAACTCAAGGAAACCGCCGAGCTCTTCGCCGAGGGATTCTCCGCCGCCGAGTTCCTCCACGGGCCGGTGGCCCTCCTCGCGCCGGGCTTTCCGGTGCTGGTGCTCGCCCCCGAGGATGCCGCGCTCGAGGGCGTCCGGGCGGTGGCCGCCGGGCTTTCCGAGAAGGGGGCCGCCCTTCTTTGGGCGGGGCCGAGACCGGGCCGGGGGAGATCCTGGCCGTCCCCCGGGCACCGCACCCCTACGCCACGCCCCTCGTCCTCGCCCAGGCCTTCTACCCCAACGTCGCCCGGCTGGCGCTGGCCCGGGGGAAGGACCCCGACCGCCCGCGAAACCTCAAGAAGGTAACCCGCACCCGGTAGCGTTCGGGGGGCGAGCACGCTCGCCCCCCGAGGTAACGGATCCGGCCTTAGTGCGTTTCCGAACCGTGCCGGTAACCGGGGCCTTTACCCTGCCGGTCCCCCATGGGGCCCTGGCAACCACCCTTTCCGTGCCCCTTGTGGCTCTGGCCCAGCGCCTGCATCTGCGCGAGGGTCAGGGTACCGCCATTCTCCGCCGCCGCCCGGAAGGCGGGAAGGTGCATCGCCTCCGAAGCCTGCCGCAGGTGCTCGAAAACCCTCACCGCGTCCGGGTAGTCGGCCACGGCGGCGATCAGGCGATCGTACATGGCCACGTTCTTTACCTCGCCCTCGGCCCAAGCGCGGGCGGCGTCCTCAAGGCTCGCCGGCGCCTCCACCTTGCCCAGGTAGGGGTTTTCCTCAGGGTAGTCCACGCCGTAGCGGTCGAGGAGGCGCTTTAGGGCCTCGATGTGCCGCGCCTCGGCCTGGCGGATCCGGGTGTAGGGCTCCACCTCGCCGTATTTCTCGATGACCGCTGTGTACGCCGCGTAGGCCGCGTACTCCCCTTCGGGGCCTGTTAGGGCCTCGAGGATCGCCGCTTTAGCCTCCGGGCTGAGCGTGCTCGCCGGCCGCTCGGCAAGGGCCAGCCCCAGAACTCCGAGCAAACCCACCACCACCAGAAGAAGCGCCTTTTTCACCGTGTTCCTTTTCATCTTCATCTCCTCCTTCTCGTCCATCGCCCTCTCGGGCTGGCTTAAGTTTGGGGCCCGAGGCCCGAAGGAAGGAGGGAGGTCCCTTGAAGGTTTGGTGAAGGCCGGCGAGCCCAGCTCCCAACCCCGCAGGAGCGCCCGAACCACCCAGGAAAGCCCCGCCCGAGACGTCACCGACCCCACCCCGCGCGCGCCACCCCTACGCCGAAGGGCCGCCGGCCACCGGGCGCAGCTTGCCAAGTGAACCCGGCCAGACA
>WFNN01000122.1 GCA_015488545.1 Thermaceae bacterium | reverse complement strand
GGGCGGGAGCCCCGCACACCTGCCCCCCGGTAGCACGGCGGCAGGACCGGCCACGCCCCTGCCCAAGCTGCCCGCCACCCTCCCCGCCGACGAGGACCCCTTGGACCGCTTCGCCAGGGTGAACGCGAAGCTCCCGGCCTCGCTCCAGGCGGGCACCGTGCTCGTCAAGCGGGTGACGATGATCGACCAGACCCGAAGCGGCCCCAACGCACCTTGGCAGGAAACGCAAGAGCGCTACCACGCGGTGGTGATCGTCAGCAAGAACGCCTCGGGCACCGCCGCCGGGATCAGCTTCGTTCTCGAGCCCGGGCTCGACACCTACGTGGCCCTGCCCGCGGTCCTTGCACTCCACTACGTGAACACCGAAAACGCCGAGGCTTTAAGGAAAGCGGGCTTTAAGGTCGAAACCGGTCGGGTCGCCGGGGCCAATCCCTCCTCGGGGCTTGAGATCCGCTTCGATCCGAAGACTGGCCGCGTCGAACGCCTCCTTTATTACCAGGTGGGTGGCCCTACCGACCGGACGATGACGGTGATCGAGACCCTAAGCCAGACCCAGATTGCGCTCCCGACCCAAGGACCCAAGCTTCCCGCCATCCTCCGCTTTGCCGAAAAGGAATTCGACGAAACGATGCGGGCAAAGCTGGTGCTCGAGCCCGTCGCCCCTGGCGTCTACCGCGGCGAGGGCGAGTGGGACCTTTGGGGCATGATGGGCGCGGGCGAGAGCTTCCTCGTCGCCGATAACCTCTCCCCCTTCTCGGCGAGCCCCGAGCTCAAAGGGCGGATCCTGGCCCTCGACGATCCCCCCTTCGTCCTCGAGGCCACCCCCGAGGCCGGCGGCTTCGCCCTCGTCGCCCGCTTCCGCGGCCAGCCGGTCGTCACCCTCCACTACGACGCAAGTGGACTGCTCAAGGCCCTGGAGGGGAAGGTGGGCGACCCCTACCGGCTCAAGGCCCGCTAAGGAGGTGACGATGAAACGCTTAGCCGCAAGCCTTCTCTTCCTCGTGCTCCCCGTGCTCGCCCAGATGCCCCCCGGCGTCCCCGGGCAGGGGATGCCGGTACCCGCGCCTCCCGGGGGCATGGGGGCTCCCATGCCGCAAGGGCAAGGCGCGGGACTCCCCCTGCCCCGGCTCCCCCAGTCGTACCCGCTTCCCAAATGGATCCGCCCGGGCCTGGTGATGATCTACCGGGACATCGGGGGGATGATGACCAAGGCCTACCTGGTCACCGACGTCACCGCCACCGACGCCTACGGCCTGGAGATCACCCTGATGCGCTTCCCCGACGGGAGCGCAATCCTCCAGCAGCAGGTCGTGCCCCTCATCCAAAACGGCGCGGGGTACTTCTACGTAAACCCCGAGGCCGCCGCCTCCTACCAAAAGACGGCAGCCCAAGCCGCCAAGGCCGGGGTGAAGATCACCGTCGGCCCCGGCATCCTCGCGGTGGAGGAGCAAGGCCAAGGCGGCAAGTCGGGTTTCGCCCTTCGCTTCGACCCGAACTCGGGCCTCGTCCAACAGGTGACAGCCATGGTCAAGACCCCGAAAGGCTCCACCGCAGCCGACTTCCGCTACCAGGGCTACGACTATAGCCCCGTGCTCGCCCTGCCCGGCTTTCCCCCGGCGGCAAGGGAGGCCCACACCTACCGCATTTACACCGCCGTCCCCGGCTTCGGAGGGAGCCCGGGGATGAAGGTCCCGTTCGGCGAAATGCGCGTGACCCCGATGGGCGTCTCCGGGCGGATCGCCCGCTACCAGCTGGTCGTCACCGCCCAGGGCTTCCCGATGCCGCGCGCCGCCTTCGGGGTGCCCGCCGGCGGGCCCCACTACCTGCACCCCACTTTCCTCACCCGAGGCACGGTTTACCGCATCTCGAAACTCTCGCTTGTCTCCCAAGCGGCCGGCGCCGGTCCCCACGGCGGCGTCCTCGTCCAAACGCTGCTTGGCCAGGTTCCCCTGGCCGTGCAGGAATTCCATCCCCAAAGCGGGCTCTTGCTCTACGTCGAACAATCCTACGGAACCCTGGGCAAGATGATTGGGGAGCTCGCCCAATGAAACGCGGCCTTCTTCTCCTCCTGCTTCTTATCCCCTCCCTTGCCATGAAACCCGAGTTTCCCCTGCAGGGTCTCGCGGTGGGGTCGGTGGCGGTGGCGGCGGACCCGGCAGGCCAGGCCCAGCGCTGGCTCACCCTGATCCACGCTGAAAACCCCGGCTCCCCCTGGGAGTGGGTGGTCGTGCTCGGACAAAAGAACGGCGAGAACCCCGCGGTGCCCGTCGGGGTTCGGCTCGATGCCGTGATCGCGAAGTACCGGGTCCTGCGTCCGGGCCACCCCGAGCCCTACCCCGGTCCCCCGCGGGTCCACCTGGTCCGGGCCCGGATCGAGGGAAAGGGCGAACTCCCCAAAAGCCTCGGCGAGGCCGCGGTCGTCCGGCCGTGCCCCCGGCTCCCCGAGCTTCCCCCGCCGCTCGATCGCATCGGCCTCGCTTGCGAGGGGAAACGCCCTCCCCTAGGCCGAAGCGGAGAAGCCCTCGCCTACCTCCTCAAAGACCCCTTCTTCGGCAAGCGGGATCCCCTTTTCGGAGAAGCCTTCATGCTGGCCTGGATCCAGGAGGACCACGCCCTCATTACCGCGCTGGGAAGCGAGCTGGCGCTCTTTTTCGCCCTACCCAAGGACCGACTCCCCCCACCAAGCCGCGCGGTGGCCCTCGCCTCGGCCCCACGGCTCAACCTACCCCTACCTCCGGTGGCAAAGAAAAGCGTGATCTTCCGGCTCCAATACCCAAGCCGGCTCTACATCAAAGCCCACGACTTTCACCTTGCGGTCACCTTTCAGGGCATCGAAGGAGGGCTTGCCCGCTACCGGGTCGAGCGCTACGACCTCCTGGGCGACGAACGGGCGAGCGCCACGCTTTATGGCGCCGGGGCCTTCGGCCCCCACTACCTGAACCCGAGCCTCCCGCAAGGTTTCGCCTGGGCCTTCCAGGAGATGACCTGGCAATGGGAAGCGGGAAGCTTCACCTTTGGGTTCGGCGACTGGCCCTACCTGGAAGGGCGCTACCGGGAAGACGGCGAACTCCGCGAGCTCATCCTAAGGTCTAAAGGGGCCGAGCCAGCCATCCGCCTCCAGAGGCTCCCTTGAACCAGGGCATCCCGCCCCGGGAAGCGGGGGTGGCCTAAGCGTGACATGAAAAAGTTCCTTCGGCTCCTGCCTTCGGACCGGGCTTGCCCTGGTTCAGGCCAGCGGCCTCCTGCCCCGGGCCGGGGCGGCCTACCCCCGTCCCACCTGGATGCAGCCCGGGCTCCTGGTCGTCTACACCGACGGCATCGGCCGGATGGGAAGTGCCTACCTGGTCACCCGGGCGACCGCGACCCAGGCGTACGGGCTCGCCTTCCTCCTCTCCCAGACCGACGCCGGCCCCACCCTAAGCGTCCAAGCCGGGGTGCTCTACGACGGCGCCTCGGGACCCTTCTTCGTGCAACCGAAGGCGGCGGCGGCGTTCGTTCGAAATCCCCCGCCCGGGGTCCAGGCGCTGGGGGCCCCGGGTCAGATCGGGATCGTGATCCAGGACCAAGACGGTGTCACCAAGCACGCGATCCGGTACGACCCCGCCTCCGGGCTGATCACCGAGATCACCAGCACCTATAAGG
>WFNN01000121.1 GCA_015488545.1 Thermaceae bacterium | reverse complement strand
CCCTACCACCTGGACGAGATCGCGGCGGTCTGCCAGCGCCTGTACCGGCGGCTCGTCACCCTGGACGAGGAGGTCTTCCCGCTGGTGCTCGGTGGCGACCACTCGCTGGCGGCGGGCTCGGTCCCCGGGGCCGCCCGGGGCGGCCGCGTGGGAGTGATCTGGGTCGACGCCCACGCCGACTTCAATACCCCAGAGACCAGCCCCTCGGGCAACGTTCACGGCATGCCCCTGGCGGCGCTTTTAGGGCTCGGCGACCCACGGCTGGTGGGAGTGGGCGGCGGTCCCCGGCTCCGGCCCGAGGACGTGGCCCTCGTGGGGGTACGCTCGGTGGACCCCGGGGAACGGGAGCTGCTCAAGGCGCAGGGGGTCACGGTCTACACCATGACCGAGGTGGACCGAATGGGTATCGCGGCCATCGCCGAGGCGCTGATCCGGCGGTTTTCCGGCTACCCCCGGGTTCACCTTTCGCTCGACGCCGACGTTCTTGACCCCGAGCTCGCTCCCGGGGTCGGCACCCCGGTACCGGGCGGCCTTTCCTACCGGGAGGCCCACCTGCTAATGGAGCTGCTTTCCGAGGCCGGTCTGGTAACCAGCCTCGATCTGGTCGAGGTCAACCCCATCCTCGACCGGGAAAACCGCACCGCCCGGATCCTGGTCGAACTCGCCGCCAGCCTGCTTGGCAAGCGCATTCTTTAGGCCCGCCCCCGGCGCCAGGCCCAGGCCGCGACCAGGGCGAAGGCAAGGGTGTAGGCGAGGAGGACGAGGGCCGAACGAAGCGGCCAGGGGTTGCCCCCGGCGGAGGCCCAGACCAGCTCCCCCCAGTGGCGGGTGGGGGTGTAGAGCGAGAGCCTCTGGGCCCACCCCGGCAGCACCTCGGGCGGCATCCAGAGCCCGCCCAGGAAGGAAAGCGGCAGGTACACGAGGTTGGCGACCGGGAGTGCCGCCCGGGGCGATAGCAACAACGCCAGCGCCACCCCGAAGAGCCCCATCGGGATCGCGCCCATGAGGAGGGCGGCGAAGAGGGCCAGGGGCGCGGCCCGTTCGGGTTGGATCGGGGTCGTGGCCGCGGCCACCCCGCCGACCACCGCCGCTGCCAGGAGGGCAAAGAGTAGACCGGTGATTACCAGCGCCGCCGGCCGGACCCAGGGGGCGAGCGGCAGCGCCCGCAAGTACGCGTACCAAGGGTTTTCCCGCTCCTGGGCCACCGCCACCCCGAACTGGAAGAAAACCACCGTAAAGACCGCAAAGGTCATGAAGCTGGCGGTGGTCTGGTTGGCGGCGGGCCAGGTTTTGAGGTAGGGGGCCGCGAAGATCAGGAAGAACATCGAGGGAAAGACCAGGGTGGGGATGAGAAAGCCGGGCACCCGAAGGAGCCCAATGAGCTCCGCCCTTAGGTGGGCGAAAAAGGCCCTCATCGCCCGGTCTCCCCGGTGAGGAGGAGGAAGGCCTCTTCCAAGCGCACCGGACTGACCTCCAGGTTGCGAAACGGGACCCCGCGGCGCACCAGTTCCCGGACCAGCCGATCGGCGTCGGCGGTGAAGAGGGTCACCCGGGGACCGGATCGCTCGACCCGGACGACCCCCGGGAGGTCGGGCACCGTTTCGGCCTCGAAGGCCACCCGCTTCAGCCCCACCTGGTCCCGGATCTCCGCCACCGTGCCCAGCGCCAGCAGCCGTCCCCGGTGAAGGATCGCCACCCGGTCGGCCAGGGCTTCGGCCTCCTCGAGGTAGTGGGTGGTGAGCAGGACGCTGCCCCCTGCCTCGGCAAACCGACGGATCGCCTGCCAAAGGCCCCGCCGACTCTCGACGTCGAGTCCGGTGGTGGGCTCGTCGAGGACCGCGAGCTTGGGTCGACCGGCGAAGGCCAGCGCGATCGTCAGCCGGCGCCTCTCGCCACCGGAAAGCCGGGCGGTGAGCCGATCCTTGAGGTTCCAAAGGCCGAATCGGGTGAGCAGCGTGCGAGGGTTTTCGGGTTCCGGGTAATGGGCCCGGACCAGCTCGACCACCTCCCGTACCCGCAAGGTGGGGGGGAATCCGGTCTCCTGCGGGGTCAGGCCCAGCCGGCGACGGGCAGCGGGGCGGCGGGGATCCTCGCCGAACAGGCGGGCCGAGCCCCCGTCCGGGGGCAAAAGGCCGACCAGGATCTTGACCAGGGTGGTTTTCCCGGCCCCGTTAGGGCCGAGGAGGGCAAGGACTTTGCCGGCCTCGACCGCAAGGCTCACCCCGGCGAGGGCCTGGGTTTTTCCATAAGTCTTTTTTATGCCTTGGACCTCGGCGATCGCGTTCATGTCCCTTCCCCCTTCACCAGCCGCTCCAGTTCTTTGACGTGGGCCAAAAAGGCGTCCCGCCCCTTGCCGGTGAGCCCCACCCATGTCCGCGGCCTCCGCCCCACGAAGCCCTTTTCCACCCGCAGGTAGCCGGCTTCTTCGAGCTTCGTGAGGTGCCGCGAGAGGTTGCCCTCGGTGAGGCCAAGGTCGCGCTTGAGCTTCTTGAACTCGACCCGGGCGTCGGGACCGAGCCGGGCCAGGTAGGCCACGAGCCTGAGGCGGGTGGGCTGGTGGATGAGCTCATCGAAGGCCACGGATCCCCCAGAAGAGCCCGAACGAAAGGGCGAGGAGCCCGGCTCCGGCGAGCAGTGGGAAGTAGAGGGCGGGAAAGAGCGCGAAAAATAGGGCGTTGGCCAGGGCAAAAAGCGCCCCGGCGAGGAGAATCCCCCCTCGCTCCAGCACGACCCCCGAGCCCATCCAGGCCAGGGCGACAAGCAGGTTGATGGCGAGGGAGCGTCCGCTCCCGAGCCCTCCGCCAGCCAGCATGAGGGCGAAGAGGTCGAGCCCGAAGGCGCTCCAGAGGAGGGCGAGCTTTCGCCCGGCTCCGGTGCGGAGGTGGCGTGCTTCCTGGCCTCCCAGGTAAAAGGAGAGCGCGAACCCGGCCACGACGAGTAGCGCCCAGGCCCCGCCCGAGTCGGGAAAGAGACCGTAGCCGAGGGCGTAAACCGTCCCCCAGACGGCCAGGAGTCGGGCCAGGAAGGGATCGAGCGCCCGGCTCGCCAGGGCCGCGCCCTCGCGGGCGGCATAGAGGAGGTTTTTCGCCTCCTCTCGGCTCACCGCCCACCCCCGAAGGTGAGGCGGAGAAGCACCCCCTGGTGGCCGGGGGCGTACTGGTAGGCGAGGAAAAGGCCCAAAAAGCCCCGGTCCTTCTCGGCCAGGACCCAGACCCCAGGCTCGACCAGAAAGCCGCCCCAGCCCTGGCCCCCGCCGCCGCCAAGGCCAAGCCGGGGGACGACGGCGATCTGGAGGTCGTCGACCGGGGCCGCGTAGGCCCGATAGCCCACGAAGCCGACGCCATAGCCGTAGCCGGCGAGGCCCCCGTAGCCCTCGCCACCAAAGTAGAACCGCTTGTAGACGCCAAACCCTCCGCCCCCGAGCTCGAGGCCCCCCGCGCTCTGGTAGCCGACCGCGAAGAACCCGCCAGCGGAAGCGGGGAGGAGGGCAAGGAGCCCGGCCACGAGGATCACCTTCTTCAACCCTTTCATACGATTAGCCTACCACCAATTACTTTGCATCGTAAAGTTCAACCGTCGCCTTAAACTAAGGGCCGTGCTGGTGATTCCCGCGGTCGACATCCAGGGGGGGCGGGCGGTGCGGCTTTACGAGGGCGACCCCGACCGGGCGACGGTCTACTTCGAAGACCCCCTCGAGGCCGCCCTTCATTGGCAGGAGAAAGGCGCCCGCTACCTCCACCTCGTGGACCTCGACGCCGCCACCGGGCGGGGAAATAACCGGGCGGTCCTTGCTCGCATGGCCAGGGAGCTCGCGGTTCCTTTTGAGGTTGGGGGTGGGGTTCGAAGCCTGGCAGCGGCCCGCGAACTCGTGGATCTGGGGGCCGACCGGGTGGTGGTGGGCACGGTGGCGGTGCGGGCTCCCGAGGTGCTCCGGTCCCTGCTGGCCGAGCTGGGGCCCGAACGGGTGACGGTGAGCGTCGACGCCCGAGGGCTTCGGGTGGTGGTGGCCGGCTGGCAGGAGGGCACCGACCTTGAGGCCCCCGAGCTTGCCCGCCGGCTCTGGCGGGAGGGGGTGCGCACCTTGATCTACACCGACGTCCGGCGGGACGGCACCCTAAAGGGAATGGACCGGTCGCCGGTGGCCGCGATGCGCGAGGCTTGGCCGGGGTACCTGATCGCCGGGGGCGGGGTGGGTTCAGAGGCCGACCTTCGCCTCCTTTCGGAACTGGGGGTAGACGCCGCCATCGTGGGACGCGCCCTATACGAGGGGCGGGTTCGGCTGGAGGCTTGGGCCTAGCATGCCCGAACTGCCCGAGGTCGAGGTCACCCGCCGGGCCCTCATCCCCCTGGTGGTCGGCCGGCGGGTTCAGGCCCTGCACCACCGGGACCCGGCCCGCTACCGCGGCACCGAGCTGGCAGCGGGTCGGCGGGTGGAGGCGATCCGGCGGCGCGGCAAGTTCCTTCTCTTCGCCCTCTCCGGGGGGTTCGAGCTGGTCGTCCACCTGGGCATGTCCGGTGGCTTTCGCCTGGGGCCCACTGCCCACACCCGGGTGGTCCTCGAGCTGGAGGGCGTTGCCCTCTACTACCACGATCCCCGGCGGCTCGGGCGGTTTTGGGTGGTGCCGGCGGGCGACTACCGCGAGGTGCCCCTGCTCCTCCGCCTGGGGCCCGAGCCCTTTGACCCGGCGTTCTCGCCGGATTACCTTTTTGCCCGGCTCCGGGCCACCCGCCGTCCGGTTAAGGCGGTGCTGCTGGACCAGACGGTAGTCGCCGGGGTGGGCAACATATACGGCGACGAAGCCCTCTTCCGCGCCCGGGTACGCCCCACCCGGCGGGGCCACCGGGTAACCCGCCGCGAGGCCGGGGCCCTGGTGGAAGGGGTTAGGGCGGTGCTGGAGGAAGCGATCGCGGCCGGGGGATCAACCCTAAGGGACCGAAGTTACCGCCGGGTGGACGGGACCATCGGCTACTTTCAGGTTCAGCTCTCGGTCTATGGCCGCGCCGGCGAGCCCTGCCCGGTCTGCGGCACCCCCATCCGCCGGACCGTCATCCAGGGCCGGAGCGCCCACTACTGCCCGCGCTGCCAGCGCTAGGGGCAAAGCCCGGGACCGAAGGCGTAGACGCAGGCGGGGCCGAGACCCAGGGCCCGGGCGGCGAGGTCGGCGAGCGGAAGCCGGCCACCGACGGCCACCGCTTGCCGGAGCAGGCCCGCCTGGGCGTGGTCGGCGATCTTGAACCGGGCAAAGCTGGTTTTCAGGTCATGGTAGCCAGCGAGCAGCCGGGCTAAGCGTTTTTCCAGGTAAAGGCTTTTGACCTCCAGGCGGAGCGCGAGCCGGGCGGTGGCGTCGAGCTCTCTGGGAACCGCGGTGCCCCCCAGGTAGGGGTTTTTGCTGGGGAAGCTTACCCCGTAGGCGGCGAGAAGCGCCATTAACCGGTTGGCCTTGGCCCGCTCGCCCTCCAGGAAGTGGCGGTAGGGCTCGACGGGACCGTGGACCGCCAGCACCCGGGCGTAGAAGGCGTAGCTCTGGTAAGCCCCGGCGGGGCCGGTGAGGGCCTCGAGCAGGGCCTCGCGGGCGGTGGTGGTGAGGGGGATACCCTGCCCGAGAACGGGCAGAGCCAAAAGGAGCAACGGCCATAGCCTCCGCATGCCCACAAGGTACACGCACCGCCTTTGCGTTGACGGAAAACCCCGCCTCGCCTAGAATAGGCAATGCTGCGCGGTGAGCGTAGCTCAGCTGGTTAGAGCACCGGTCTGTGGAACCGGGGGTCATGGGTTCAAGTCCCATCGCTCACCCCAGATCCTGCCACCCCCTCGGGGGTGGTAGCCTTAAAGAGGCGGGCGGTCCGGCCGCCGGGCGAGGATGGCGGAACTGGTAGACGCGCCAGACTTAGGATCTGGTGGGTTCATCCCGTGCGGGTTCAAGTCCCGCTCCTCGCACCAGGGTCCGGGCCGCCCGATTCCTCCGAGGTGAACATGCCAGAGATCGTTGAGCGTGAAGGTTACCGCGTGAAGATCCGCGGCGAGGTGCCGGCCGAGGAGGTCGAGGGGGCCTACCGACTGCTGCTCGAGGCCTACCGCAAGCGGGCCAAGGTGCCCGGGTTCCGCCCGGGCCGGGTGCCCGACCGGGTACTCGAGGCCCGCATCGGCCGCGAGGCCCTATTGGCCGAGGTCCGGGAGGAACTCCTCGATCGCCACCTGCCGGAAGCGATCCGCGAGCTGGGGCTCGATCCGGTGGCGGTTCGGCGGGTCGAGGGGCAGCCGGTGCTTGGCGAGCCCTTCGTTTTCGAAGCTGAGATCGAGAACTACCCCGAGGTTGAGCTGCCCGACTGGCGGGCCTTTACACTCGAGGCCACCGCTCCCGCGATCGACGACCAAGCGGTGGAGGCGGCGCTGGCCGATCTCCAAAAGCGCTACGCCGAGGTCGAGGCGGTGGACCGCGAGGCCCGCGAAGCCGACCAGTTGGTGGTGGTCCCCGAGGACGGCTCGGAGGTGGTGATCGCGCTGGCCGAAGCCTACCCCGAGGTGCAAAAAGCCCTGCTCGGGCGCCGCGCCGGCGAGGAGGTCGAGCTCCCCCTCTTCGACCAGGAGGGCAAGCCACAGGGGAAGACCGCCCGGGTCCGCATCAAGGAGGTTCGGGAGGTTCGCCTGCCCCCGCTCGACGACGAGTTCGCCAAGACCCTGGGCTACGAAAGCCTGGGGGAGGCCCGGGAAAAGATCGCCGAGGAGCTCCGCCGCCGGGCCGAAGCGGAGGCCCAGGAGGCCCGGAAGACCGAGCTTTTAGAGAAGCTTGCCGAGGGGCTAAAGGCCGAGCTGCCCCCGGCGCTCGTCGAGGCCGAAGAACGGGCGATCTGGGGCGAGATCGCCGATGACCTGGCCAAGCGGGGGATTCCCCTCGAGGATTACCTCAAGCAGCTCGAGGCCGAGGGCCGCCTCGATGAGCTCAAGGCCGATGTCCGGCAGGGGGCCGAGCGCCGGGTCCGCCGGGGTCTGGCCCTGGAGAAGCTCACCGAAGAGCTCGGGATCAAGCTCGACGAGGACGAGTGGCGGGCCTACCTCGACCGGATGGCGCAGCGCTACGGCCTGAAGACCGGCGACTTCGAGCGGGCGGTGGGGGAGGAGGGGCTTAGGCGCCTCTACGTCCGTCGCCTGCACGACAAGGCCCTGGAAACCGCGCTTGCGGAGCTGGCGGCCTGAAATAGCCGCTTGGGGCACAGGCGGTCCCCGCCGGGACCGTAGAATGGATGGCGATGGTGGTTCCCTACGTAATCGAGCAGACCAGCCGCGGCGAGCGGGTGTACGACATCTACTCGCGGCTCCTAAAGGATCGCATCATCTTCCTTGGGGTGCCGATCGATGCCCAGGTGGCCAACACCGTGGTGGCCCAGATGCTCTTCCTGGAGGCCCAAAACCCCAAGGCCGAGATCAAGCTCTACATCAACTCCCCCGGGGGCGAGATCGACGCCGGCTTGGCCATTTACGACACCATGCGGTACGTGCGAGCGCCGGTCTCGACCATCGTGGTGGGTCTCGCGGCCAGCATGGCGGCGGTGATCCTGGCCGCCGGTGAGCCCGGTCGCCGGTACGCCCTGCCCAACTCGCGGGTGATGATCCACCAGCCATGGGGCGGGGCCCAGGGGCAGGCCACCGATATCGCGATCCGGGCGGAACAGATCCTGAAGATGCGGGACAAGCTGAACCGTATCCTGGCCGAGCACACCGGCCGTCCCCTGGAACAGGTGGCCAAGGATACCGATCGGGATTACTGGATGAGCGCCGAGGAGGCCAAGGCCTATGGGCTGGTGGATCGGGTGGTGACCCGTGGCGAAACGGAGTAAGGCCACCTGCAGCTTTTGCGGTCGGGGATACCCCGAGGTGGAGCGGCTCTTTGAGGCCCCGATCGGGGAGGTTTACATCTGCTCCGATTGCGTGGAACGGGCCCACGAGCTGCTCGCGGAAACCCGTACC
>WFNN01000120.1 GCA_015488545.1 Thermaceae bacterium | reverse complement strand
GTTGGGCACCGGGGTGAAGGGGTTGGCCACAAAGAGCATCACCCCGAAGAAGAAAAGCTGGATGCCAAAAAGGGTTCCGAGCGCGGCCGGCGCCATCCAGTAATCCCGCATCCGGCGGGCGGCGATGAAGGTGTAAAGGGCCTGGAAGGTGGCCCACAGCAGGATTGAACCCTCGAGCGCAGCCCAAAGGGTGGCGAACTTAACCCAGAGGGGGCTCTTGGTCGAGTGGTTCTTTACCGTGTAGATGATGGAAAAATCGTCGGTTAGAAGGGCCCACTCCAGCGCCCCAAAGGCGAGGAGCGCCGCCAAAAGCGATAGCAGGGCGGCCCGTCTGGCGGCCTCGACGTACCGGCCGTCCTTGGCCCACCAAGCGAAAGCGGAAAGCGAAAGCCCCAGCGCGGTAAAAACGAACCCGAAGGCCAGCGCCAGGTTGCCCAAAAGCCCCGGGGTCACTTGGCCTCCCGGATCAGCTTCCGCACCTCTTCCGGGGTGTAGCCCTCCTTGGGGGGCTGGTAGGTCTCCGAGTGCTTGACCAGGAGGTTATCGCCGTAAAAGACCTTCCCCCGGAACTTCCCCTCGACCACCACCCCCTGGCGCTCCTTGAAAAGCGCCGGGGGCGTGCCCCGGTGGTGCACAGGCACCTCGGTCACCCCATCGGTGAGGACGAACTCCAGCTTCAGGGTCTTGGGGTCGTAGCGGATCGTACCGGCCTTGACGATGCCCCCCAGGCGAATCCGTTTCCCGGCGTATTTGGCCGGGTCCTGGAAGTACTCGCTGGGGGTGATGAAGTACACCAGGCTCTTCCCCAGGCCACCCCAGATCAGGTAGCCCACCGCCCCCGCGATCAATAGAAGGCCGATCCAGTACTTGAGCCTCATCCCTCCCTCCGAAGCCGCAGAAGCAGGTAGGCGAGGTAGCCGAAGAGGAAGGCGTAGGTGGCCAGGTAGACGACCAGGACGAAGACCTGATTACCCATCGAACCCCTCCTTTAGCGCCTGTCGGGCGGCCAGGTAGCCCTTCAAACGAACAAACCCGAGGTAGATCAGGGTGAAGGCCAGAAGGTTGACGAGCAGGGCCTCGAGCATCGCCGGGGCCATGTGCACCTTGCGGTTGATGATGTCGATGCTGGCGGTTTGGTGAATCGAGCGCCACCAGTAGACCGACATGTAGGTGATAGGGATGTTGATCACCCCGAGAATGGCCACCGCCGCCGCCGCCTTGGCCCGCATCTCGGGGTCCTCAATCGCCTGCCGGACCAGGAAATAACCCACGTAGACGGCAATCATTACCGCCACCGAGGTGAGCCGGGGCTCCCATACCCAGTACACCCCCCAGGTGGGGCGGGCCCACATCATCCCGCCGAGCACCATAAGCAGCGAAAGCCAGAGCCCGATCTCGGCGCTGGCGGCGCTCACCCGGTCGTAGGCCGGCCGGTTGGTAAAGAGGTAGAAAAGCGCGTAGATCCCGGCAACGACGAAGGCCAGGTAACCGGTCCAGGCAGCGGCCACGTGCAGGTAGAGGATCCGTACCAGGTAGCCCTGCTGCTGGTCGGGAGGGGCCACCAGGGCAAGGTAGAAACCGATCAAAAGAACCGCGAAACCCAGGGCCAGAAGACCCACGGTCACGGGATCGAGGCGGGTACGGGCAGTTTCCATGCGCTCCCAGCCTAGCACCTGCCCTTTAGGGTTGATGAAAAGTCACGGCGTTTTTGGGGAATACCTTCCAATTAATAAAGCGGCGCCCGACCGAAGCGACCGCCGAGGCCCGACCAACGCCAGGCCTTCACCCCCTAGGAGGGAGCCTACCCCTCGACCACAAAGGGAAAGAGCAGGCTGGAAGCGGTGAGGTAGATCAGGTCGAAGGCAGCGAGCAGCTTCCACCAGGCGGCGACCTCGCCGAGGGGCACCCCTTCGACCAGACCGAGGGTCGCTCGCACCGCCGCCAGGATGACCGGCACCACCACCGAAAAGACCAGGATCGGCAGGATCAGCTGGGCGGTGGCCAGGCGAGCCACCAGGCCGGCATAAAAGGTGGCCACGGCCGCGTAGCCGGTGGCCCCGAGGAAAAGGGTAAGGAGGAGCCCGGGCGCTTGCTCAAGCGGCAGGTAGAACATCCCCGCCACCAACACCAGGAGCAGAAGGGCGACGGCGAAGAGCAAAAGCCACAGGAAGAGAAACTTGCCCCAGTAGATCCACTCCCGGCTCCCCGGGGTGAGGAGGAGGTCGTCAAGGGTGTCGTTCTCCACCTCCACCGCCCAGGCCCGGCCGGCCAGCAAGCTGCCGGCGAAGGCCAGCGCCACCCAGAGCACCCCGGGGGCGGCGCGCCGGAGGTCGTCCTTCTCCGGGCCCAGGGCAAAGCCAAGAATCAAAAGGACCACCCCGAGGAAGAAGAGGGCGGCGAAGAGCCCAGCCCGGCCCCGCAGCTCCAGCCGGAGGTCCCGGAGGGCCAGGGTCACGATACGCCTCACCCCATCACCACCTCCCGCCCGGCCGCCCGCTCGGCGAAGGCGCGGTCGTGGGTCGCGAGGAGTACCGCCCCCCGGCTGCGGACCTCGGCGATGAGGTCCATAAGGGCGGCCCGCCCCCCCTCGTCGAGGGCGGTTTCGGGCTCGTCGAGCAATAGGAGCCGGGGGGCGAGCAGGCGGGCGCGGGCCAGCGCCAGCCTTTTTCGCATCCCCGAAGAGTAGGCAGCGACCGGTTTTTCCGGAGGCAGGCCCAAGGCCTCTAGAGCCGCTCGGAGCTCGCGCTCAGGCCGGGGACGTTCCATGAGGGCAAGGCCGTAACGGAGGTTTTCGAGCCCGGTGAAGTGGCGGTAGAAGGCGGGGGGGTTGGCCACGTAAACCAGCCAGCCCCGCTCGGCCTCCAGCCGCCCTGCCGGTCGGCCAAAAAGCCGGACCGTGCCCCGCTGCGGGCGGGTCAGGGTTGCCGCCACTCGCAGCAAGGTGGTCTTCCCCACCCCGTTGGGACCGAGCAGGGCCACCACCTCCCCGGGCCATAGGGAAAGGTTCACGTCCCGGAGTACCCACTCCCGCCCGAAGCGCTTCCAAACACCGGCGAGCTCAAGCAGCGGCCCGGCCGCCATGCTAGACCCCGAAACGGGCCAGGTAATGGCTGGCCTGGGCCCAGAGGCCGGTCATCATCAGCACGCCCACCAGAACCAGAAACGCCCCCGAGGCGTACTCCACGTAGCGGGCGACCCGGGCGTTTCGCCGGATAAAGGCCACCGCACGGTCGGTGAAGAGGGCCACCAGGAGGAAGGGCACCGCCAACCCCACGGTGTAGGCGACGATGTAAACGAGCCCCAGGTAGCCGCCCTGGTTAAAGACCATGGCCAGGATCAGGGTGAGCACCGGCCCGATGCAAGGGGTCCAGCCGAGCGCCAGGACCAGGCCCAAGAGGAAAGCCCCGAGCGGCCTCGAGGGATCCCCCTGGTACCGCGCCACCGCCCCCCCGGCGCCGGAGAGGAAGGGGAGCGGAATCCGCACCCCTAGCATGTAGAGCCCAAAAAGCAGAAAGAGCACCCCGCCCACCCGGGCGAGGAGCTCCTTCTCGCTGTAGAGCCAGTTGCCGAGCAGGGTGGTGGGGAGCCCGAAGAGCAGCACGAAGACCACCGAAAACCCCAACACGAAGAAGACCGCGTTGGTAAAGGGACGCCCCTTTTCCCCGGAGAGGTAGAGGAGGTAGGTCGGCACCAGCGGCAGCACACAGGGCAGCAGGAAGGACGCCATGCCTCCCACGAAGGCGGCGAAGAGATTCAGGTCCGAGGGGCTCATGGAAGCGATTCTACCGGCGGGTTATGAGCCCTCGCTATACGCGTAGATCGCGTCCAGGGCCCGGTAGAGCTCGGCGGTGAAGGCCTCAGGGGCGTCGATCCAGGGGTGGTGACCCGCTCCCGCGATCACCCGCATCTCGCCGCCGGCGAGGTCGACCACCGCCTCGGCCTGTTCAGGGTAGCTGGTACCGTCGGCGTCGCCCACAATGACGTAGGGTCGGCGGCCAAGTTCGAGCAGGTAGGGGGTGTAGTCGAACCGCCAGAGCCCGTTGTAGGCGAAAAGCCGCATTGCGGTATCGTCGGGCCCGAGCAGGGCCCCGTCCTGGACCCACTCGTACTGCATCCGGCCGTGGGTGGTGGGGAACATCAGCCGATCAAAGATCTCCTTGGGCTCGGCCTGGGCAAAGAGCTCGGCGATCGCCTCCTCGGGGTCTTCGGGGGGTTCCCCGCCGGCCCATTCCTGCCAGAGCTTTTTCACCAACCACGGGAAGTGAACCCAGGGCCCCACCAGCACCAGCCCGTCCACCGCAGCCCCGCACCGGCGGGCGTACTCCAGCGCCACCACCGCCCCGAAGCCCTGGGCCAGGAGGGTCCAGCGCTCAACCCCGAGGGCGTGGCGAAGGTCCTCGAGGTCCCCCACCAGGGCATCGACGGTGAACAGACGCGGGTCTTCGGGAAGCCGGGGGCTCCGCCCCGTACCCCGCTGGTCCACGTAGATGACCCGGTAATCGGCGAGCTCCTCGCCCAGTAGCGCCCGCACGGGGTAAGAAGAACCCCCGGGCCCGCCGTGCACCACCACCAAGGTGGGGGCGTCGAGCGGCCCCACATCCTCGACGTAGAGCTCGGCCTCCCCTACCGGGACGAGCTGGATCTCTTCCCGCATCCTTCCTCCCGTAGCACGAAGGCCCGGGCCCCTTGGGCCCGGGCCTCGGCGAGCAGGTCCTCGCCGGCGGCGTAAACGAAGAGGGCGTGACCACCCTCCTCAGCGGCAAGCAGCCAGTAGGGGTAGGGGTACCGCCTCGCCAGCGCCAGCAGCGCGTCGGGTTCCCCCTCCAGCCACACCGCCTTCATCCGACCCCCCCCAGCTTACCAGAAACCGGGGCCCGGCTCAGAGGCCCGGCCGTTCCTCGCGCCCGGGGGCCTCGATCGCGGCTTCGGCCTCGCGGCGCGCGGCCTGGACCTGCTCGAGGGTCCGCTTGTCCACCACCTGGGTATGGCGGACGTAGTCGGTACCGGTGCCGGCCGGGATCAGCTTGCCCAGAATCACGTTCTCCTTGAGCCCGATGAGCTCGTCGACCTTGCCCTGAATGCTGGCCTCGGTAAGGACGTGGGTGGTGTGCTGGAAGCTGGCCGCGCTGAGCCAGGAGCGGGTCGAAAGCGCGCTCTTGGTGACCCCCATGAGCACCGGCTTCCAGGAGACCGGCTGCTTGCCCTCGCGCATCAGCCGCTCGTTTTCCGCCTCGACGTCCCAGCGCTCCAGGACCTGGCCCTCGAGGTACCGCGAGTCTCCGGGGTCGGTGATCTCCACGTACTTGAGCATCTGCCGCACCACGATCTCGATGTGTTTGTCGTGGAGCTTTACCCCTTGAGCCCGGTAGACCCGCTGAATCTCGTCGACCAGGTAGCGCTGCACCGCCTCCGGCCCCTTGGCGTCGAGGAGCTGGTGGGGGTCGACCGCCCCGCGGGTCAGGGGGGTGCCGGCCTCGACGTACTGCCCCTCCCGTACCGCCAACCGAGCGTTCCTATCCAGCTTGTAGTCCTTGCGGAAGCCGTCGCCCTCGACGGTGACGATAATCTTATCGTCCTCTTCGGCAACGCGCACGGTGCCGTCGATCTCGCTGATCACCGCCTTCTGCTTGGGCTTGCGGGCCTCGAAGAGCTCGATCACCCGGGGCAGACCCAGGGTAATGTCGACGCCCGCCACACCCCCGGTGTGGAAGGTCCGCATGGTCAGCTGGGTGCCGGGCTCGCCGATCGACTCGGCGGCCACCACCCCCACCGACTCACCGATGGAAACCGGCCGAACCATCGAGAGGTCCATGCCGTAGCACTTCTGGCAGACCCCGTAGTGGGTACGGCAGGTGAGCGGGGAGTAGACCGGCACCGCCTCCAACTCGCCGGCCTTGGCCGCCTCGATGATCCGCTTGACGTCGTCGAGCTGGATCAGCTCGCCCTCCTTGAAGGCCTTACCGGCGGCGGTGAAGTCGCGGGCCACGGTACGGCCGTAGAGCCCCTGCTCAAGGTCGGAGCCCGGCCGCAGCCGCTTCGCTCCGCTGACCTCGTCGCGCACGAAGAGGGGCACCTCGATGAAGTCGGTGGTGCCGCAATCGGCCTCGCGAACGATGACCTCGTGGGTGACGTCGACCAGCTTCCGGGTCAGGTAGCCGGAGTCGGCGGTGCGAAGGGCGGTGTCGGCCCCACCCTTCCGAGCCCCGTGGGTGGAGATGAAGTACTCCAGCACGGTGAGCCCCTCGCGGAAGTTGGCCCGCACCGGCACCTCGATGACCTCGCCCGACGGTTTGGCCATGAGACCCCGCATCCCGGCCAGCTGGCGGATCTGGGTGGGGTTGCCCCGGGCCCCCGACTGGGCCATGACGTAAAGCGGGTTGAAGGGGTAGTTCTCCTCGAAGTTTTTGAATACCGCCTGGGTAATCCGGTCGGTGGCGTCGGTCCAGACGGCCACGATCTGGCTCTTCCGCTCGTTCTCGGAAAGGAAGCCCAGGCGGTAAGCCCGCTCGATCCGGTCCACCGCCTGGTCGGCCTCGGCGAGGATGGTCTCCTTCTCCTCGGGGATAACCACATCGTCGATTCCGATGGTGATCCCCGAGACCGTCGAGTAGTAGAAGCCGGCCTGCTTGAGGGTATCGAGGAGCACCGCGGTGCGCTCGATCCCCAGCGCCAGGTAGGCGCGGTAGACGAGCTCCTTGAGGGAGTTCTTTTCCTGGGGGCGGTCCCAGTCGACCAGGTCCTCAGGCAAACTGGCACCGGTCTCGGCCAAGGCCTCTTCCAGCGTCCGCAAAAAGAGCGCCCGGCCCGGGGTGGTGGGTTTCAGCGCATCCCCCACCCGGATCGTCACCTGGTCCTGCAGGTCGATGATCCCCTGCTCCACCGCGTGCAGGGCCTCGTCGATGCTGGCAAAGACGTATTTGAGCCGACCAGCGGTGGTGGCCTCCCCGGCCACGGTGATGGGGGCGTTCAGGGCGATCTCGCCCTCTTCCAGGGCAAGAAGCGCCGCCTCCGGGGTCTCGAAGCTCCGCCCCGCCCCCTTCTTCTCCCGCCGGACCTGGGTGATGTAGTAAAGGCCCAGGATGATGTCCCGGCTGGGTTTGGCGATGGGCTCGCCGGAAGCCGGCGAGAGCAAGTTATGGGACGAGAGCATCTGGATCCGGCTTTCCGCCTGGGCAGCCAGAGAAAGCGGCAGGTGGACCGCCATCTGGTCGCCATCGAAGTCGGCGTTGAAGGCCTCGCAGACCAGGGGGTGGAGCTGGATCGAGTTGCCTTCCACCAGCACCGGGTGGAAGGCCTGGATCCCCAGGCGGTGGAGGGTGGGGGCCCGGTTCAAAAGCACCACCTTGCCATGGATGACCTCCTCCAGCGCGTCCCAGACCTCGTCCTTGATGTCGCGGGAGCGCTCCAGCATCCGCCGGGCCGCCTTAATGTTGGCGGCGATGCCCTTCTCCTCCATCTTTTTGAGGAGATAGGGCTTGAAAAGCTCCAGCGCCATCTGCTTGGGCAAGCCGGTCTGGTGCATCTTGAGCTGGGGACCCACCACGATCACCGAGCGGCCGGAGTAGTCCACCCGCTTGCCCAGGAGGTTCTGGCGGAACCGGCCCTGCTTACCCGAGAGGATGTCGGTGAGCGAGCGAAGCGGTCGGTCGGAACCCGGGTTGGTAACCGGGCTGCCCCGGCGACCGTTGTCGATGAGGGCGTCGACCGCCTCCTGGAGCATGCGTTTTTCGTTCCGGATGATCATCTCCGGCGCGCCCTGGGCCAGGAGCTTTTTAAGCCGGTTGTTGCGGTTGATGAGCCGGCGGTAAAGGTCGTTCAGGTCGCTGGTGGCGAACCGGCCGCCGTCCACCTGGACCATGGGCCGGAGGTCGGGGGGCAGCACCGGCACCACCTCAAGCACCATCCACTCCGGCCGGTTCCCCGAGTCCTTGAAGGCCCGCACCACCTCCAGGCGCTTCCGCGCCCGGGCCCGTTTGGCCCGGGAGGGGCTTTGCATCTCGGCCTCGAGCTCGGCTTCCAGCGCGTCGAGGTCGAGCTCCCTAAGGAGCACCTGAATCGCCTCCGCCCCCATGCGGGCGTCGATGTCGTAAGACTCGATGACCCGAACCACCTGGCGGACGAGATCCACCTCGACCCGACCGTAGATCTCGCTCTTGACCCGGCCACCGTCGGCGAGGACGTCGCCGGGGGCGACCCGGTCGCCGTTCGTCACCTCGACGTCGTCCTCGTAGGGGTAGACCCGGGCCTTCATGACCACGATCGAGGCCGGCTCGTGAAGGTGCACGATGCCCTCGGCCTCGGCGTAGATCTCCTCCTCGGGATCGATGGCCCCCACCAGCTTCTGGCCCTTTTCTACCCGGGCCCCTTCGGCCACCAGGACGTGCATGTGGGGGTCGACCTCGTAGGTGGCCTCGCGCTTCCAGACCACCGTCATCGAGAGGTGAATAACCCCGTCCTCGGGCTCGACCTCCAGCTCGGTGACCTCGACCCCGGGGGGTAGCCGGAGCTCGCCCTTGAGGACAAAGAGCGTGTCCCCGGCCTCGACCAGCTCCCCCTCGCCGGCCTTCAGCTCGGCCCCTTCGGGGACCAGGTAGACCTCGCGGACCTCGTCCTTTTCAGGATCCTTAAGCCGCAGGAGCCCCCCCGCCCCGAGCGGCAGGAACTCCACCACCC
>WFNN01000119.1 GCA_015488545.1 Thermaceae bacterium | reverse complement strand
GGCTGGGATCCCCCTTCTGGGTGCCCGGTTTCCCGAGCCGGTTCCTGGGGGAGGGCGGCCCCGCCCTCCGGGCGGTGGCGGTGGTGGAGAGCGTGGTCTTCCTGCTCCAGGCCAACCTCGAGGCCATGGCCGAGGTGCTCCCGCCGCCCCGTCGGATCCGCCTCACCGGCGGGCTGGCCCGGCTCGACGGCATGGCCCAGCGGATCGCCGACCTCACCGGCCTCCCGGTGGAGCGCCCCCCGGTGCTCGAGGCCACCGCCCGCGGCCTCGCTTACCTGGCCGCTGGAAAGCCGTCCGGCCTCGCCGAGGAGATCGGCGAAACCTTCGAGCCCCGGGCGAACCCGGGGCTAACCGCCGCCTACCGCCGCTGGCGGGAGGCCATGGAAAGGGCAATGGGCGGCTAGATGCGGTAGGTCATCGCGAAGATCTCTGGGAACTCGAAAAGGTAGCGGTCGCGCCCGGCCTCGGGGCTGTAGCCCAGGCTGGCGTAACCGGCCGCGGCTAGCCCCTCGAGGATCTCCTCCGCCACCTTGCGATCGACCTCCAGGCGGGAAGCGATGAAACGAAGCGCCTCCTCGCGGGGGTCCTCGTCGCCCTCCCCGACGAACTCGGCGTACTCCTGGTCGAGCATGCGCATCAAGGCCCGGAGGCTCACCGGCCGGGAGGTGAAGACCCACCGCGGCCGCTCGCCCGGGAGGTGGTGGGCGTAGCCGGTGGCTTCCAGGGCGTCGGCGAGCTTCACCGCGTCGCCGTGGGAAAGCCCCACCCGGTTGACCAGGAAGGTCACCAGCGCCTCCCGCTCCCCCACCAACCCCTGGGGGAAGCGATCCACCAACGCCCGCGCCAGGGCCTCAAAGTCGCCCGACTCGGCCAGCCTGCGCAGTTCTTCCAGGGCCATGCCCCACCCCCTCCCTAGCCTACGACCTCAACCAGGCCGCGGACCTCCTCGCCGGGGTTCATCCGCTCGGCGACCTCGAGGAGCAAAAGCCCGGCCTCGTTGACCGCGTTTTTGCCCACGAACCCGGCCACCCGGGCGGCCTCCATCGCGTTCTCCCAAGCCTCCCGGGAAAGCCCGGAGAGCCGGATGGCCCGCTCCAAGTTCCGGGGCAGCACCCGCACCCGCTTTTCCTTAACGTAGAGGGTGCCGGCCTGCCTCAACGCCCTTAGAAGCCGCACCACCAGCGGGTTGACCGGGTTGCCAAAGCCCTCGGGCACGCCCGAAAGCGCCCGGTCCAGGAGTTCGCCGGCTTCGGTCTCAACCAGGTTGCCATCGGGTAGCCGCTCGACGAGGTGGCGGGCCTCAAGCTTCTCGAGCGCCCAGCGAATCCGCTCAGGGCCCAGCTTGGCCGAGAGCGCCTCGAAGAGCTCCTCCTCGCTCATCCCCCGGGCGGGGATGGCGTGGAAAACCATGAGCTCGTAGCGGGAAAGGTGCGGCAGCCGCCGAACGTGCTCGGCCAGGCGGGCGTAAAGGTAACCCGAGGCGGTGGGCTCCCCGCTTCCCACGAGGCCGGCCCGCCGGGCGGCCTCCACCCAGTCGAGGCCTGGGGCGTGGGTGGCCTTGCGTGTCAGGGTGATCGCCTTGACCGCCACCGAGGGCACGTCGCGGAGGCTCTTGGCCTGGTCCTCGCGCACCGCCTCGCCCCAGGGGGTGAGCCGGAAGACCTCGCGGCCCCGGTCGTCCTCGCCGCTCTCGATGAGCTGGAAGGACTCCAGGCTCATGAGGGCCTCCCGGAGGTCGAAGTTCTCTTGGTACCAGCGGGCGAGGTCTTTGGCCTCGGCGAACTTCTTCGCGATTTCCTGTCGCTTCTTGGGCAGCTCGTCGAGCCGGCGGCCGTACTTCTCCAAAAGGGCCCGGTACTCCTTCGCCTTGCGGTCGATCATCTCGCGGCGCAGGCGGTCGAAGGTGGGCACCTCCTCGGGGTTCTCGCCCGCCTTCGCCCAGAGCTCGGCAATGGCCGCGAGCACCTCGGCCTCCTCGGCCTCGAGGGCGAACGACCAGACCTCGCCGCGGGCCCCCCCGGTGTAGAGCCTTAGCGCTTCCAGCGCCCACTCCCCGGCGGGGAGAAGCTCGCCCGAGGGCCCGACGTACCCCAGCGCCTGGAGGGTGGCCAGGCCAGCTTCGGTGGCCTCGCCGTTATCGACGTAGTCGGCCAGCGCCCAGAGCAGATCGGAGGTGAGCACGTCACCGGTGCCGAAGCCCCCGTGGGCCAGCGCCCTTTTCACCGCTTGGCCCAGGGCGGTAAAGGCGTAAACGTCGGAGGCGGGCGCCGAGTAGGCCACCAGCCGCATCGCCTCCAGCAGGTGCTCCTGGTGGCTGCCGGTGGGCAGCTCGCTGGCCGGGGCGGGGCCGAGCGGCACCCTGCGGATCACCTCCGCCAGCTCGGCGGAGATCTCCAGGGCGGGCTCGGCCGACCGGTAAAGCTCCAGCACCCGCTGGCCGGCGTCGGAGAGAACGGTGGCGGTGGTCTTCTTCTCGCGGTCCTTCACCCGCACCGCCAGCCCCCGCTCGAAAAGCAGCGTCTCCGCCCGGGGCCCAACGCGCTCGGCCCGCTCGGCGGCCTCGAGCATGGCGATCACCTCGCTGCCGATCCAGCGCCAGCCCTCGGGCCAGTCCTCGGGGCGGGCGAGCCCCCGGGCCTCCTGCACCGTCACCCCGTCGCCTTCGCCCAGGGGGGCGGGCCCCCTGGCGTAGAGCTCCCGGAGCAAAAGGGCCAGCTCGCGACCGTGGTAGGTGGGCACCAGCCGCACCGGCGTGGTGTATCGCACCAACCCCATGGCCTCGAGCTCGGCGGCGGTCTCCCCGTCCACCGCCTCCAGAGGGGTATACGGCCGGCCGGCCTCCTCGTCGGCCAGCAACCGCTCCAACGCCACCGCGTGCTTTTTGGTAATAACCATACCCGTTCCTCCTTTCAGTCGAGCGCGGCCAGCAGCTTATCCACGTGCTCGGCCAGCTCCACGTCGAATAGCCGGACCGTAGGCAAAAGCCAGGTCACCTGGTATCGATCGTCGCCGTCCTTGTTCTGGCCGAAATAGACCAGGGTAAACCGGCCCACCCCGGCGTGCTTTTTCAGGGTGTCCTGGGCTTCCCGTAGGGCCCGGCGCATCTTGGGGGGAAGGGCCTCAAACGCCACCGCCCGCCCGGCCTCGCCCCGCCGCTTTACGAACTCGGTGGTGAGGCCGGAGGAGTGAAAGGCCGAAAGCAGGTGGCCGAACCCCCGCTTCTTGAAGTAGGCGAGCAGCAGTTCGGCGGCCGGCAGGGCAAACAGCAGGGTCGCCGGCCCCCGCTCCGGCCGGTAGTAGGCCCGGACCACCCCCCGGCGGTCCTCGAGGGCCACCTCCACCCAAATCCTCGCCCCCTTGGGCAGCTCCTCCAGGATCCGGCGCACCTCGAAGATCTCGCCGGCCTCCTCGTAGACGTCCCCCGCCCTGCGGCCCTTCGCCGCCGCCGAAACGAAGACCGCCTCCTCACCGCCCCTAAGCCCGAAAACGAGGTCGAACCCCCAGGCCTTGAGGCTTTTGAGCCCCACCTCGATCCCGCTGGGGATCGGGCCCCAAAGCTCGCGGACGAAGGTGTTAAGGACCTGGCGGTGCTTTTGTTCCAGCTCCTCGGCGCTTACGCGGGCGGCGCGCGGCTTCATTCCCCTCCTCCTCTACAGGAGGAAGTGTAAACTTCCTCCATATAACTTGTCAAGAAGAGTGAGCCAAACCTTATAAATCTTGAAGCAGCCCCTCCAGCCATGAGGGCAGGGCCTCGAGGTCCTCCGCCACCCGGTCGGCCCCGGCGGCGGCCAGGGCCTCCGCCCGGCCCGCCCCCCAGGTCACCGCGTAGGCGGGAAGGCCGGCCGCCCGGGCGGCCGGCCTTCCCGC
>WFNN01000118.1 GCA_015488545.1 Thermaceae bacterium | reverse complement strand
GGTCCACCCGGTGCTCATGTACCTGGGGTTCGTGGGTATGAGCGTGCCCTTTGCCTACGCGGTGGCCGCCATGCTGGCCCGCCGCTACCAGTCCTGGGTTCGAATCACCCGGTGGTGGACGCTGGTGGCCTTCGGTTTCCTCACCGCCGCGATCTTCGCCGGCGGCTGGTGGAGCTACGAGGTGCTGGGCTGGGGCGGCTACTGGGGATGGGACCCGGTGGAGAACGCCTCCTTTATCCCCTGGCTGCTCCTCGCCGCTTTTCTGCACACCGTCATGGTTCAGGAGCGCCGGGGGTTCTTTAAGACCTGGAATTTCGCCTACATTACGCTGGCCTTCTCGGCCACCGTCTTTGGAACATTTCTTACCCGCTCAGGGGTGATCCAGTCGGTCCACGCCTTTGTCGAAGGCGCTGTGGGACCGGTCTTCCTGGGCTTTTTGCTGCTCGTGCTCCTGGTCGGTTTCGGCCTGCTCTCCCGGGTGGCCGGCGAGGTGCGCGACGTGGGCGGAATGGGGCTTTTCTCGCGGGAGGGCCTGCTCCTTGGGGGGTCGCTGGTCTTCGCCACCATGGCCTTCGTGGTCGTGCTCGGTACCCTCTTTCCCCTGATCGTTGAGGCCACCACCGGCGACAAGGTTTCGGTGGGGACGCCCTTCTTCAACACCGCCTTCGCGCCGCTCGGGGCCGCGCTGCTTCTCCTGATGGGGGCTGGACCCCTGGTGCCCTGGGGGCGGGTCGACGCCTACGCCGCCCGGGCGCTGGCGCTGATGGTGAGCGCCCTGGGTTTGGGAACCGCAGTAAGCCTCCTCCTAGGGGCCACCTTTGGGGTGGCGGTGGGGGTGGGGCTTTTCCTTTACAACCTGGTTTCGGTTTACTTCCAGGCTGCCAAGGGGGCACGGGTATGGCGGGCCAAGACCGGCGGTGCCCTGGCCGGCCTGCTGGCCTACCTCACCCGGGCCCGCCGGCAGGCGGGCGCCCAGCTGGTGCACCTGGGCGTGGCCCTGGCGGCGCTGGCCATCGTCTTCAGCCAGGCCTACCGTAGCGACGTGCAGAAGACCCTCGAGGTCGGCCAGGCCGCCAACCTCGCCGGGGTGGAGGTTAAGCTCCTTCGCCTGGCCGCGCTCGATCAGGGGTTCCGGTTCGCGGTGGAGGCCACCGCCCGGGTCCAGGGGGCGGGGGTCCTGCGGCCCCAGCTCCGCTTCTACCCCACGATGAAGAGCCCCCTGGCGGCGCCGGCGGTGCACTACGGGCTCTACAACGACGACTACCTGATCCTTCAGGCCTTCGATACCGAAAAGGCCCAGTGGGCCACGCTCCGCATGGTACGAACGCCCATGGTGCTCTGGTTGTGGGTTGCCGGCGGGATTATTCTTCTGGGCGTGGTCTACATCGTCCTTCCGGCCCGGCGGCGGGCTGGGGCCGGCGAGGGGGTGGTGACGTGAGGAGGATTTTCTACCTCGCGATCGTGGCGGTGCTGGGGGGGCTTTTCTGGTGGGGACTCCAGCGCAATCCTGGCGAGCTCAAGTCGGTTTTAATCGGCAAGCCCGCCCCCGATTTCGAACTGCCCCTTCTGGCCCCCTACCGGCAGGAGTGGGGCGACCGCTTCCGGCTCGCTGACCACCTGGGGAAGACCCCGATCGTGCTCAACTTCTGGGCCAGCTGGTGCTACCCTGCTTGCTACGAGGAGGCGCCGGTGCTCCAGGCCGCCTGGGAGAGGTACCGGGGAAGGGTGCTCTTTTTCGGTATCAACAACCAGGACAAGACCTCGGAGGCCCTTAAGTTCATCGACCGCTTCGGGCTCACCTTTCCCCAGGGCTACGATCCCCGCGGCAGGGTGGGGATCGACTACGGCATGTACGGTGTTCCTGAAACCTTTTTCATCGATCGGGCCGGGAAGGTGCGCTACCGCCACGCGGGGGCGATCGACGCCGCCACCCTAGAGGCCAAGATCGGGGAGGTGCTGCGGTGAGGTGGGCGCTGGCCGCGGCGCTCTTTCTGGCCCTGGCCCTGGCCCAAACCCCCACCGGTGCGCCGCCCCCGGATCTCTCGCCGGAGGTGTTCCGCATCGCCTCCCAGCTTCGCTGCCCGGTCTGCCAGGGGGAGAGCGCCGCCGAGTCGAACGCCGGGGTCAGCCAGGAGATGCGCCGCCAGATCGCCGAGATGCTGAGGGAAGGGAAGAGCGAGGCGGCGATCCGGGAGTATTTCGTGAAGCGCTACGGCGAATGGATCCTCTACGCGCCCCCCAAGAAGGGAATCAACTGGCTATTGTGGCTGGCGCCGGCCATCGGCTTGGGGGCGATCGGGTTCGGTCTTTGGCGCTACCTCGCCGAGGCCCGCCGCCGGGAGGCCGAGCTGGCCCTGAGCGAGGAGGAGCTAAAGGCCCTTGAGCGCCGGCTGGAGGAGGAATGATCGGGCTTTACATCGCTGCCTTTTTGGTTTTTTTGCTCCTTGCCCTCTTCGTGTTTTCGCCGCTTCGGGCGGAACCGCGGCCCTTTCCGGAAAACCCCCGGCCCGAGGAGCTCCGCCTGGAACTCGAGGGCCTGAAGCAGGAGGCCAAGGAGGTTTCCGGCCCCGAACGGATTCGGATCCTAAAGCGCATCGCCTGGATCGAGCGGGAACTCGGGGTGGCCCGTGCCCGGGAGGCCGAGCGGGCGGCGGCACCGCCCCGGCGCTTTCCCGCATTGGCCCTGGTTCTGGTGCTTCTGGGGGGCGCGGCGCTCGCCGCTGTTCTGGTGGCCTACACCCTGCCCCGGCTACCCGGCGGTTTGGTCACCGAGGCGCGGGCGGTGGAGGAGCTTCAAAGGCTCAAGGAACTGGAGGCCAAAGCCGAACGGGCGAACACCCCCGAGGCCTGGCTGGCCTACGCCGACCTGGCCTTTGAGCTCAGGGACCTGGAGCGCGCGGCCCGGGGGTACACCAAGGTCATCGAGCTCGACCACAAGAACCTCAAGGCTTACCGCCGTTACGGAATGATCCTCTTTATGGCCGGGCAGCCCAAGGAGGCCGCCCAGGTGCTGGCGGTGGTGACCCGGGTGGACCCCAACCCCGAGAGCCTTTTGTTTCTAGGGAACGCCTATTTCCAGCTCGGCGAGTACGCAAAGGCGATCACCGCCTGGCAGGGCTACCTCCAGCACGGTGGCGAGGCTAGGGAACGAGTGCAGAATCTCATCGCCACCGCCCGGGCCCGTATGAACGCCAAGGATCCCGGGGAGCGGATCTACGCCGAAAAGTGTGCCGCCTGCCACGGGGCCAAGGCCGAGGGGGGGATTGGCCCCAGGCTGGCCAGAAACCCCATCCTGAACGCTCCCGATGCGGTGGCCGAGATCGTCAAAAACGGGCGGGGGGGGATGCCGGCGATCCCCCTCACCGCCGAGGAACTCAAGGCGCTCCTGGGGTACTTGCGAAAGCTTTGACCTACTCCGGGACCTCGACCCGGGATAGGTCCCCAAGGATCAGCCGCGGGGTTTGGGGCCGTTCGGCGTGCTTCTTGACCTCGGCGGCGACCCCCAGGAGCGAGCCGTAGATCCGCACCCCCTCCAGGCGGGCGCGCTCCTCGAGGATGCTGTTTTCCACCTCGGCGTCGCAGACCGATGCCCCCGGCCCCACCGCGGTGTAAGGCCCCACGTAGGCCCCCTCGACCACCGCGCCGGCTGCGATTAGGGCGGGACCCAGCACCCGCGAGCGAACCACCCGGGCCCCCGCCTCCACCACCACCGGGCCCAAGAGCTCGCTGTCCTCCACCGTCCCCTCCACCCCGGGGGACATCCCCTGCAGGAGGAGGCGGTTGGCCTCCAGCAAGTCGCCGGGCCGGCCGGTGTCCTTCCACCAGCCCTCGACCGGCACCCCGAGCACCCGTCGCCCGGCGTCGATCAGGCCCTGGATCGCGTCGGTGATCTCGTACTCCCCCCGGGCGCTGGGTTTTAGGTCAGCGATGATGGGGTGGATTTCGGGGGTGAAGGCGTAGACCCCGGCCACCGCCAGGTTGGAAGGAGGTGTTTGGGGTTTTTCCACTAACCGGACGATCCGCCCTTCCTCCACCACCGCCACCCCGAACTGCCGGGGATCGGCAACCTCCACCAGGGCGATGGCGGCGCTGGGGTGTTCGCGCTGGAAACGCGCCACCAACCCCGCGACCCCTTTTTCAAAGAGGTTGTCCCCCAGGTACATGACGAACGGGTCCTCGCCCAGCCAATCGCGGGCGACCCGCACCGCGTGGGCCAGGCCCTGGGGGTCTTCCTGGACGATGTAGGTGAAACGGGCGTCGGGGTGGCCCTCGAGGGCCGCGGCGACGTCGGGCTGGGTCTTGGGGGAAACCACCACCCCGATGTCGTGGATGCCGGCCTCGAGCAGGTTCTCCACCGCGTAGGCGATGATCGGCCGCCCCGCTACCCGGATGACCGGTTTGGGGCGGGCGTAGGTGAGCGGCCGCAGGCGGGTCCCGTGGCCGGCGGCAAGGATAAGCCCTTTCATAACGTTCCTATTGTAGGCCGACCTAGCGCAGGACCTCGCCGGGCTTTACCCGCAAAAGCCGGAAGAGGGGGGCGAACCCTGCAAGCAGCGCGGTGACCAGGGCCACCGCCGAGGCCCAGGCGAAGTCCGCGGGTTGGATGCGCACCGGGAGCCGGGTAATGAAGTAAAGCTCGCCTGGTATCGCGATCGGGTGCGCCTTGAAGTAGCTGGAAAGCAAAAGGCCGCCGAGATCCCCTAGCAGCACGCCGAGCCCACCGAGCAGCACTGCTTGCCAGGCAAAGGCCAGAAAGAGCGTTCCCGCCCCCGCCCCCAGCACCCGAAGCAGGGCGATTTCGGGGGTTTTCTCCACCGTCACCAGGAGCAGAACGTTGGCGATCCCCAGCGCGGCGACCACCACGATGAGCGAGAGCACGATGCCGATAACCCGCTTCTGGAGCGCGAGCTGCTGGAGCAGGGTGCGGTTCAGGTCCTGCCAGGTTCGGGCCCAGTACCGTCCGTCCTCGGTGAGCCGCCGGGCCACCGCCCGGGCCCGTTCGGGGTGGGCCAAACGGAGGTGCCAGCCGGCCACCCGCCCGGGGGCTTCGGCCAGCGCCTGGGCGTCGGCCAAGGGGACGAAACCGTAGCCCGCGTCGATCAGGTAGTTGCCGGTGGCGAAGGTCGCGGCGAGCTCAAGCCGCCGCCGCTTCTGGGTGATGGCCAGGGCGTAGAGCGCGTCGCCCGGGTAGGCGCCTAGGGAGGCGGCGAGGGCCGAACCGAGCACCACCCGGCCCGGTTTGAGGGCGGAAAGGGGAAGGGTAGGGTAGACCCCTGCTCCGCCCTCGCCCAGCCCGATGAGGGTGGCGAAATCGCTGGCCGCCCGCCGCCCATGTTCGGCCCGCCGGGTGAGCAGCACCTTGACCGGGAAAAACCGGGCCTTGGCGACGATCTCGGGGTCCTCCGGGGGGGGTGCGTCGGTGGGGTCGTTGGCGAACAGGATGAGGTGCGGCGTGGCCTTAAGCGTGGCCCGGATCAGCTCTTCGGTAAAACCGTTGGTCAGGGAGAGGGCGGTGGTGACCACCGCGACCCCCGCCGCCACGCCCAGTACCGCCGCCAGGCTCTGCAGCCGGCGATGGCGGATACCCTTGACGGCCAGGAAAAGGGCGAAACGCACGCCTCTTAGCTTACGGCCCGCGGCCGCGGCGCACGACGATGACCTCCACCCGCCGCACGCCAAAGCGGAGCGCCAGCGAGCGGTCCGGAAACCAGATGTCGATCTGCTGGCGCTTGCGCTTGTTCATGGTGTCTTCGACTACGAAGAGCAGGTTTTCAAATAGCGGGTCGTATCGCCCGGCGTCGGCACCGTCCTGCCAGCGGCCGAGGTCCACGAGCCGCACCAGCGAGCCGTAGGGCAGGTCGGTCTTGAGCAGGTCCCGGCTCACCGCGATGATCCCGAGCCGGGTGCGGGCGCCGGTGGCGGTGATGTAGGGGGTGCGGTCGGTTTCGTGCGGGCTCGAGGTATACGCCGTGGCCTTGAGGATCAGGACCCTCGGCGCTTCGGCCCAGGCGCCGAGCCCGGCCAAAAGCAGTAGGATAAGAACCAGCCTCCGCACCACCCCGCAGTTTACAATGCGGGGCTTAGAAAATCAAAGTTTGAATACTGGGACCTTGCCGCTGCCCCGGGGATCGGAGAGGATGGACGCGATGGAAGGCCTGATAGGGCTTTTTCTTTACTGGGTCGGGGCCCTTTACCTGGTGCTGGTGCATCCCCTCTTCCCCGGATGGCTTTGGGGGCTTTTGGTGGCAGGGTTCGCCCTTTACCTCTACCTGCGGCGCCAGGACGAAGGCCTTTTCTGGACCGGAATGGTCTGGCTGGGCTGGGCCGCTGGCGCCGCCTTCGCGGACCTTTTGGGGCTCGCCGGCTTGAAGCTTTTGGGGGTGGGGCTCGGGCTTCTCCTGGCCGGTGATCTCCATCCCCGGTCCGAGGCCCGCACCCTGGGTCTGGCCCTGGCGCTGGCCGGGGTGCTGGTGGGGCTTTTTGAAGTGGGCGCGGCCCCCTGGGTGGGAGGGCTCTTTCTTCTGATTGGAATCGGTTTGCTCTACCGCCGGCCTGGCCCTGGTACCCCCGACGCCCCCGGGTTTGAGGCCCGCTACCGCCGGCTCCTGGCTTGGCGGAAGGCCGAGGCCAAGCGGCGGGGCACCACCGTGGACGCGGTGCTTCCCGACGATTGGGTGGCCGCCCTCGCCCGGGGCGAGGCGGACCCCGTCGAGGCCGTTCGGCGCTACGGGGTACCGGAGGAGTTGGTGGATCCCCGAGAAGGGTCGGTTAGTTAAACGAAAGCGTGTATTCCCCGGTATCCAGCCCGTCGTTGCAACCCGGGAGGTTCTGGCAGAAGCCGGCGGCGGCCCCGAGCTGGCGGTTGGTGTAGTCGTAGACGAAGATGAGGTCGCCGTTTTGCAGGCCCTGGTAGGTCTCGTTGGCGCTAAGAAGGGCCTCGGTGCCGTTGTGGATCACCTTGAGGCGGAGGTCGAGGGGGCCGTTGTAGGCAAGGGTTAGGTTGGCGCCGGCACCGGTGTAGGTGTAGCAGTCCTGCTGGCCCAGGAAGAGAATGGCCCCTGTGGTGTTACCGGAGACCGGGGTGGCGTCGCTGTAGTCGGTGGCCCGGCAGGTGCGGTCGAAGCTCGGGCGCACCGTGGCCTCGACCTGGAACTGGAAGGTCACGGTCGGGTTCCAGTTCTTGACCTCGATGTAGACCGCCCCCGTGCCCGGGGGAAGGTTGACCGACCAGAACGGGGTGAAGGCAATGCCAAGCGGCCGGATGCGTTCCTTGAAGGGGGCGTGGAAGTAGCGCCGGCTATCGGCCACCGCGATGGGGACGCGATCGGCGTTGTACACCACCAGGTCAAGGTCGGCCTGCGCCAGGCTACCCGAGGAGGAGGGCACCGCCTGCAGGGGACTGGCGTCGATGCGGAGCGGGCTTGCGTCCACGGTAAGCCGGAAGAAGGCGCTTTTTAGGGGGCCGAGGGTCACGTTCTGGGGTTGCCCCACGGAGAGGTCCACGGCGTTCGGCAGGGGCTGGCTGCACCCCGCGATTACCGCGACCAGGGCCAAAAAGGGGATAGCCGCCAGCTTTTTCATCGTCACCTCCCGGCCCGGTTCGGGCGTGCTTTATTCTACCCCCGCCGCGGTTAACCGGGGGTTACTCCAAAACCCCCACCAGGTCGTAGAGCTCCGGGCCCCCGGGGTAAAGCTCGGTCTCCAGCTCGGGGAAGTAGGCGGCCAGCTTTTCGGCCAGGGCCTCGGAGGCTTCCGGAGCAATCCCGGGACCGGTGAAGAGGGTAAGCACCTCGTATTCGGCCTCGGGCACCAGCACTAGCCGCAAAAGCTCGAGAAGGGCCTCCTCGGGGGTTTCGGCCACCAGCTTGAGCTTACCGTCCAGGAGGCCGATGACCTGTCCCTCGCTGACCTCCCCCACCTCCTCGGTGCGGGCGTCCCGGGAAGCCCGAGTGACCTCCAGGGTCCGGGCGTTCGCGGCGGCCTCCTGCATCGCCGCGAGCAGTTCCGCGGCCGGCCGGCTCTCGTCGAAAGCCACCGCGGCGGCGAGCCCCTCCCCTAAGGTCCGGGTGGGCAGCACGTGAACGCGTTTCCCGAGCTTTTCCCCGGCCAGCCCGGCCGCCCGCTCCGCGGCCAGGATCACGTTTTTGTTGTTGGGCAAAAGGATGACCTCTTCCGAGGGGACCGCCCGGATCGCGTCCAGGATGTCCTCGACGCTGGGGTTTTGGGTTTGGCCCCCGGCCACCACCCGGGCCCCGAGGCCCCGGAAGGCCTTGGCCAGCCCCCAGCCCGGGGCCACCGCCACCAGCCCGGTGGGGGGCGGCGGTTCCTCGGCGGCGCCCACCGCCGCCAGGATCTCGGAGTGTTGCTCCGACATGTCCTCGACTTTGGTGCGCCGCATCCGGCCGAAACGGGCGACGGCGCTGAGCAGCCCGTCGGGGTCGTTGGTGTGAATATGGCCCTTGACGAACCCCTCGGCCCCCACTACCAGCAGGGAGTCGCCGAAGGGGGCGACCGCTTCCCGGATCCGCTCGATCGGCACCTCGACCCCCTCCATTAGGAACTCGGTGCAGTAACCGTATTCCTCCTCCTCAAAGGCCTCCTGGGCGTAGCGTTCCACTTTGGGCGGTTCCGGGATGGGGCGGCCCTCGAGATGGGCAAGCAGGCCCTCGAGGAACCGCACATAGCCCATTCCGCCGGCGTCCACGACCCCGGCGGTCTTTAGAACGGGAAGGAGCTCAGGGGTTTCCTCAAGCGCCGTTCGGGCGGATTTCAGGGCGGCTTGGAGGAGGCCTTCCAGGGTATCGACCCCGGCTTCTCGCGCGGAAGCGGCGCCCTCGGCGGCAGCCCGGGCCACGGTCAGGATGGTGCCCTCGACCGGCTTCATTACCGCCCGGTAGGCCGCCTCGGCTCCCCGGGACAGGGCTTCGGTCAGCCCCTCGGGGTCCACCGCCGGTCGGCGCCGGAGGGCCTCGGCGTAGCCCTTCAGGATTTGGGAAAGGATCACCCCGGAGTTGCCGCGGGCGCCCAGCAGGCTTCCGTAGGCCAGGGCCCGGGCAACCTCGGGCATCCGGGTGGTGTCGGTGAGGTCGAGCTCGCGGCGCACCGACTGCAGGGTGAGGTGCATGTTGGTGCCGGTGTCGCCGTCGGGCACCGGGTAAACGTTTAGGGCGTTGGTCTCCTCAACGAAGACCGCGAACCAGTCGGTGGCGTAGCGGAGGGCCTCCGCCAGTTTCTCCGGGCTAAGGCGCTGCACGTTTCCCCCTAGGCCTGCCCCCGGGCGATCCCGGTGACGTGGAGGGTGACCCTGGAGAGGGCTTGGCCGGCCAGCTCCTTGGCCGCCCAGCGAACCCGCTCGGCCACCGACTCGGCGACCGCCGGCACGCTGACCCCGTAGGCGAGGACCACGTAAAGGTCGGCGGTGTAAGCCCCGGGCTTTTCGGGGTCGGGCTTAACCACCACCCCTTCCCGGGCTTCCCGCTTCCCCAGCACCCTGGAGAGCCCTTCGCGTAGGCCCACCGGGCTCATGCCCACCACCCCCGGTACCTCGTGGGCGGCCAGCCCCAGAATCGCCGCCAGGGCGGTTTCGCTGATTTCGATCTTTCCCTGCATGCGACCTCCGTGATTAGCGGCGGGACCTCTCGGCGGGGAGCGTCAGCAGGCGGGCCTCGAGACGCTCCGCACCGAAGCCGAACCGGATCCACACCGGCCAGCGGGCGGATCCCGCCAGCGCCAGTTCGAAGTAGGCCTCGGGGCGGTTAAACCGGAATACCCGGGCGGAAAACCGCCCGGCGGGCACCTCGACCTTCCGTTCCCCGAGGGCCTCCACCGGTCCCCTTACCAGGCCGTAGAGGCCGATCAGCGCGATCTTGCCGGCCTCCGGCCGCACCCGCATATGGTACACCAGGGAAAGATCATCGAACACCCGGCCGGCCCGGGCCCGGTAGCGACCCACCAGCCGGCCGTTTTGGAAACGTTGGGCCACGAGGTCGGGCCCCACCTCGGCCCAAAGCCTAACCTCCCCGGTTCCGGGGGCCCGAAACCGCTTTTCGAAGCGCCGGGTGGTGATGCCGGGACCGGTTTCGCTCCGCAGGCGAAGGTCAAAACCCAGCCAGCGGGCCGGGGAGAGGGGTTCGAGTGCGCCCCAAAGGCGGTGCCCTTCGCCGGCCGGCCGGGCCACCAGGCGGTAGGTCCCCACCCGCACGCCGCGGTAGTAAAGCGCGTAATCCAGCGTTTCCCCGGGCGTCCACGGGACGACCGCCAGGGCGAGTGCGGCAAAGAAGGGGAGGAGGGCCGGCGCGCGTATGCCCCCAGTCTACCCCAGCGCTTCTTCCGGCGGGGTGTAGGGGAGGCCGAAGGCCTCGGCCACCGCCGGATGGGTAAGCCGGCCGGCGTGGACGTTCAGCCCCTTTAGAAGAGCGGGGTCGTCCTTGAGCGCGGCGATGCCCTTTTCTGCAAGCTTCAGGACGTAGGGAAGGGTCTGGTTGGTAAGGGCGAAGGTCGAGGTGCGCGGCACCGCACCCGGCATGTTGGCGACCCCGTAGTGCACCACCCCGTCCACCACGTAGGTGGGGGCATCGTGGGTGGTGGGGCGAATGGTCTCGACGCAGCCGCCCTGGTCCACCGCCACGTCGACGATCACCGAACCCTCCTTCATGGTGGCCACCATTTCCCGGGTGACCAGCTTGGGGGCCTTGGCCCCGGGAATGAGCACCGCGCCGATCAGGAGGTCGGCGAATTGCACCGCCTTTTTGATGTTGGCTTCGGTGGAGGTCAGGGTGACGAGCCGGCCGCCGAAGACGTCGTCCAGGTATTGCAGCCGCTGGTGGTTGACATCGAGCACGTAGACCTGAGCCCCCATGCCGAGGGCGATCTTGGCCGCGTTGGTCCCCACGGTACCGCCGCCCAGGATGACCACCGAGGCCGGCGCTACCCCGGGCACCCCGCCGAGCAGAACGCCCCGGCCACCCATCGGTTTTTCCAGGTAGTAGGCGCCGACCTGGGTAGCCATGCGCCCGGCGACCTCGCTCATGGGGACGAGAAGGGGGAGCGAGCCGTCCGGGAGCTGAACGGTTTCGTAGGCGATGCCGGTCACGCCGCTAGCCAACATGGCCTCGGTGAGTTCCCGGCTGGCCGCTAGGTGGAGGTAGGTGAAGAGGAGGAGGTCGGGCCGGAGGTACCGGTACTCGGCGGGCAGGGGTTCCTTGACCTTGACCACCAGCTCGGCGCCCCAGGCCTCCTCGGCCGAGACCAGGTGGGCACCTGCGGCGGCGTACTCGGCGTCCGGCATCCCCGAGCCGGCGCCGGCCCCCTTTTCGACTAAGACTTCGTGCCCCCGCCGGACCAGGCTCTCGACCCCGCCCGGGGTCATCGCCACCCGGAACTCCATGGGCTTGGTTTCTTTAGGTACCCCAATCCGCATTCGGACCTCCTTCGAATTCAGGGTATCGGGGTCACCGGGGGAGGGAAAGGGCTGTTCAAAGGTTGACCGCGCCCGTCGCTTTGCATACGTAAAGTTATCGGGGAAAATACCGACTATGGGAAAGGTTGCGCTGGACGCCGTGGACCGTGCCATCCTCGCCGAGCTGGAGGCCGATGCCCGGCTTTCCTTTGCCGCCCTGGCCCGGCGGGTGGGGTTGAGCCCGCCCACCGTCGCCGAGAGGGTCCGGCGGCTCGAGGCCGCCGGCGTGATCCGGGGCTACGGGGCCCGGGTGGACCTCGAGGCCCTCGGCTATCCGGTGACCGCGCTTATCGAGGTGGCCGTGCCGCCCTCCCGGTACGCCAAGGTTTGGGCCTTCGCCGAGGCCACCCCGGAGGTGCGGGAGTGCTACTTCGTCACCGGGGAGGCCAGCTTCGTTCTCCGGGTGGTGGCCCGGTCCATCGACCACCTTCGCGAGCTTATCGAGGCGCTGGGGGGCTTCGGGAGCACCCGCACCGCCGTAGCCCTGGCGCCCCCCCTGATCAAGTGGGGGACGATTCCCCGGCCGGAGGGAAGATCCGCTTGATCTTGAGCTTAAAGCCGTCGCCCTCGGCGATCGCCACCAGCTCCCCCCGACGGTCCACCAACCCCACGTAGCCTTCGGCCGGTATAGGAAGGGGGATTCCCTGGCGCACCCGCCGCACCTCGGTATGGGCGAGCTCGACGGTGGGGAAGGGGAGGGCCTCGGTCTCGGGGATCCGGCCCTCGAGAAGTCGCTCGGGCGGTACCGCCCGAGCGAGGTCAACCCGGCCCACCCGGGTTCGGACCAGGCCGGCGAGGAAGGCCTTGGTGCCCAGCCTTTCCCCCAGGTCGCGGGCGAAGGCCCGGATGTAGGTCCCCGCCCCAACCACCAGCCGCACGACGGCGGTGGGGTAGGGGCCGAGGGGCGGAGGCAGCTCGACCGGCCGCCCCCTTTCGGCGATCCGCCAGCCTTCCGGTCCCGGGGCGATGCGGTGCGAGCGTGGCGATTCTTCCAGCGCCAGGAGCTCCACCGATCGGTAGTCGACCGGGCGGGGCCCGAGCTCCAGGGTCCGCCCCTGGCGAGCGGCCTCGTAGGCCCGGACCCCGCCGACCTTGACCGCCGAGTAGGCGGGGGGAACCTGGCAGGCCAGGGTTCTGAAGGAGGCCAGGGCCTTCCTAAGCCGTTCCTCGTCCAGGTTCACCGGCGCCTCCGCGACCACCGGTCCCTCGGCGTCCAGGGTGGGGGTGGTGGCGCCAAAGCTGATCCAGGCCAGGTACTCCTTTTCGTCGCCGGAGAGGAAGGGGATCAGCTTGGTGTGGGGGTGGCTGGCCACGATCAGAAGGCCGGTGGCCAGGGGGTCCAGGGTGCCGGTGTGGCCCACCCGGCGGACCCCCAGGATCCTCCGGGCGATGTCGACGACATCGTGGGAGGTCATCCCGAGGGGTTTATCCACGGCGAAAAGCGGCATGCCAAGGGGATTCTACTCCGGGTACCCTGAAGCGGTGGGGGAGCGGTTGCAGAAGTACCTGGCCCGGGCCGGGGTGGCTTCACGTAGAAAGGCCGAGGCGCTGATCCGGGCGGGACGGGTGACGGTGGATGGCCGGGTGGCCCGGCTCGGCGAGCGGGTGCCCGCGGGCGCGGAGGTTCGGGTGGACGGGCGGCCGGTCCGCCCTCCAGAGGAGCGGGTGGTGCTGGTGCTCAATAAACCCCGTGGCTACACCACCACCAAAAGCGATCCCCACGCCGTCCGCACCGTCTACCAGCTGGTGCCCGATTTCCCCGGACTGGTGGCGGTGGGGCGGCTCGACCGCGAGTCCGAGGGGGTTTTGCTCTTCACCAACTGGGGGGAGCTGGCCTTTCGGCTCGCCCACCCTCGCTACGGGGTGGAAAAGGTCTACCGGGTGGTAAGCCGGCGGGGCACGCCGCCTTCAATCCTTCTCCGGCGGCTTGAGCGCGGGGTCGTCGAGGGCGGGGAGCGTTTGGTGGCCAAAAAGGCCCGGCCCGCGCCGCACGGAGCCGTGCTCACCCTGGCCGAGGGGAAAAAGCGCGAGGTTCGGCGGATGATGCGGGCAATCGGTTACCCGGTGGAGCGGCTTTTTCGGGTGAAGTATGGGCCGGTGCGGCTCGGGGGCCTCGCCCCTGGCCGTTGGCGGCGGCTTTCGGAGGAAGAGGTGGCCGCCCTCGCCCGCAGGGTGGGGCTTCTGTACCGGGCAAGCGAGGAGTGACGTGGCGCTTTTGCTGGTATTCCTCGGCGTTTTCCTGCTTTTTGCCGGCGGCGAGCTTCTGGTCCGGAACGCGTCGCTGCTTGCCCGGGCCTTGGGACTCTCCCCCCTGGTGGTGGGGCTCACCGTGGTGGCCTTCGGAACCTCGGCGCCGGAGCTTGCCGCCAGCCTGGCGGCGGCGATCGAGGGGGCTCCGGAGGTGGCGTTCGGCAACGTGGTGGGTTCGAACGCCGCCAATTTGGGGTTGATCCTGGCCATGGCCGCGTTGCTAAGGCCCATCCGGGCGAGGGCGCGCTTCCTTCGCCGCGAGCTACCGTTTATGGTTTTCGTCGCCCTTTTGCTCGGGTTGGTGGCCGCCGACGGGCGGGTTACCAGGGCGGAGGGTGGGGTTCTTCTCGCTTTGCTGGGGCTGTACCTGTGGGTCCTCTTCAAGGGAAACCGCGAACCCCCCCAAGTGGCCGCCGAGTTCGCGAGCGAGTACGGGCCCGCGGCTCGCCGCACCGCGGTGCATCTCCTTCTCCTTATCCTTGGGGTCCTGCTCCTTTTTCTGGGGGCGCGGATGTTGGTCGAGGGGGCGGTGGCGGCGGCCCGGGCGCTGGGGG
>WFNN01000117.1 GCA_015488545.1 Thermaceae bacterium | reverse complement strand
GAACCAGCCCTCAGCTAAGATGGGGCCGTGGTCCGGGTCAAGGTCTGCGGGGTGACCCGCGAGGAGGACGCGCGGATGCTCGAGGCCCTCGGGGTCCATGCGGTGGGGTTCGTCTTCGCCCCCTCCAGGCGTCGCCTGACGCCCGAACGGGCGGCGGCGATCGCCGCCGCCCTCGGCCCCTTCGTGACCCGGGTAGGGGTTTTCGTAAACGCACCAGGGGACTGGATTCTCGAGGTCGCCCAGGCGGTGCCCCTCGACGCGGTGCAACTCCACGGCGACGAGCCCCCCGAACTCGCCCGCCGAATCGGCCGCCGCCACCCGGTGATCAAGGCCTTTCGGGTGCGCGGGCCGGTGAACCCCGCCATCTTTCGCTACCCGGCCGACGCCCTGCTCCTGGACGGCCCCCGGCCCGGTTCCGGCGAGGCCTTCGACTGGAGCTGGCTGGACGCGGTCCCCCGGGGGGTCAGGACCATCGTCGCCGGCGGGCTTGGACCGGAGAACGTCTGCGGTTTATTGCAGCGCTTCACACCGTATGCGGTCGACGTCTCTTCCGGGGTTGAATCCGCCCCGGGGGTAAAGGATCGCGACCGGGTGGGGGCTTTTCTGCGAGCTGTGGAAGGCTGTGGATAGGCTGTGGAGAACTTTGTGGAAAAGCGAATAAAGCCCGTTCAGTACGCATATCTTCCCCTATGCATACCTGTGGATAAATGTGGGGAAAACACCATGCAATGCGGCACCTCGAGGAGCTAGAACACACCGCCGATGTGGGCTTTAGGGTGCGGGCACGGACCCTTCCCGGGCTCTTTTACTGGGCCGCTCGGGGGCTCCTTGGGGCGATGTTCGAGCGCCTTCCGCGACGAGGCGGCGAACGCCTTCGCGTCGACCTCGAGGCGGAGGACCCCGAAACCCTGCTGGTGCGGTTCCTGAACGAGCTCATCTACCTGGCGCAAACCCGCGGCCGGGTGCCGGTGGCGCTCCAGGTTCACCTGGCCCCGGGTCCGGGGGGGTGCCGCCTTGCGGCCGGGATCGAGGCGGTCCCCTTCGATAGGGTGGCGGAGCGCTTTCTGGGCGAGGTAAAAAGCGCCACCTTCCACGGGCTCCAGATCGAAAAAACCGGGTCGGGCTACGCCGCCTCGGTGGTGCTCGACGTCTAGCGCATCCAGGCGCGGCAAACGGTGCGCCCAGCCGCCGGCGTCGGCCCGGGAATCCCCCAGGGGCGTAAACTGAACTCACCCATGGGCGTACCCTTCGAGAAGGTCGGCCGGTACAAGTACCGCATCCCCCGCCACGGCAAAATGCGGGTGGACGCGGTCTTCTACGCCTCCGAGGCGATCCTCCGCCAGCTCGCCGAGGAGGACTACGCCTCCTTGCGGCAGCTCATCAACGTCGCCACCCTGCCGGGGATCGTCGAGCCCGCCCTGGCCATGCCCGACATCCACTGGGGCTACGGCTTCCCCATCGGGGGGGTCGCCGCCATGGACGCCGAGGAGGGGGTGGTGAGCCCGGGGGGCGTGGGCTTTGACATCAACTGCCTTCCCGAGGGAACCCGCGTGATGACCGCGGACGGGGCGCTTCTTCCGATTGAGGCTCTCGCGGAGTGGAGGGAGAAAGAGATGCCTCTTTTCGCATGGGCCCTCGAGGAGGCTCCGGTGGCCGCGCATGCGGTGGCGCTTTTTTCCCGGGAGGAGGAAAGGCTCGTTGAGCTCGAAACCCGACAGGGGTACCGGCTTAAGCTCTCCGAGGACCATCCCGTGTACACCCCCCAGGGCATGCGGCCGGCGGGCGATATTCAACCTGGCGACAAGGTGGCTGTGCATCCCTTCGAAGGGGTCCCCTTTGAGCCGCCACCCCACGAACCTTTGGTGACCGAGGAAGACTTTATTCGCTTTGCAAAGGATTTCGGCGCCGGGGTGGGGGTTCTTCAGGAGCTACGTAAGCGCGGGCTCCTCCCCCTTTGGGCCGACGATCCCCGCTTGCCCGCGTTGCTACGCGTCCTGGGGGCGGTCTGGGGGGATGGTACGGCGTATTTCCAACAGCAAAGAGGCACGCTGGCTTTTTACGCCTCGTCGGAGGATCTTGAGGACTTCCGCCAAGACGTGCTCCGAATCGGCTATCGCCCCAGCCGGATTTATAGCCGCGAGCGCGACCATACTTTCCGGGGTCGGTCGTTCCGTTACCTAGAGCATCACGTTAGGGTGAGGGCCAACTCACTGGTCCTGCTTCTCGGAGCCATGGGGTTACCGTTCGGCCCCAAGGCCAAACAGGATTTCTTGCTCCCGGAATGGTTGTCTGCGTTGCCGGATTGGCTGGTACGCAACTTCCTCGCGGGGTTTTTCGGCGCGGAAATGAGCTCGCCGCGTGCGGTGCCGGGTCATGGTTATAACCTTCAGCCGGCGGTGGTTAGCCTTTCTAAGCGTGAGGCTTATCGAAGCAGCGGACGACGTTTTTTGGAGCAGATTGCCGAGCTCGCCGGGCGTTTTGGCGCTCGGGTGCAGGACCTACGCGAAGAATTAGATTGGAAGGACTCCTATCGGTTTAAGCTCGTCTTCCGCGCTGAGGAAGAGACGTTTAGGGCTATCTATGGCCGGATTGGTTTCGCTTACCACCGGGAAAAAACGCTCCGGTCCTTGCATGCGCTTTTCTATCTAAAGGAAAAGGCCCTCCATCTCCGTGAACGGGAGAAGGTCAGAGCGGAGGCCCGGAGGATGCGGGAGGCGGGCGTGCCTCTGGGCGAAATCGTAGCAAGGACGCGAATGAACCGACGCTTCATTGAGCGTTCGCTCTACTACCCGGCCTCGGGAGTGCGCCCCGCGGAAGACTTCCCTACGTTCCCAGAATATTTATTAACAGCAGGGCGAATGCTTTTTGACTCCATCGTAAGCGTGAGGAGAATCTCTTACCGCGGTAGGGTTTACGATCTTGCTGTTGCCCACCGGGACCACAACTTCATTGCCGAGGGCTTGGTGGTTTCAAATTGTGGTGTCCGGCTCCTCCGCTCAAGTCTCACGCGGGAGGATCTCGAGCCCGTAAAGGAAAAGCTCGCCGACTACCTCTACGCCCGGATCCCCGCCGGGGTGGGATCGGAGCGGCGGGACGTGCGGCTTTCGCGCAAGGAACTCAAAATTGTGCTCCGCGAGGGGGCGCCGGCGGTGGTGCGGATGGGGTTTGGGACCGAAGCGGACCTGGAATACATCGAATCCGGCGGCCGGCTCCCTGGGGCCGACCCCGACCGGGTCTCACCCCGGGCCTTCGAGCGGGGCGCCCCCCAGCTCGGAACCCTGGGCTCGGGGAACCACTTCCTCGAGGTCCAGTACGTGGACGAAATCTACGACCCCGAGGCGGCCGAGGCTTTCGGGCTCTTCGAAGGCCAGATCACCGTGCTCATCCACACCGGGAGCCGCGGCCTCGGCCACCAGGTCTGCGAGGACTACGTCGAGCGTTTTCTAAAGCGCCTTTCGGTCTACAAAATCGAACTCCCCGACCGCCAGCTCGCGGCCGCCCCGATCAAGAGCCCGGATGGCGACGACTACCTCCGCGCGATGGCGGCGGCGGCCAACTTCGCCTTCGCCAATCGCCAGCTCATCACCCACTTCACCCGCGAGGCCTTCGAAGCCGCCGGGTTTGCCCCCCGGGACCACGGGCTCAGCGTCGTTTACGACCTCGCCCACAACAACGCCAAGTTCGAGGAGCACGGTGGGCGGGGGGTCCTGGTCCACCGCAAGGGGGCGACCCGGGCCTTCGGCCCCGGCCACCCGGAGATCCCCCGGGCCTACCGCAGGGTGGGGCAACCGGTGCTGGTCCCCGGCGACATGGGGCGCTATTCCTACGTTCTCGCCGGAACCAAGGGGGCGATGCGGGAGACCTTTGGTTCTAGCTGCCACGGCGCTGGCCGGCGGCTCTCCCGGGCCAAGGCCAAGAAACTCGCCCGGACCCAGGACGTGGTGGGCGCCCTCCGGGAAAAGGGGATCGTGGTCCGGGCGAGAACCCGGGCCACCGTCTGGGAGGAGATCCCCGAGGCCTACAAGGACGTGGCCGAGGTGGTCGAGGTGGTCCACGGCGCCGGGATCGGCCAAAAGGTCGCCCGCCTCCGGCCCCTGGTGGTGGTCAAGGGCTAGGGGTAGCAGCTCCCGTCGAAAACGTCGAGGAATTGATCGGCCTGGGGAACGCCGAACCCGGTTTGGTCGTTCCGGGAGGCCTGGTTGGTGTTGTTCTCAAAGCAGGTGACCGCCTGGTTAAAGCCCGGCAGGGAGCCACGGACGGCGTAGTACTGCCCCAGGTAGAGCGCCAGCTCGCCGGCGAGGTAGGGGGTGGCGAACGAGGTGCCGCTCCCGGTGCCGTAGGCGCCGTTCGGGAGCGTGTTGGTGACGTCCTCCCCGGGGGCCGCGAAATCCAGGCTGGGGCCGTAATTCGAGAAGGTGCTGCGGTTGCCCGCAGCGTCTACCGAGCCCACCGCAAGGGTGTAGGGCGAGCTCGCCGGGTAACCCACGTAGCTGTACCCGTCGTTCCCGCTGGCCGCTACCGCGATCACCCCGTGATCGTAGGCGTACCTTAGGGCATCCTCGATAAGCGCATCGGGGTTGTTCCGAAGGTCCGCGCAGTGGGCCCCCGTGCTGTCGGTCACGCAGAGGCTCAGGTTGATCACGTGGGCACCGGCGTCGACCGCCCAGCGGATCGCGCTCGCCAGCACGTCGCTGGTGGCGTTCGGGAAGACCCGCACCGGCAGTACGTAGGCCAGGTTGTCGCTGCTCCCCGCCACACCCTGGTTGTTGTTGGTCACGGCGCCGATCACCCCGGCGACCAGGGTGCCGTGGCCGTCGGTGTCGCTGGGGTCGCTGTCGTTGTCGGAGAAGTCGTAGCCCGGGAGAAGGTTCGGCGCCAAGTCGGTGTGGTTCAGATCGGCCCCGGAATCCACCGCCGCCACGATGGGCCGGCAGGCTGAGGGAGAAAGTTTGTCCCACCCATCGGTAAGCCGCATCTGGGCAAACTGGCTGGCCTGGTAGGCGGGGAAGTAGGCGTCGTTGGGCACCGCCAGCAAGCGGTAGCGGTAAACCGGCTGGGCGTAAGCCGCAACGCCCGAGGCCACCAGCCGCTCGGCTTCCGCGAGTTCCTTTCCCGGCGCCACCCCAACCACCGCCCACCCGGGTAGGGGCTGGCCCAACGCCCTGGCCCCGGCGGCGGCGAGCGGGGTCACCCCGGCCGCGGGCTCCGCGAGCCGCACCAGGATACGTCCCGGAATGGCGGCCGCACCGGAAACAAACCCCACCCCCTGGGGCTCCACCGCCGAAAGCGGGCTGGCGACCGCCGGCGGCGCCGGGCAGGCCCTCTGGGGG
>WFNN01000116.1 GCA_015488545.1 Thermaceae bacterium | reverse complement strand
GGCCGGATCCTGGCCGCCGACGGCACCCCGCTGGCGGTCTCGCCCCGGCCGGGGACCCGAATCTACCCGCTCGGAACCCTGGCGGGGCAGGTCATCGGTTACACCGAGCGCGCTCACGGACGCTACGGGAAGGGGCTCGCCGGGGTTGAACGCCGGGCTAATCTCACCCTAGCCCGGGGGGAAGACGTCCGCCTCACCCTGGACCCCAAGATCCAGGCCATGGCCGAGGCCGCCCTGGCCCGGGGCGTCAAGGCCGCCCAGGCCCGCTGGGGTTCGCTTCTGGTCATGGCCCGGGACGGCCGCCTGCTGGCGGTGGCCAACGCCCCGCTCTTCGACCCCGCTTCCCCCCGGGGCCGACCAGGGGAAGACCCCCGCCTGACCAACTACGCTTTTCGCTACCGCATCGAACCCGGATCCACGGTCAAGGCCCTTACCGCCGCCACGTTGCTTCAAGCCGGGGCGGTGCGGCCGGATGAGCGTATAGCGGTTCCCTACCGCCGAAGGGTCGCCGATCGCTGGGTACGCGATTGGCACTGGCACCGTGAGGAACGTTGGAGCCTCGAGGAAATCCTCGCCCACTCGTCCAACGTGGGTATCAGCACCCTCGCCGAACGTATACCGCGCGCCACCCTCTACCGCACCTTTGAACGGCTTCACCTGGCCGACCCCGAACTCCTCCCGGGCTTCTCGGTGGCCCCGATCTTCGCCCCCCTCGACCGTTGGGGGCCGGTGAAGTACGCCAACGCCACCTTCGGGCAGGGCTTCGCGGTTACCCCCTTGCACCTCACGGCTGCGATGAACGCCCTAATCGACGGCCGCTTCCACCGCCCCCGTCTCCTCGCCGGCGGCGAAGGCATGGCCATCCGGGTCTTCCACCCTGGCATCGCCCGTCAGGTGCGGGCCATGCTCGCTCGTCGGCTGGCTCGCCGGGCCCGAATCCCCGGCTACCGCTTGGCCGGCAAGACCGGCACCGCCCAGATCGCAGTGCCCGGCGGCTACGACCCCGAGCGGGTGGTGGCGCTCTTCGCGGGGTTCATCCCCGGCGACGAACCCCGAGCCACCGCGGTGGTGGTCCTCTACGACCCGCGAGTCCCCTTAGAAAAGCGGTTCGGGTCGGTGCTGGCGGCTCCGGCTTTCCGCGAACTGGCCGAAGGGCTCCTCTCCTACTGGGGCCTCCCACCCCGTGGTACCCTGGAGTAAGGTGAGTGTCTTGTGTATATGACTCAATTCACTCAAGGCCTTGACCCCGCCTGGGTGGCCCGGGTTACCGGCGGCGTGGCGGGCGAAGCGGTCCAACCGGCCAGGGACCTGGTCTGGGATAGCCGCGAAGTAACGCCCGGAACGGCCTTCGTGGCCTTGCCGGGGCAGCGCACCCACGGCAACCGCTTCCTAGAGGACGCCGTTCGGCGCGGGGCCGCCTTTTTGCTCACCGACCGTCCCCATCCACGGGCGGTGCGGGTGGACGACCCCTACCGCGCCCTGTTGCGGCTGGGCCGGGCGCTGCGCGACCGCTTTCGGGGAACGCTGATCGGCGTCACCGGCAGCGTGGGCAAAACCAGCACCAAGGAGGCCATCGCCCAGGGGCTTGGGTTCGCCGCCCCCGCCGGTAACCTGAACACTCCCCCGGCGCTTACTCGCTTTTTCCTGCACCTTGACCCCGGCGCCCCCGGCGCGGTGGTGGAGCTGGGGATCGACCGACCCGGCGAGATCGACGAGCTCCTAGCCCTGGCCGCGCCCGACTTTGGCGTGCTGACCGCGGTGGCCCCGGCCCACCTCGAGGGCTTGGGGGATCTCACGCGTGTGGCGATGGAAAAAGCCCGCCTGCTGCGGACGGCCTCCACCGGCCTGGCCGAAGTTAGCGCCGCCCGGGTGGCGGGGGTCGCGGGGGTGGCCACCTACGGCTTCGATCCCGCCGCCGACCACCCAGCCACCGACCTAACCCTTAGCCCCGCCGGGGCCCGTTTCCGCTACCGCGGCTGGCAGGTGCGCGTGCCGTACCCCTCCCGGGGAGCGGCGCTCGCCGCCCTGGCCGCCTTGGCGGTGGCCGAGCACCTGGGCCTGCCGCTGGTCGCGGTGCGGAAACGGCTCGCGCGTCTCCGGCTCCCCCCTGGGCGGATGCAGGTGATGCAAAAGGGGGCGCTCACCGTGATCCACGACGCCTACAATGCGAACCCAGCCTCGCTCGCCGCCGGCTTGGAAGCGCTTTCCGCCTTTCCCGGGCGGAAGGTGGTGGTGCTTGGGGAGATGAAAGAGCTTGGCCCCGAAGCCGTGCGCTACCACCGCGAGGCCGCCCGCCAGGCCGCCCGGGTCGGCGAGGTACTGGTCTTCGTGGGCCCACACGCCAAAGCCATGGCCGAAGCCGCTGGAAAGGGGCAGCCAGCGGCCGATCTAAAGGAGGCCGGCGAAGCCCTGCGAAGGGCCCTTCGCCCGGGCGACGTCCTCTACCTCAAGGCCTCCCGGGCGGTGGGGCTTGAGGCGCTATTGGAGGTTTTGGATGACTAGGGCCGCGTTCTGGCTCCTTCCCCTAACGCTGGTCCTGGCCGCCTGCGCTCCCCGCCAGCAGGCGGGGAGCCCGAGGGTGCTGCTGGTGCCCGGGGGACGAATCGTGGGAAGCTGGGCCGAACTCCCCGAAGGGACCTTCCCGCTCCCCGGGCCACCGCTTTTCGCCGACCGCGCCGGCGGGGTCCTCTACCTGGCCTACCCGTACGAGCTGCAGATCTACCAACACGGGGAACTTACGGCCAGCGAGGCCCTGCCCGGAGTGCCCACGTTCCTCCACGCCTTCCCGGAACCGGTGGTGGGAACCACCGCTGGGGTCTACGCCCCGGGGCGCGATCTGCCCCCCTACCCGGCCCAGGACGCCCGCCTGAACCGGTCGCTTTGGTGGACCGACGGTGCCGCCCACCGGAACGACCGCAACCTCGACCCCGGGCCCTTCCGCCGGGTGGTCGCCGACCGCGACCGGGTCGCCTTTCTGGGGGAAGAGGCGTACTTTCCCGAGGAAGGCCGGTTTGCCATCCCCGCCTTTCAGGACGCCGAGCTTATGGGGAGCCTCTACCTCTTAACCGAGGGGGGCGTTCTCCGCTATGCTCCCAGCGGGCTCCTGCTCGACCAGCGGCCGGGTCGCTACCGGGAGCTCGCGGTGGGGGATGGAAAGGTGTGGCTGCTCGACTTTGAAAACCGCGTCATCCGGCTCGACGCCGATCTAAAGGAGGCACCGTGACCCTAGCCACGGCCTTTGTGCTCGCGTGGTTCCTGGTCGGCACCTGGGCCCGGGCGCTCCGAACCCGGGGGCTCGGCAAAACCATCCGTGCCGACGGGCCCGCCAGCCACCGGAAAAAGGCCGGCACCCCGAGCATGGCGGGGGTGCCCATGGCGGCGGCGGTGGCCCTTGTGCTGGCCTTCGCCGGTACCCAAAACCCGGAGGTGGCCTTACTTGCCTTGGGCTTCCTCCTTATCGGACTGGTCGACGACTTAGCCGGAAGCCTGAGCCGTCCTCTCCGGGCTCGAGAGAAACTTATCCTCCAGTTCCTGGTCGCCGGAGCCTTTAGCTACGCGGTTCTAGACCGCGTAGCCTACACCGGCCAGCCGCTTTTCGATTTCCTCTTCCTCCTCCTCACCGTGGTAGGGGCCGCCAACGCGATGAATTTCACCGACGGCGTCGATGGTCTGGCCGCTAGCGTGGGCGCGGTACTGCTTTTGCCCATGGCCGGATTCCCTCTGGCTGCCGCCAGCCTGGGCGCGCTGCTTGGCTTTCTCTGGCACAACGCCCCGCCCGCCCGGGTTTTTATGGGCGACACCGGCTCCGAAGCCCTTGGGGTCCTCGTCGCCGGGCTTTGGCTGCTCTCCGGCGCCGGCCTCTACCTCGCCCTGGCCGCCATCGTGCCCCTAGCCGAGCTGCTATCGGTGGTGGTGCAGGTGATTTACTTTCGCCTTACCGGCGGAAGGCGGGTGTTCCGCATGGCCCCGCTCCATCACCACTTCGAGCTGGTGGGCTGGAGCGAAGGGCGGGTGGTGTTCCGTTTCGCGACCTTGACCGCCGTGGCCACCGCCTTGGCGGTATCGTTTTGGGGAGGACCGTGAAACTGGTCTTTGGTCTGGGGAAAAGCGGCCTGGCGGTGATCGCATTCCTCGCCCGGAGGGGTGTAGAGGGCCGGTTCTTCGACGATAACCCAAGGCCCGCCGACGCTCGAGAAGCCCGCCGGCTTGGG
>WFNN01000115.1 GCA_015488545.1 Thermaceae bacterium | reverse complement strand
GGGGCGGGGCGGGCGACGGAGCACTACCGCTTCCTCTACCTTCCGCCCGCCGCCGGCGACACCCGGGGGACGATCCAGGCGCTCCTCGAATACGCCGACAAAGCCGCCGGCTGGGAGCGGCGGCTCAAGGCCGAACGGGACGATGCCCGCGTCCCCGGCCGGCTGGTCCTGGACGCCCTGGTTCAAAGGAGCGATCGCGAAGACCCCTACCTCGCCTTTCGCCTGAAGCGCACCTTCGACACCGACCCCAACCCGCCCCCGGTCTACGGGGTGGAGAAGAACCCCGAGGTCGAGCTAGCCTGGCGGAAGGGGTTCCGCCGGGGCGCCTTCTTCGCCAGCGGGGGCGCCGTGCTCGGGGGGTACGAAGCCGCCACCAACCGGCAGAACCGTTCCGCCCGAGCGGCCGGCGAGCGCATCCTGGCCGGGCGGGTGCGGCTGGAGCACCACGAGCGATACGCCCCCCGGCTGCCCTTCGGCCTTTACCTGCAAGCCAGCAACGACTTCGCGGGGCAGTACTACACCACCGCCGAGCGCCAGATCGACTGGAAAAGCCGGCTTGACCTCGGCCTTGGCCGGGGGGGGAGCCGGGTCGGGGTACGGCTAACCCGCAGCGTCCGGGAAGGGGAAACCCCGTTCGCCTTCGACCGCATACCCACCCGCCGCGAGGCCCGGCTGGAGCCCTACGCCACCCTGGCGGCGGGACCGCTGCGCCTTTCGGCCGCGGGCGGGTACGGGTTTTTCAAGCAGGCGTTCCTGCCCTTGAAAATCGAGGGCACCCTGGCCGAGCCAGGCTCCCGGCTCACCGTCGCCTACCGCCGCGACCTGAACCGGGGGCGGCCGCTTTCGATCGCCGCCCGGGCTAGCTACGCCCCCCGCCCCTTCAGCCTTCGGGCGAGCTGGGGCTACCGCTACGACGAGGAACGCTACCAACCCCTCCGCCTCGCCCTCGGCTACGCCCTGGCCGGCGGGAGCCTTTCGCTGGCCGCCGATTACGACGCCGGGGCCGGGCGGTGGCAGCAAGCCCAGGCAACGTTGGCCTTCCGCAGTGGAACTCAGTCCCTCTCGTTACGGGAGGGGTACGACTTCGCCCGCTCGGTGCTTACAGGCGCGGCCCGGTACGGGTTCGGGCCCTTCTCGGTGAGCTTCGACCACCGCTACCCCCGACCCGACGGCGTGCCCGACGCCGAGGACGCCGAGGAGGGCCGGCTTTCGCTCGCCTTCGGCCTAGGCTACCTGCGGCACCGGCTTAGACTCCAAGCCACCCTGGACGGGCAGGGGGTCCAAAAGGCCGAGCTGGGCCTTTTCTCCAGCGGCAACACCCTCGAGGGCCGCTGGGACGCCAGCGCCCGCTTCCACCTCCCCGACCGGTCGGACCCCGGCGTCTACCTCGCCAACCTCGCCCTCCGGGGCGGGGTCAGCCTCGCCCCCTGGCTCGCGCTCCAGGGGGGACTCGGCTACCGCCGGAGCGGCGCCGCCGAGACCCTGGTCTTCCAGCGCTTCGGGGTCACCGTGGCCCTGGCCCAAAGCCGGCCGACCCGGGTCTTCCTGTCGACCTTCCTGGACCAGACCTTTGACCTGAAGGGCAAAACCCCGAACCCTCCGAAGCCCACCTTCGTCCTCAGCTACGATCGCTGCTGCTGGGGGCTTCGGTTTACCCTGAACACCGCCAAGGAGGAGGTCCGGCTCGCCCTGGTCTACGGCGGCAAGAGCGCCGACACCGTCTTCGATTCGAACGGGATCCTTTTCCCCGGGGGGGTGCGACTGCCGTGAAGCGAATGCCCTTCATCCTCGGTCTCCTTCTGCTCCTGGCCGGCTGCACCGGCACCAGCGAGCCCGAGCTCCCGATGCTGGTGGCCGCCGCCGACGCCACCGGCCTCCACTTCCTTAAGGCCCGGGCGGCCAACCAGGGGCAGCTGGCCGAGGCCGGCGCCTGGGCCCAAACCGGCGTCCTCGACCTGGCCGTTCTCGGGGGCAAGCTCTTCGTCCTCTCCCAGGGCGCCCTCGCCCGCTACGGCCTGGTCGGCTTCACCGAGGACGCGGTGCCCGGCGAGGCCACGGCCCTCGAGGCCCGCTGGCCGCTTTCAGGCTGCGACGCCGGCCACCTGCGCCGGGGGCGCACCGACCTGCTCGTGGTCTGCGGGCCGGGCGCGGTCTTTCGCCTGCCGGACGCGGCCACCGCCCCCGGACCGCCGGGCAAAGAGCCCGGAACCGACGCCCTGGCCGGCTTCGACCCCCTGGCCTTCGCCCTCTACCCCGACGATGCCGCCGGCAAGGACCGGTTGGCCTTCGCCTACGCCCGCCCCGGGGGGGGATGGCACCTGGAGATCGTGGGCGACGACCCCAACACCCCCTATTTCCAAAAGGACCTAGCCACCCCCACCCCGACCGGTATCGCCTTCCACCTGGCCGCCGTCTCTGGAGCCCTGGGTCTCGTCGTCTCCGACGGCACCCAAAGCACCCTCTACGCCTTCGACGGCCAGCTCAAGACGCTCGCCGGAGTCACCCGGCGCCTTAACGGCCTGGCCGGCGATCTGGGGCTCTGGGCCGCCTTCGGCGAGGGGGGGTACCTGGTGGTCCAGGGCCAGGCCAAGGCCGAAGCCAGCTACCCCGCCTTCCGGGCGGGGTGGTTCCACCCGGACTTCTACCTCTACCTCGCCTCCGACAGCGGGATCACCGTCCTCGACGTGGCCTCGCTGGAAAACCCCTACCCGGTCTACCTGCCCCTTCCGGGGGTGCGGGCGCTCACCGGGTTCACCCTGCGGTAGCCTGGGGGCGATGCGAGTGGTTATCGCGGTCAAAGCGGAAGGCGAACAAATCTACCCCGGCCCCTTCGGCCACAGCCCTTTTTTCGCCATTTACCGGAAGACCGGCGCGGGCTGGGAACGGGAGGCCCTGCTCGAAAACCCCTACGCCCGGGAGGAGGGCGGGCAGAAAGGGCAAAAGCTTTTAGCCCTTTTCGGCCCCGCCGATTACTGGATCGGGGCCCGCTTCGGGCACGGCCACGGCCATCGCCACCAACCGCCGGCCCCGCACCGGGTCACCCGGGCGGCCACCGTGACCGAGGCCCTAAAGGAGGTCTAGGGTGCGGCTCGACCACGTGGGCATTGCGGTGGCGGACCTCGAGGCCGCCCAGGACCGCTGGGCCCAACTCGGCTACCGCCCGAAGGCCCAGGGGGAGGTGTCCACCCAGGGGGTTCGGGTCGCGATGCTGGCCGCCCCTGGGGGCGGGCCGCAGCTTGAGCTGCTCGCCCCCACCGGCCCCGACACCCCGGTTGGGCGCTTCCTCGCCAAACGCGGCGAGGGCCTCCACCACCTGGCCTTCGCGGTGCCCGATGTGGCCAAAGCGCTCGCCGACCTACGCTCGGCGGGGGCACGGTTGGTCGACGAAGCCCCCCGACCCGGCTTCGGCGGGCACCTCGTCGCCTTCGTCCACCCCAGCGCCTTCGGGGGGGTGCTGGTGGAGCTAGTCCAGGAATGACCCGGCGGGGCTGGGGCGCCCTGGCCCTCCTCTACATGGCGGGGGTCTTCTGGCTCTCGTCCCAGCCGGGCACCGCGGTGGGGTTGCCGTCCCCCTGGGACAAGCTCGCCCATGCGGCCGAGTACGCCGGGCTTGGCTTCCTGCTGGCCCGGGCCACCGGGGCCCCGGCGACGGCCTGGGTCCTGGCCGCCCTCTACGGCGCCAGCGACGAGGTGCACCAGCGCTTCGTTCCCGGCCGGGAGGCCAGCCCCTTCGACTGGCTGGCCGACGCCGCCGGAGGCTTTGTGGGGGCCTGGCTGGGCCGGCGCCGGAGGGCGGACTAGGGAGTTAGACCAAAAACGCCCAGCGACCGCCGCGGAGGAGGGGAACTGCGGTGCCGTCCTCCTGAACGCCGTCGACCTCCACCGCCTCAGAACCAATCATCCAGTCCTGGTGAACCAGGCTCTGGTTCATGCCCCGCCCTCGCCGTTCCTCTTCGGAAAGGGCGTCGAAGTCCTCGAGGTTCTCCCCGTAAGCCTGGCCGAAGGCGATGTGGCTGGCGGCGTTCTCGTCGAAGAGGGTGTTCAGGAAAAGCACCCCGGCCCGCCGCACCCCCGAGTCGGCGGGAACCAGGGCCACCTCGCCCAGCCGTTTCGCCCCCTCGTCGGTAGCGAGGAGCGCTTCCACCGCCGCCTGCCCCGTCTCGGCCCGAACCTCCACCGCAACCCCGCGTTCAAACCGCACGGTGAGGCCCTTCACCAGCACCCCGTTCAAGCTGAAAGGCATTGTCGCCCGCACCACGCCAAAAACCCGCTCGCGGTGGGGCATGGTGAAAACCTCCTCGGTGGGGAGGTTGGGCAGGCAGCGAACACCGTTCTTGGCCTGGCCCCAGCCACCCTTCCAGACGTGGCCCTCGGCCAGCCCCACGGTGAGGTCGGTCCCCGGCCCCCGAAAACGCAGGGCGGCGAATCGCCGGTCGGTAAGCCAAGCGGCCCGAGCCGAGAGCTCGTCTGCGCGGCGTACCCACTCGGCGGCGGGGTCGGTGGCGTCGAGCCGAGTGGCCACCGCAATCTTCTCCCTCAGCGCGGTAAGGGCTTCCTTCTCGGGAAGATCGGGAAAGACCGCCCGGGCCCAGCCGGGGTGGGGGTAGGCCACAATCGTCCAGTTGGTGGCGAAGCGGGAAATCGGAGCCAGCACCGCCTGGTAGGCCTTGGCGTGGGCCGCCATCGCAAGCCGGAGCTTTTCGGGGGGCACCCCCGCCAGCAACCTGGGGTCCTCGCCGACCACCGCCAGCCGAGCCGCTTCGCCGCTAGCCAACCGCTCGCCGATGGCGCGGTAGAGCCACGCAGGGGCGTGGCGAAGAGCGGCCTCCCCGCCGTGGGCGAATCGCGCGAGGGTTACCGCGTCGTCGCTCAAAAGGGGCACCAACCCGGCCGCCCCAGATCGGTAGGCCTCCACCGCGATCGCCCGCACCAAGGGCAGGTGGGCGGTGTGGGCGGTGAGAAAAACCTCCTGGCCGGGTTGCAGATTGAGACCGGTGCGGATCGCCAGTTGGGCCAGTTTTGCCTCAAACGTCATAGGTTCTCCTTCCACCATTCGAGGTAGGCCTTAAGCCGGGCCACCCGCCGGTCGGGCCGGCCCGACCGCGAGAGATCGTGCCCCTCCCCGGGCACCCGGAAAAAGCGGGTCTTAACCCCGCGATCAAAGAGCACCGTGTACCAAGTCTCGCCCTGATCGATGGGGCAACGGTGGTCCTCCTCGGCGTGAACCACCAAGGTCGGCGTCCGGACCCGGTCAGCGTATTTGAGGGGGCTCTTCTCCCAGAGAACCCCGGGGTCCTTCCAAGGGTCGGAAAAGAGCTGCATCCGGGTAAACGGGGGGCCGATGTCGGAAGCGCCGAAGAAGCTCAGCCAATTGGCGATCGAGCGATCGGTGACCGCCGCCTTAAAGCGTTCGGGGTAGCGGGCGGTGAGCCAGTTAGTCATGTAGCCGCCGTAGCTGCCCCCGGCCACACCAACCCGGGAGGGGTCGAGGGGGAACCGCCTTAGCGCCTCGTCCAGGAGACCGAGAAGGTCGGCGGCGTCGATCTCGCCCCAGCGCCCTCCCAACCGGGCGAAGGCCTCACCGTAGCCGGTGGAACCGCGGGGGTTACCGAAGACCACCGCGTAACCGGCGGCCCGGAAAAGCTGGAGCTCGAACATCGGGGCCTCGCCAAAGGCGGTGTGCGGCCCACCGTGAATGTAGAGAATCACCGGGTGGGGCCCCTCGCCCTCGGGCAGGAGCACCCATCCGGGAACCTCGTGCCCTTCGGGCGCGACGTGGCGCAGGGCAACCGGGGTCGCCATTTTTAACCCCGCACGGGCGTTCGGGTCGTAAACCTCGCGCCCCCGCCAGACCAAGCGGGGGCCGTGGGTGGGGTCCTCGACCAGCAGGGCCTCGCCGTCGGCGGCGTAGGCCACCACCGACTTTCCGGTCTCCACCCGGACCGCGCCCTTTTCCACCTCGGCGCGGTAGAGCACCCCCCGCCCGGCCTCGGTGGCGACAAAGTACACCGCCCCATCGCTACCGAAACGGGGACCCTGCCGGTAGGAACCGTAGCGCAGGTCGGCGTTCACCGAGTTGCCCAGGTGGCCGGCGAAAACCACCCTGGCCTCCTTCCCGCCGTAGGGCAGGAAACGTACCTCGGCGAAACGGCCGCCCTCGTCGTAGGGCTGGTGCACAAACGCCAGACCTTCAGGACCGGCGGCCAAGGAGGTAATCCCCCCCTCCCCGGACCAGACCTTGACCAGGTCCCCGCCGGCCAAACGCCAAAGGGCGGTCTGCCAGCGGGCCCGGGCCCGGGCGTCTTCTGGGGCCAGCAGGTAGACTTCCCCGTCCGCCCCGAACACCGCCTCCTCCAAGGCGGGAAAGCGCGATAAGAGCTTTCTCCCCCCCAGGTAGACCGCCACCGGGGACTCGGAGAGGCGCCCCCGGCCGTCGAACTTGAAAGGCCAAGCCTGGTAGACCCGGGGCGCGTCGGGTTTTTCCTTACGCTCCGGGGTCCAGTAGAGCAGCTCACCCCGAGGACCGACCGCGAAACCCAAAACACCGTTTTGGGCCCGGGTTACAGGCTCGGGCTCACCGCCTTGAAGGGGCAGGCGGAAGACCTGGGTCGCCTTGTCCTCCTGTCGAAGAAAGTAGACAAACGCCCCCCGCCACACGGGGCTCCTCGCCTCGCCCCGGGTCAGGTAATGCAAACGCCCCTTTCGCCAGGTGGCCAGGCGGGAAACGTAGCGGGGCGGATCCTTCCCCTCGATCCGGGTAACCACGAAGAGCGGCCCCTCCGGACCCTCGGTAAGGTCCGAAAGAAACCGCAACCGGTAGAGCAACTCGGGGCCCATGCCCCGAGCCTACCAGAAACTGACCCGCCGGTCAGCGGCGACCCACCCGGCGACGCCCCGGTCGCCGGGTGGGCAAGGATTCGGGCTCTTCGGGCAGGAGCCGCTCGGCCAGCAAGCCGGCCAGGGTTTCCACGTCCCCGGCCTTGATCCAGGCCTCTGCGATCGCCCTAACCTGGGCCTTCCTGGCCTCGGGTTGGGCCCGGGCTGCCTCCACCAGCCGCCGCAGGCGGGCGGTGCGGGCGGCCTCGTCGCCGGGCAGTTCGGCGCGGGCGAAGCGGCGCCCTACCGCGGCCTCGATCCGGCGGACCCGACCCGCCTCGCCACCCCCGGCGAAGATCGCCACCGTGCCGCTCCGGCCGGCCCTAGCGGTGCGCCCGGAACGGTGCTGGTAGGCCTCCGGCTGGTCAGGGAGCTGGTAGTGCACCACCAGGTCCACTTCGGGTACGTCGAGCCCCCGGGCGGCCACGTCGGTGGCCACCAGGTGACGGGTCCGCCCCTGCCGGAAGGCCTGGAGCACCCTCTCGCGGTCCCTCTGCCCCAGGTCCCCGTGGACCGCCCGGGCGGGGTGCCCCAGGGACGCCAAACGATCCGCCAGGCGGGCGGCCTCGACCTTGGTGCGCACGAACACGATGGAGCGCTCGGGATCCTTGGCAAAGAGCAACCGGGAAAGCGCCTCCTCGCGGTCGCGGGGAACCCGGTAGACCTCCTCCCGGTAGGCCACCGCCTCGTCCTTTAGAACGTTGGCCACCACCGGGTCCTTCAGATGGCGGCGGGCCAGCCTCCTCGCCCAAACGGGGAGGGTGGCGGAGAACATGAGGGTCTGGCGACCGGGGGCGGTGGCCCCGAGCAGGGCTTCGACGTCCTCCTCGAAACCCGCCTTCAGCATCTCGTCGGCTTCGTCCAAAACCACGATCGCGGCGGCGTCCAGCCTCAGGACGCCCTGCTTTTGGTAATCCCGGGCCCGCCCTGGGGTGGCCACCACGTAGTCGGCCCCGGCCGAGAGCGCCCGGGCCTGGGCCTGGTAGCCCGTGCCCCCGTAGACGGTCACGCCCACCAGGTGCGGGGCCACCTGGGCGAGTTCCCGGGCAACCTGGAGGGCGAGCTCCCGGGTGGGGGCGAGCACCAGCGCCCGCGGGAGCCGGCCCCGGGCGCTCGCGGGTTCCAGGCGGGCGGCGATGGGTAGGGCGAAGGCCAGGGTCTTACCGGTACCGGTACGGGCCAGCCCCAGCACATCCCGGCCGGCCAGGGCGGCCGGTAGGGCCGCCGCTTGGATGGGGGTCGGGGTCTGGATACCCCGGCGGGCCAGGGCGCGCACGGTCCCGGCGTTCAAATCAAAGTCCTCAAACGTCATGCTTTTCCTTTCCGGGGTGCTCCTCGGTCCCCGGAAAGGAAAACCCGCGAACTCCCCTAAAGCTAGGAGAGCTTATAGCATCGGGTGGCAAAGGTCAAGCTAGCGAACCCGCTCGACCCGGAGCAGGTTGGTGGTACCGGAAACCCCAAACGGCACCCCGGCGGTGATGGCGATGGTGGCCTCGGGTTCCAAAAGGCCCGATTGCTTCACCTCGGCCAGCGCAATCCGCACCATGTCGTCGGAATCCTTGGGGTCCGGGCTCTGGCGGGGATACACCCCGCTGGTGAGGACCAGCTGGCGCCGCACCGTGGGGCTGGGGGTCAGGGCCACGATCGGCACCCGAGGGCGGAACCGGGCCACCCGCCAGGCCGAACTTCCGCTGGCGGTGAAGACCACGATGGCGTCGGCGGGAAGGGACTCGGCGACATCCACCGAGGCCAGGGCGATGGCGTCCTGCACGGTGTGTTCAGGCTCCGGACGGAGAAAGACCATCTTCTCGGCGTACTCCGGGCTGGCCTCGGCCTCGCGGGCGACCCGGTCCATCACCCGCACGGCCTCCACCGGGTACGCGCCGGCGGCAGTTTCGGCCGAGAGCATGACCGCGTCGGTGCCGTCGAAGATCGCGTTGGCCACATCGGTGACCTCGGCGCGCGTCGGGGTGGGGCTTTGCACCATCGACTCCAGCATCTGGGTGGCGGTGATCACCGGCTTCCCCGCATGGAGGGTGCGGCGGATCAGGCGCTTTTGCACCAGGGGCACCTCGGCCAGCGGCATCTCGACCCCGAGGTCCCCGCGCGCGATCATGATCCCGTCGGCCTCGGCCAGGATCGCCTCGAACCGTTCCACCGCCTGGGGCTTTTCGATTTTGGCGATCAGGCGGGCGTGGGAACCGTACCGGTTCAGGTAATGGCGGCAGAGCAGGAGATCATCCCGGCTCCGTACAAAGCTCATCGCCACCCAATCCACCCCGATTCGCGCCCCAAAGGCGAGGTCCTCGAGGTCCTTCTCAGTGAGCGCCGGGATCGACAGGTCGGCACCGGGAACGTTGAGGCCCTTGTGGTCGGAGAGCACCCCACCGACCCGTACCACCGTTTCCACCGCGTCCGGGCGAACCGAGGTGACCTCGAGGACCACGTGCCCGTCGTCGAGCAAGAGCGTTTGCCCGGGACGAACGTCGGTGGGTAGACCGGGGTAGCTCACCGACACCCGTTCGGCGTCACCCTCTACCGGCTCGGTGACCAGGACAAACCGCTGGCCGGGGCGGAGCTCGACCCGCCCCGCCTCAAACCGCCCGATGCGAATCTTGGGCCCTTGGAGGTCCTGAAGCACCGCGATCGGCCGCCCCAGTTCCTCCTCCAACCGCCGCACCTCAGCCACCACCTCGGCGTGGTCCTCCTTGCTGCCGTGGCTGAAGTTGAGCCGCACCACGTCGACCCCGGCCTGGATCAGAGCCCGGAGGACTTCGGGATCCCGGCTCTTCGGCCCGATGGTGGCGACGATCTTAGTGCGACGGGAAAGCATCGCTCCCCAGGAAAACCGCCCCCTCGCCGAGGGTTTCCTCGATCCGCAGGAGCTGGTTGTACTTGGCGATCCGCTCGCCCCGCGAGGCCGAACCGGTCTTGATCTGACCGGCGTTCACCGCCACCGCCAGATCGGCGATGAAGGGGTCGTCGGTCTCCCCCGAGCGGTGCGAGATCACCGTTCGCCAGCCGGCCCGGTGGGCCATGCGGATGGTCTCAAGCGTCTCGCTTACGGTACCGATCTGGTTGAGCTTGATCAGGATCGCGTTGGCCACCCGCTCGCGGATACCCCGGGCCAGCCGCTCGGGGTTGGTGACGAAGAGGTCGTCGCCGACCAGCTGGATCTTCCCGTCGAGCCGCTCGGCCAGCACCTGCCATCCCGACCAGTCGTCTTCGGCTAAGCCGTCCTCGATCGACACGATGGGGTAACGCTCGACCCAACCGGCCCAAACCTCGACCAGCTCTTCGGAGGAAAGCGTCTGCCCCCCAAAATGGTAGCGGCCATCCTGGTAGAACTCGCTGGCGGCGGGGTCCAGGGCCAGGGCGATCTCCTTGCCTGGGCGGTAACCGGCCTTCTCAACAGCGAGCAGAAGAAGTTCGAGGGCCTCCTCGTCGGACGTGAGCGCGGGGGCAAACCCGCCCTCGTCCCCGACGTTGGTGGCGTAGCCCCGCTCCTTAAGGACCTTCTTCAGGGCGTGGAAGGTCTCCACCCCGGCCCGAAGCGCTTCGGAAAAGCGCGAAAACCCCAGCGGGACCAGCATGAACTCCTGCACGTCGAGGTCATTGTCGGCGTGGACCCCGCCGTTGATCACGTTCATGAGCGGCACCGGCAAAACGCTGCCGTAGACCCCGCCCAAGTACCGCCAGAGCGGCAGTCCGAGGGCCTGGGCGGCGGCCCGGGCGGTGGCCATCGAAACCGCCAAGATGGCGTTGGCCCCGAGGGCCGCTTTGTTAGGGGTGCCGTCCAGCTCGATCATCGCCCGGTCAATGCCGGACTGATCCAGGGCGTCCATGCCCACGATCTCGGGGGCAATCCGATCGTTGACGTGGGCCACGGCCCTGAGCACCCCCTTGCCGCCGTAACGGGGTCCGCCGTCCCTAAGTTCCAGCGCCTCGTGGGTGCCGGTCGAGGCCCCGCTAGGAACCCGAGCCCAGCCCCGAACCCCCGACTCCAGCTCCACCTCGGCCTCGACGGTGGGATTGCCCCGGGAATCGAGAACCTCCCGCGCGCGCACTTCGACGATCGTGGTCATGGCCACCTCCGAACCCCGAGTCTACACCCGGAGCGGCACCACCACCGCCAGGTACCCGGGCTCCTCCTCGCCGGTAAGGAGGCTGGGGCTGGTGGGGCCGGAGAGCCGCAGGTGGGCGGCACCCTTGAGGCCCTTGAGGGCGTCGATAAGGTACTGGGCGTTGTAGGCCACCACCATGGGGGTCTCGCCGGAAAGTTCTAGGGGAAGCTCCTCCCGTCCGCTGCCGTACTCGCCCTCGGCGGCGAGCTCGACCCGGCCTTCGCCGAAGGCCAGGTCGACCCGCTGGCTCTGGCGATCAGCGACCACGCGGACCCGCTCGATGGCCTGGCGCAACGCCTCGGCGTCCACGGTGGCCTCGAGGGCAAACTGGGCGGGAATGACCCGCTCGTAGTCGGGGAAACTCCCTTCCATCAGGGAAAGGGCCATGCGAAACCGCGGACCCACCGCAACCACCCGGCTGGCGTCGGGGTAAAGGGCCACTTCCCCGTCCGCCTCCTTGAGCACCCGGACCAGCTCGTCGGCGGCCCGGGCGGGAATTACCGGCTTGAGGTCGGGCCCGCTCACCCCAGGGGCGTCGAAGACGGCCAGCCGGAAGCCGTCGGTGGCCACCGCCCGCAGGCGGTCGGAACGGAGCTCAAGCTGAATGCCCCGAAAGATCGCCCGGTACTCCTCGTGGGCGGCGGCGTAGCGGACCCGCCCGATCGCGCGGGCCAGGACCTCGCCGGGGAGCTTCACCGGCGTGCCGCCCGGTTCCGGGAAGGCGGGGAAGGCTTCGGCATCGGCCACCGCAAGCCGGGTCCGAAAGCTCCCGCCCTCGAGCTCAAGCCCCTCGGGCACGGTGCGGAGCTCGGCGTACTCGCCGGGTAGCGCCCTCACCAGCTGGCTGAAGAGGACCGCCGGTACCAGCACTGCCCCTTCCCCCTCGACTTCGGCGGCGGGGCGGAGCTCGAGATCAAGCTCGCCGCTGCTGGCCCTGAGGCGCAGGGTTTTTTCCCGCGCTTCTACCAGGAGCTGGCCCAGCACCGGCTGGCTGGCCTTAGCGGGGGCGATGCGTTCGAGCATCCCCGCCGCTTCGGCCAGGCTTCGCTTGGCGATTCCTATCCGCATACCATCACCTTACTGAACCTAGTGTTGCTTGATGGTGGTTATAGAAGATTCGTAGTAACCGCCGTAGGGCCTGGGGAAACTGGGGAAAACCTGTGTTCGTCCGATGTTTGCGGCGCGGAGCGCTGTGGATAGGCTTGTGGATAAAGCCCGAGCGCTTGTGGATAAGTTGGGGATGAACGGCCGGGTTATCCACGAGCGCAATGCTCATCGGCTTTTTCCCCATGTTTTCCACAGGCCTTTCCCCCGCGTTTTCCCCAGGGTTTTCCACAGCTAACCAAGCTGGTCCATGATTTCCTCGATGGCGGCCTTGAGCTTGGGGTCCTCCTTGAGCTTCTTCTCCACCTTCTGCACCGCGTAGAGCACGGTGGTGTGGTCCCTCCCGCCGAAGAACTGCCCGATCTCCGGCAGGGAGGCCGAGAGTCGCTCGCGGATCAGGTACATCGCGAGCTGCCGCGGCAGGACGACCTCCTTGGCCCGGCCCTTGGCCTTGAGCTGCTCCGGGCGAACCCCGTACCAGCGGGCGACCGCCTGGGCGATCTCCTCCATCGTTGGTTCCTTTTGCTCCTGGGTGAAGACGTGGGAGAGCGCCCGCATGGCCACCGCCTTGGTGATGGGCACGCCGTTTAGGGAGGCAAAGGCGATCAGGCGCACCAAAGCCCCCTCGAGCTCGCGGATGTTGGACGTGACCCGCTGGGCGATGAACTCCAGCACCTCTTCGGGAATCTCCACCCCGCGGTACTCGGCGTTCATCTTCAGAATGGCGATCCGGGTTTCCAGGTCGGGGGGTTGAATGTCGGTGATCAGACCCCACTCAAAGCGGCTTCGCAGGCGGGCCTCGAGGGTCTGGATCTCCCGCGGCGGTCGATCGGACGAGAGGATGATCTGCTTGTGGTTTTCGTACAGCGTGTTAAACGTATGAAAGAACTCCTCCTGGGTTCGCTCCTTGCCAGCGATGAACTGGATGTCGTCCACCAGCAGAAGATCGACCGAACGGTAGCGTTCGCGGAAGGCCCCCATTCGGTCTTCCCGGATGGCGTTGATCAGGTCGTTGGTAAAGGTTTCGGTGGAGATGTAGGCGATCTTGGAGCGGGGCCGGTGCCGCATCACGTAGTGCCCGACCGCCTGCATGAGGTGGGTTTTCCCAAGCCCCACACCCCCGTAAATAAAAAGCGGATTGTAGGCCTTGCCCGGGGACTCGGCCACGGCCAGGGCGGCGGCGTGGGCCATTTGGTTGTTGGGGCCGACCACGAAGTTTTCGAAGGTGTACTTGGGGTTGAGCTTGCTGCGGCCGGCGCTTCCGTTCTCGCTGCTGACCGGTACGTGGGCAAAGATGTTCTCCTGGACCGCCTGACCGGGAACGACCCTCAGCGCGAAGCGGGGGCTTGCGGCACCGAGGCGCATGAGCGCCTCCTTGATGAGGCCGGCGTAGTGCTTTTGCACCCACTCGCTGGCGAAGGTGGTGGGTACGCCGAGCGTGAGCTCGCCACCCTCGATCCCCAGGGGCTGGATGCGTTCAAACCAGGTGTGGTACTCGACCTCGGTGATGCGTTCTCGAATGTAGTTGAGCGCTTCTTGCCAGATTTCTGCTTCGGTGATCACCGTGCACCCCCAGGAACCTCCATTTTAAGCCCAGAGAATGGCTGTGGCGATGCGGTTGCCTCCGGCTCGACACGGGCTGGGTCTTTGCTTTGGCAGTTTACCCCGGGCCGGGGTGTGAGGTGGGCCGGTCGCCTCTTCCGGTGAGGTAATAAAATATCACGTTTGGGGAAGCTATGGAAGAGAGGATCGCGCGGCTTGAGCGAATGGTAGCGAATCTTGGTTACCGGCTGGCCTACGACGACGAGAAGGGCCAGGCGCTGGCTTTTTTCGATGACATCCTCTTCGGTTGGGGCGAGGGACGGACCCGGGAAGAGGCGCTGGAGGACCTCCTCCGTCGCTTGGGCGCCGACCCCGACGGCGAGGGGTAGGGGTATCCGGGGCGGTGGCGCCCCCCGTGTTACCTTGTAAGTGATGGGCGTTTCACGTGAAACGTTCGACGTCGTGGTGGTCGGCGGGGGGCACGCCGGTGTTGAAGCGGCGTACGCGGCTGCCCGCCTCGGCGCCCAGGTCGCCGTGTTGACGCTCGACCCGCTGCGTATCGGCGCCATGCCCTGCAACCCGGCGGTGGGCGGACCCGGCAAGAGCCAGCTCGTGCACGAGGTCCACGCCCTGGGCGGGGTGATGGGGCGAGCCGCCGACGCGGCTGCGATTCACACCCGGGTGCTGAACCGATCGAAAGGGCCGGCGGTTCAGAGCCTGAGGGTGCAGGTCGATCGGGACCTCTACGCCCTCGAGGTCCAAAACCTCCTCCTCTCGCACCCGAACGTCACCGTGGTTCGGGGCGAGGCGGCGCAGCTCCGCCTCGAGGGCCGCCGAATAGCTGGGGTCCTGACCAGCGACGGGCGGGCGCTCGGCGCGGGCGCCGTGGTGGTGGCCGCGGGGACGTTTTTGCGGGGAAAGGTCTGGTATGGGCGCCGCTCGCGCCCTGCCGGCCGCCAGGGCGAACCCCCGGCGACCCACCTTTCGGGCCACCTGGCGGCGCTCGGTCACCGCCTGCGGCGGTTCAAAACCGGGACCCCGCCGCGTTTGCGCCACGACAGCATTGATTTTTCCGCCCTCAGCGAGGTGCCACCCGACGACCCGCCGGGGAGCTTTTCCGGTCAGGCGGGACCACACGCCAGCGCCCACCCGACCTGGATGACTCGAACCACGACACAAACCCACCGGCTCATCACCGCCAACCTCGAGCTCTCCCCCCTTTACGCCGGGGACGTTTCGGCGGTGGGCCCCCGTTACTGTCCTTCGATCGAGGACAAGGTGGTTCGGTTCGCCGACAAGGACAGCCACATCCTCTTCGTCGAGCCCGACGGGCTCCACACCAGCGAGGTGTATTTGCAGGGTTTTTCCACCAGCCTGCCCCCGGCCCTGCAAGAGGCGATGGTGCGTTCGCTCCCGGGCCTGGGACGCGCCGTCATCCAGCGGTATGCCTACGCGGTGGAGTACGACGCGGTGGACCCCACCGAGGTCACCTGGGGGCTGATGTCGCGCCATGTCGAAGGGCTCTTCTTCGCCGGGCAGATTCTCGGTACCTCGGGATACGAGGAGGCGGCGGCGCTCGGCCTCCTCGCCGGAGTGAACGCCGCCCGCTGGGCGGCGGGCCTCGAGGAGGTACACCTGCCCCGCAGCTCGAGCTATCTGGGGGCCATGGTGGATGACCTGGTGAGCAAGGGCGTCGACGAGCCCTACCGGATGATGACCTCGCGTGTTGAGCTCAGGCTCTTGATTCGAGGCGACAACGCCGACGAGCGCCTGGTGCCGCACGCTGTGGCGTGGGGGCTCTTGCCGCGGACGCGCCTCGAGGCCGTCGAGCGGAAGTATGCCCGGGTCGAGCGTGAGCTTTCCCGGCTGGCGAACGCCCGGATCGCCGGGACCAGCGCCCTGCATTACCTGCGAAGGCCGGAGGTGACCTACGCCGAGGTCCTCGATCTGATAGGCCCGCCCGAGGAACCCCTCGACCCGGAGATTCTTCGGCAGGTCGAAATCCGCGCCAAATACGCCGGATACATCGAGCGCCAGGAACGCTTGCGCCAGCGCTTCGCCGAGCTGGCGGCGCACCCGCTGCCGCGGTCGCTTGATTACTCACGGGTGCCATCCCTGAGCAAGGAAGCCCAGGAGCGGCTGAGCCGCCAGCGCCCCCGAAACCTGGCCGAGGCGGCCCGGATCCCGGGTGTTCGTGACTCGGATGTCACCGCGTTGCTCGTTCACCTGGCCAAGCTCGCGAGGGGGGCGCGGTGAGAGAACGCCTCGAGGCCTACCTCGACCTGCTCCGCGAATACGGGAAGGTCGCCGACCTCTCCTCGGCCCGCGTCCTCGAGTACCCCGACCGTCAGTTACGGGACGCCCTGGCCTACGGCGAGGTCCTGCCCACCGGGGCCGAAGTGCTCGATCTGGGCTCGGGGGCTGGCTGGCCGGCGATTCCCCTGGCCATTGCCCGCCCCGACCTGACGCTGGTCCTGGTCGAACGGCGCCAGAAGCGGGCCGCCTTTCTGTCGCTGGTGGTGGCCAAGCTGAACCTCACCAATGTTCGCGTTCACGCGGACGACGTCCTGACATTGCGGCTCAAGGTGAATCACGTGACTGCCCAGGCGGTCGCGCCATTCCCTGACGTTTACCGGTCGGTTCGCCACCTGGCGAGGCTTCCGCTGGTTCTGGTTTCCCGCAAGGGGGAGGATTGGACGCAGGAGGTCGAGGCGCTGGCGGCCCTGGTGCCGGCGGAGGT
>WFNN01000114.1 GCA_015488545.1 Thermaceae bacterium | reverse complement strand
CCCAGGGGCCTTCCGCGATCCACGGAGCGAGGGCACCCGCATTCGGATCGAGCGGGTTCCGGGGGGCTGGCGCTTTTCCTTTACAAACACCACCAAGCAGCGTTTCCGCCTGCTTCCCGTGGTGGTTTACATACCCAAGTCCTACCGTGGAATTCACCCCCAGCTGGCGCCTGACGCGGTGCGTTCGGCCGGTGCGTACTGGCGGATGGAATGGGTAAACCTAAGCCCCGGCCTTCTCGGCTACGTCTTTCACAACTACCGCGAGGCCTGGCAGGCGGCGCCCTTTGCCCGCTACTTCTATGTTTCCTTCGTTACCGCTGGCACCCAGGTGGTCGTGGGCCTCTTCCTGGCGGCGATGGCGGGGTTTGCCTTCGCCCGCGTTCGCTTCCCGGGGCGGGAACCGGTGTTTTTGCTGCTCCTCGGGACCATGATGATCCCTGGCGAGGTGCTCCTCATACCCAACTACATTGTGCTCGCCAAGCTGGGTTGGCTCGACACCTTCTACGCTTTGATCGTGCCCTGGCTGGCCTCGGTTTTTGGGATCTTCCTGCTGCGCCAGTTCTACCGCTCGCTCCCCCAAGACATCTTCGACGCTGCCCGCATCGACGGAGCGAGCTACCTGACCCTGCTGTTTCGCATCGCCCTACCGCTGGCGGTGCCTGGGCTTGTCACCTTCGGTATTTTTAACTTCCTTGGCGCCTACAACGCCCTGCTCTGGCCCCTGATCGTGACCCAGAGCCCCGAGATGAGAACCGTTCAGGTGGGGTTGCAGGCCTTTATTGGCGAGGCGGGTAGCGACTACGGGCAGCTTATGGCCGCGTCGACCATGGCGATACTCCCTATCGTCGTGGGTTATTTCTTCGCCCAGCGTCAATTCGTCGAGGGGATTGCCCGAAGTGGTATCAAATAGATGGAGGTGATCGGAATGAAACGATGGCTGCTGGTACTCCTGCTCCTCTCCGGCCTAGCCTCGGCCCAAAAAGCCGAGGACGTGATCAAGGCCCAGTGCGCCAAGGCTCCGGTGGTGGCCGAGCTGTGGCACGCGTTCCGGGGTGGAGCGCCCAGAGCAGCGCTTGAAAACCTGGTGGTGGAGTTCAACAAGCGTCACCAGGGCGAGTTCTGCATCCGTCCGATCAACCAGGGCGGTTATCGTGACCTCTCGACCAAGATCAAGGCCGCCTTCGCCGCGGGCAAACTCCCTACCCTCTCGCAGGCCTACGAGAACCAGATCGCCCTTTACCTCGAGGCCAACGCGGTGACCCCGGTGCAGGCGTTGGGGGTCAACCTAACCGGTCTAAACCCGATTTTTGTCAACGCGGTGCGGTTCAAAGGGCTGGTGTACGGGGTCCCCTTTAACAAGTCGGTGCAGGTGCTCTATTACAACCGGGACCTGCTGCGCAAATACGGGATTGCCGCCCCCCCGAAAACGGTGGACGCGTTCATTGCGGTTGCCAAGAAGCTCTCGATGGCCGAGGGGAACCCGGTCTACTGGTTCCGACCCGACACCTCCACCTTTGGCTACTGGTTCTTCACCCTGGGCGGCGAGTACATGCAAAACGGCAAGCTAGTGGTGAACTCGCCGGAGGCTAAAAAGGCCCTCTCGATCCTGGTGCAAAGCGTAAGAGAGGGCTGGGGCAAGGCAATCACGTCGGGGTACATCAACCAGAACTTTGGGAGGGGTACCTTCGGTTTTTCCACCGACACCTCGGCAGGGTACAAGTACTACTTGAAGGCGGCCAAGTTTGACCTGGGGCTTGCCACCCTTCCCGGCCAGTCCCCAGACCGCCCCGGTTACGGGGTTGTGCAGGGAACCGACCTGATCGTCTTTAAAGCGGCGAGCGAAGCCAAGAAGAAAGCCGCGGCCGCCTTCCTGAACTTCGTGATCACCCCCGAAGTGCAGGCGATTTTCTCGGCGGCGACCGGGTACGTTCCGGTCAATCCCAAGGCGATCGGCCAGCCGGCGCTCGAGGACCGCCTGATGGAGGACCCCAACCTCAACGCTGTTCTCAAGCAAGCCAACTACGCCAAATTTGAACCGCAGATTCCACAGTGGGAGCAGATCCGGTTCGACATCCTAGGGCAGGCGATCACCCAGGCAGTGCTCGGCAAGGCTACCGTTGACGAAGCCTTGGACCACGCGCAGGAACTGGTCGATAAGCTGCTTTCCGGCCAGATCCGTTAGCGGCTGGGGTTTCTGGGCGCGCACGGGGCCGAACGGCCCCGGGTTTGCCCTTAAGATGGTCCAGGGAGGTGCACGATGAAGGTCGGAATCAACGGTTTCGGCAGGATCGGGCGGCAGGTCTTCCGGCTGCTACTGGACCGGGGCGTCGAGGTGGCCCTAGTCAACGACCTTACCGACAACCAAACCTTGGCCCACCTGCTCAAGTACGATTCCAACTACGGGCGTTTTCCTGGCGAGGTCGCCTACGACGACGAGCACCTGATCGTTAACGGTAAAAAGGTCTACGCCACCGCCCAGCCCGACCCCGAGAAGCTCCCCTGGGCGGACCTCGGGGTCGATATCGTGGTTGAGGCCACCGGTCGTTTTCGGGACCGCAAGGGCGCGGAAAAGCACCTCAAGGCCGGCGCTAAGAAGGTGATCATCACCGCCCCCGCCAAGGAACCCGATATCACGGTGGTAATCGGTGTGAACCACCGGGATCTTCGCCCCGAGCACCGGATCATCTCCAACGCTTCCTGCACCACCAATTCCCTGGCACCGGTGATGAAGGTCCTGGAGGAACGCTTCGGGGTTGAGCGGGCGCTGATGACCACGGTGCACTCCTACACCAACGACCAGCGGATTCTTGACCTGCCCCATAAAGATCTCCGGCGTGCCCGGGCAGCCGCGGTGAACATCATCCCCACCACCACCGGTGCGGCGGTGGCGACCACCCTGACCCTGCCCAGCCTCAAGGGCAAGTTCGACGGCATGTCCCTTCGGGTGCCGACCCCCACCGGTTCGATCTCGGACATCACTGCACTCTTGAAGCGCGAGGTCACCGCCGAAGAGGTAAACGCGGCTCTGCGGGAGGCGGCCGAGGGTGAGCTCAAGGGGATTCTTGAATACAGCGAGGAAGAACTGGTCCGCACCGACATCGTGATGAATCCGCACTCCTCGATCGTCGACGGCAAGCTCACCAAAGCCCTGGGGCCGCTGGTCAAGGTTTTCGCCTGGTACGACAACGAATGGGGCTACGCTAACCGGGTGGCGGACCTGGTGGGCCTCCTTGCCGAGCTTCTCTAGGGGGTATTCGTGCGCACCCTGGACGAGCTCGACGCCCGTGGAAAGAGGGTTCTGGTCCGGGCAGACTTCAACGTCCCCTTGCAAAACGGTGAGGTTGAGGACGATACCCGCATTCGGGCCAGCCTGCCCACCGTGGAGCACCTGCTCGCTCAAAACGCCACCGTGGTGCTGATGAGCCACCTGGGTCGGCCCAAGGGCGAGGACCCGGCCTTCCGTCTCCGGCCGGTGGCGTTCCGGCTGGAGGAGCTTCTGCGCCAGCCGGTGACCTACGTGCCCTTCCCCCCGGGCTCCGACCAAACCTACGAGGTGGTCCGGGGGCTCGGACCGGGGGTGGTAGCCCTTTTAGAGAACGTACGATTTGAGCCCGGGGAGACCAAGAACGACCCCGAACTCGCCCGGCGCTACGCCAGGTTGGGCGAAGCCTTCGTGCTCGACGCGTTTGGCAGTGCCCACCGGGCGCACGCTTCGGTGGTGGGGGTGGCGTCGCTCCTCCCCAGCTACGCCGGCCGCTTGATGGAGCGCGAGGTGCGGGCGCTCGCCCGCTTGCTCCAGGGCTACCAACGCCCCTACTGGGTGGTGCTCGGTGGCGCCAAGATTTCCGACAAGATCGGGGTGATTCAGAACCTCCTCAACCACGTGGACGGGATAGCCATCGGAGGCGCGATGGCGTTTACCTTTATCCGGGCCGAGGGGGGCGAGGTCGGCGACTCCCTGGTGGAGGAGGACAAGCTGGAAGTGGCCCGAGGGATTCTGAAAGCGGCCCGCGACAAGGGGAAACCGGTGCTTTTACCCACCGACGTGGTGGCCGCGGCCGAGATTCGGGAAGGGGTGGCCACCCAGGTGGTCCCTGCGGAGCGGATACCGGCCGGGCTGAAAGGGCTCGACATCGGCCCAGAAACCCAGAAGCGCTTCGCCGAGGCGCTCTCTAGCGCCCAGACGGTTTTCTGGAATGGACCGATGGGGGTTTTCGAGGTTCCCCCCTTCGATCGGGGTACCTTGGCAGTGGCCCGGGCCATCGCCGCTCTTGAGGGGGCTTACACCGTGGTGGGAGGCGGTGACTCGGTGGCGGCGATTCACCGGCTGGGCCTGGCCAAGGCCTTCACCCACGTATCCACCGGCGGGGGCGCCAGCCTAGAGTTTCTGGAAAAAGGCACCCTGCCGGGCATCGAGGCGCTGGGAGGGCTTCCGTGAGAACCCCGTTGGTTGCCGGCAACTGGAAGATGCACAAAACCCCTTCGGAGGCGCGGGTATGGTTCAACGAGTTTTTGGACGAGCTCGGCGCCGTGCCCCCGGGGGTCGAGGTGGCGGTTCTACCTTCCTTCCCCCTGCTACCGGTGGCCGCTGAGGAGCTTGCCGGTAGCGGGGTAGCCTTTGGTGCTCAGGACGTAAGCGCCCACACCTGGGGGGCCTACACCGGGGAGGTGGCCGCCCTCCAGGTCGCCGATCTGGGGGCTCGCTACGCGGTGGTCGGTCATTCGGAACGCCGCCGCTACTGGCAGGAGTCCTCCGAGCTTGTGGCAGCCAAGACGGCCCGGGCGCTCGAGGCCGGGCTCACCCCCATCCTTTGCGTGGGTGAACCGCTCGAGGCCCGCGAGCGCGGCGAGGCGGAAGGGTTCGTGCTCGATCAGCTCAGGCGCTCGCTCCAGGGCGTGGAGCCCGCTGGCCCCGACCGGCTGGTTGTCGCTTACGAACCGGTCTGGGCCATCGGCACCGGAAGGACCGCAACGCCGAACGACGCCGAGGCCATGGCCATGGCCATCCGCGAGGAGCTCGCGGCCCGCTACGGTGCCGCCTTCGCCGAACGCGTGCGGGTTCTCTACGGTGGTTCGATAAAGCCCGAGAATTTTGCCGCCATACTCGCCCGCCCTAACGTGGATGGCGGGTTGGTGGGCGGAGCTAGTTTGGAGGTTGCCTCGTTTTTGACCCTCGTGCGTTTGGCGGTGGGTTTGTGAGGTTATGGAGGCGTCTAAGCTCGTGAATGATTTCACAGAAGACCTCCTCGCCGATCTCGACGCCCTCCTCGTCACCAAACCGGAAAACGTCCGGTACCTAACCGGCTTCGAACACCCCGAGGACGCCTGGGTATGGGTGGACGGTGGCGGCATCCTACTGGTGACCACCCCGCTTTACGCCAACCCGCTACGCGAGCGTACGCTTCCGCACGCGATCGAACGGCCGCAACGCTGGCCGGAGTTGCTGCGCGAAAGGGCCCGGGGGCGGGTCGGCTTCGAGGCCGCCCACCTCCCCTACGCCCGCGCCCGGTCCTTGGCCGAAGCTTGGCCCGAGGCGGAGCTCATGCCTACCGAAGGCCGGGTCGAAGCCCTTCGCCGGATCAAAAGCGAGGAGGAAAAGTCCCTTATCGTACGGGCCATGGCCATTGCCCGAACCGCCTTTCTGGCGGTTCGTCCGGAAATCAGGCCAGGTTTAACCGAGGAGGACTTCGCCGCCTCCCTTGAATGCGCCATGCGCCGCCGGGGGGCGGAGGACCGGGCCTTCGCCACCATCGTTGCCTCCGGAACCCGGGGCGCCTACCCCCACGCCGGAGCCAGCGACGCCCCCCTACCGGAAAACGGGCTGGTTACCGTCGACTGGGGTGCCCGCTACCGAGGCTACCATTCCGACGTCACCCGTACGCTTGCCCTGGGCGAGCCCCAACCCGAACTTGCCCGCGCCCACCGGGCGGTGCGCGAGGCGCTCGAGGCCGCCTTGGCCAAGGCACGGCCCGGGGTACCGGTAAAAGAGCTTGATCAAGCCGCCCGGGAAGTGCTCGCGGGTTACGATCTCCTCGATTACTACCCGCACGCCCTGGGGCACGGGGTGGGACTGGAGGTCCACGAAGCCCCCCGGGTCGCCATCGAAAGCGACGAGGTGCTAAGGCCCGGGATGGTGATCACCTTGGAGCCCGGGGTCTATCTCCCGGGCCTGGGGGGTGCCCGCGAAGAAGAGCTCGTGTGGATCGGGGAGAACGGTATCGAGGTGCTTTCTGAGGGTATGTGAGGTAATGAACGTCCCCAAGCTCGTGAAAGTCTTCACTATAGCCCTTGTCGCCATCCTCTCCGGGTGCACCCCGAGAAGCCAATGGCTCCAAGCCCCCGAACCGACGAGGCAACTTTTTCACCGGGTCCGTCCCGGCGATACCCTCTACCGGGTGGCCCGCTATTTCGGGGTTTCAGTGCCGGCCCTTCGGGCGGCGAATGGACTTAGCAGCGACACCCTCCACCCCGGGCAGCGCCTCTTTTACCCCTGGCCGAAAGGCGCAAAGCGGTACCAGCAGGGCGTTGCCAGCTGGTACGGACCGGGTTTCGCTGGCCGGCGAACCGCAAGCGGCGAGGTCTTCGATCCAAAGGCCCTCACCGCCGCACACCCCCGCCTGCCTTTTGGTAGCCGGGTGCTGGTGCTGCGGATCGATACCCAGGAAACGGTGATCGTCCGAATCAACGACCGCGGCCCCTTCACCAAGGGGCGGATCATCGACCTTGCCCTTGCCGCTGCCCGGGCCATCGGCCTCGACCGGGACGGCACCGCCGAGGTTATCCTCTACCGTCTACCATGACCTACGGGTTCCACTTCTCCATCGCTGGCCGGGACAGCTACCTCTCGGCCCTCAACCAGGCGGAAGCGATGGGGGTGAACGCGGTTCAGATCTTTGCCAAGAGCCCCCGGGCATGGCGGAGTAAACCGCTCCCCCCCGCCCTAGCCGAACGGTTCCGGGCCAAAAGAGCGTTGCTGGGTATCCGCTACCTGGCCATCCACGCCATCTACCTGGTAAACCCCGGGGCCGAGGGCGAATTGTTCGAAAAGAGCGTCCACGCCCTGGCCGACGATCTGGAAAAGGGGCGGTTACTCGGCGCTGAGGGCCTCGTGGTTCACCCTGGCGCGGGGCCGGTGGAACGGGTACGGGAGGGGCTTTTGCGTGCCGCCCGGCTGGCCCCAAGCCAAACCCGTATTCTGGTCGAGAACGCGGCCAACCCTTCGCGGCGCGGGGGAACCCCCGAGGATCTCGCCCAACTGGTCGAGGAAACGCCCTTTGGCCTCGCACTGGACACCGCCCACGCCTGGCTAGCAGGCTACACCCCAGTAGCGTTCCTGGACGGGTTGGCAAGGCTTGGGCTCCTCGCGCGCCTGGCGCTGGTTCACTTCAACGACGCCCGCCACCCCAGGGGGAGCCACCGCGACGTCCACGCCTCCCTCGGCAAAGGCACGATGGGGCAGGCCCTGGTCGAGTTCCTGAAGGACCCCCGCGTGCGCCACCTGCCCTTCATCATGGAAACGCCCAAGGCGGAAGACCCCATGAACCTGGCCACTTTTCGGAAGTGGGCGCTGGGGAACCCGTAGGCGGGCGGCGTGCGAGATCGTGTGCGGGCGGCAAGCCTACGTGTACGCTTCCCAGCCCCCCTCTCCCCTACGTATCCAGGCGTAAGGGCGCCGCGGGTCGTGGGGCGTAACCACCCGGTAGCCCTCCTCGGCCCAGCGGGGGTAATGGCGTTTCCGGGTTGCCAGGGTGGTCACCGGGTAGAGGTCATAGGCCATGACGTAGGGAAGCCCGACGTGGGCGAAAGTGGGGAGAAGGTCGGCGGTGTAGACGAGCCGTTCCCCCTCGGAAACCAGTTCCACCCCCTGTTGGCCCAGGGTGTGCCCGGGAAGGGGAACCAGGCGCAACCCGGGCAGAACCTCGGCCTCCCCCTCCACCAGCTCAAAAAGCCCGGCCTCAGCCACCGGCTCGACGTTCTCGGATAGGTAGCTGGCCCGGTTGCGCTCGTGGGGGTGGGTGGCCTCGAAGAACTCCTGGCGCTGAACGAGGTAACGGGCCCGCCGGAAGAGCGGGGCCAAGCCCTCGTCGGTCCGAACCACGTTCAACCCCGCGTGGTCGAAATGCAAGTGCGTGTTGATCACCAGGTGGATGTCCTCGGGGCCCAAGCCAAGCGCCTTCAGGGCGTCGAGCAGCCGCCCCGCCTCCTCGATCCGGTAGATCTTCCGATGCTTTTCTCCGGGCTTGGTGTCGATACCGGTTTCGACCAGCACCCAGCGATCCCCGTCCCGGACCAGCATCGGGCGAATCACCAGAGGAATCCGGTTCTGGTCATCGTGTTCGCTCTTTTTAGACCATATCGCTTTGGGGACGATGCCAAACATCGCCCCGCCGTCGAGCCAAAACCGCCCGTCCTCGACCAGGTAGACCTCAAAGCGACCCACGCGCAGGCGCACCATAATCTCACCCTACCCGGTCGCGCCCTGGCGGATCTCGGCAAGCAGCCGAGCAGGGTCGCGTCCCTGCTCGATGGCTCGAATCAGGGCGGAGCCCACCACCACCCCGTCTGCCCCCGCCCGCACCGCCTGCTGGGCGGTGCTGCGACTCGAGATGCCAAACCCCACCGCCACCGGCAGGCGGGTGACCGCCTTGATCCGCTGAACCAAGACCCCGAGCTCCTGCGGCAGGCGGTCGCGGGCCCCGGTGACTCCGGTCACGCTTACGGTGTAAACGAAGCCGGAGACGTAGCCGGTGACCGTGCGGATTCGCTCCTCGGTGGAAGTCGGGGCCAGCAAAAAGACGGTGGCGAGTCCAGCAGCCTGGGCGGCCTCGGCGATGGCCGGATCCTGGTCGGGGGGAAGGTCGGGAAGGATCACCCCGGCCGCTCCGGCCGCACGGAGGTCCTCAAAGAAGCGTTCGGGGCCCCAAGCTAGCACCGGGTTGAGGTAGGTCATGACCAATAGAGGCACCCGGCTCCGTTCGGCAAGCCGGGCCAGGAGTTCCAGCGTGCCCCGGGTCCGAACCCCGTGGCGGAGGGCGGTTTCGCTGGCCCGTTGGATTACCGGACCATCGCCCAGGGGGTCGGAGAAGGGAAGCCCGACCTCAAAAAGATCCGCCTCCACCGCCAGCCGGGCGGCGTAGTCCAGGAACCGCTTGGGGTCGGGGTAACCGGCGGTGAGGTAAGGAATCACCGCCCGCCGCCCCTCCGACCGAGCTCGCTCGAAGGCCGCGGTCACCCGGTTCATTGCCCCTCCAGAATACGTTGCACCTCGGCCACGTCCTTGTCCCCCCGACCGGAGATGTTGATGACCACCACCGCGTCCTTGGGCATGGCCGGAACCACCCGGGCGGCGTAGGCCACCGCGTGGGCCGACTCCAAAGCGGGGATGATGCCTTCGGTCTCGGCCAGCAAGCGAAAACCCTCGAGCGCCTCCCGGTCGGTGACGGCCACGTACTCGGCGAGCCCCATGTCAGCCAGGTAGCTGTGCTCGGGGCCAACCCCGGGGTAGTCGAGCCCGGCCGAAACCGAATGGGCCGGGGCAATCTGGCCCTCTTCGTCCTGTAGCAAATACATGTAACTGCCGTGGAGCACCCCGCGCCGGCCGGCTGCGATGCTGGCCGCGTGGCGACCGGAGTCGAGCCCCTCCCCCGCAGCCTCGACGCCGATCAGACGGGGGCGGGGCTCCCCGTACGCGAAGGTGGCGAAAGCCCCGATCGCGTTCGAGCCGCCGCCCACGCAGGCGATCACCGCGTCGGGCACCTCGCGCCCCTCCTTCTCCTTGAGCTGGGCGCGGATCTCCTGCCCGATCACGCTCTGGAAGTCGCGGACCATGGCGGGGTAGGGGTGCGGCCCGACCACCGAGCCCAGAATGTAGAAAGTGTCCCGAACATTGGTGACCCAGTCCCGGATGGCCTCGTTGGTGGCGTCCTTAAGGGTCCGGGTGCCGGAGGCAACCGGGACCACTTCGGCCCCCAAAAGGCGCATACGGAAGACGTTTAGGGCCTGGCGGCGTACGTCCTCTTCCCCCATGTAAATCACCGCCTTAAGGCCGAACATAGCCGCCACGGTAGCCACGCTCACCCCGTGCTGACCGGCGCCGGTCTCGGCGATGACCCGGGGCTTTTGCATGCGGCGGGCAAGCAGCGCCTGGCCCAGGGTGTTGTTGATCTTGTGGGCGCCGGTGTGGGCCAGGTCCTCCCGCTTTAGGTAGACCCGGGCGCCCCCCAGCTCTCGGGTGAGCCGCTCGGCAAAGTAAAGGGGGGTAGGGCGCCCGGCGTAATCGGCCAGGTAGGCGCGGTACTCGGCGAGAAAGGCGGGATCCCGGCGGGCCTGGCGGTAAGCGGCCTCGAGCTCCTCCAGGGCAGGAATCAGGGTCTCGGGCACGTAGCGACCCCCGTAGGGACCGAAGCGGCCGCGAGGATCGGGCGTGGGGTATTCCAGAAACCGAAACACCAAAAACACCTCCTTTACTCGTTCAACTTTTCCGTGGGATCGAAAACCGTTCGGGCCGGGCTAGCCGTGGTGAAAGGCCCACTTGTACCTGCGCGGGGTGCGCACCCGGGGCCGTCCTCGCATGCCCCTACGCTACCGCCCCGATCCCTTATGCTCAAGGGGCATGCACCGGCTCCCGGTCATCGCCCTCGTGCTCACCCTGGCGATCGCCGCGCCCGTCAACCTCGACGCCCTGCTCGACCCGGGCGACGCCGCCGGCGTCCTCTACTGCACCGACGGGGTCTATCCTTTTGGCTCGGGAAACCTCCCCCTGAAAGCGTTCCGCAAGGGAACCCTGCTTCGCCTCGCCCTTCCCTACCGCCGGCCAAGCTGGCGGCTGGGTCTACGGTACGTCTTCCGCTACGGCCGGATGATCCCCGAACGGCTTAAAAAGCCCCGACCGTTTCCCCAGGTTCGCATCGGGCTCATCGAAATCTGCCTAGACCCCGGATCAGGGGCCCGCTGCCAGGAACGCCCCAAGCCAGATTGGAACGCCTACTGGGACCCGGGGACCGCTACCCTCTGGTTAAACCTGGAATACCGCGGTCCCTTGAAAGGGGTAAGGGTCACCCTTCGCTTCGGCGAAGGGGCCTGTGGGGGGTTTTTGCGCTACCGCGCCGAGGGGCTGCCGTGGTAGAAATTGCCGGCCGCCAGCGGCCGGCAATTTCTGGTGGAGCCGGGGGGATTCGAACCCCCGACCTCCCGCTTGCAAGGCGGGTGCTCTCCCGCTGAGCTACGGCCCCGCACCCAGGGGCATTCTAGGCGAGGGCCCGGGGGCGGTCAAACCGCGATCGACGCCAGGCCCGTCCGGTGCTATAATCGCCCCTTGGTGCGCCGCTAGGCCCCGGGGGCAGGGGGGTGTCCCCCGGAAACGGCCGAAAGCGCCCAGGCGAACGCCTACCTCAACGCCCCCCGGAAGAGGGAAAAGAATGGCCTGTAACATCAGCATCAAGGAACTTCTAGAGGCTGGGGTTCACTTCGGTCACGAAACCAAGCGGTGGAACCCCAAGATGAAGCGCTACATCTACGCCGAGCGGGGGGGTATCTTCATCATCGACCTGCAAAAGACCCTGCCGCTCATGCAGCAAGCCTGCGAGTTCGCCGCCGACCTCGCCGCCCGGGGTGGGGTCATTCTGTACGTGGGCACCAAGAAGCAGGCCCAGGAAATCATCCAGATCGAGGCCGATCGGGCGGGTTTCCCCTACGTCAACCAGCGCTGGCTCGGCGGGATGCTCACCAACTTCAAGACCATCGCCTCGCGGGTAAACCGGCTAGAGGAACTCGAGGCCCTCTTCGCGTCCGAGGAAATCGGTGAGCGGCCGAAGAAGGAGCAAGTCCGGCTTAAGCGCGAACTCGAGCGGCTGCAGAAGTACCTCGGCGGGTTCCGCAAGCTTAAAAGGCTTCCCGACGCCCTCTACGTGGTGGACCCGGTCAAGGAGGAGATCGCGGTTCGGGAAGCCAACAAGCTGGGGATCCCGGTAATCGCCTACGCCGACACCGACGCCGACCCCGACATGATCGATCACATCATTCCAGGCAACGACGACGCCATCCGCTCAATCCAACTGATCACCGGGCGGTTCACCGACGCCATCGTGGAAGCCAAGGGCGGGGGCGAGACCGCCTCCGAGGAAGCCCAGGACGAGGGGGAGACCGAAGCATGAGCCAGATTGAACTGATCAAGAAACTTAGGAGCGCCACCGGCGCGGGCATGATGGACGTTAAGAAGGCCCTCGAGGACGCCGGCTGGGACGAGGAAAAGGCGGTGCAGCTTCTCCGCGAGCGAGGGGCCATGAAGGCCGCCAAAAAGGCGGGCCGGGAAGCCAAGGAAGGGCTCATCACCTCGTACATCCACCACAACCAGCGGCTCGGGGTACTGCTGGAAATCAACTGCGAAACCGACTTCGTGGCCCGCAACGAGGAGTTCCAGAAGCTCGCCAAGGACATCGCCATGCACATCGCCATGGCCGCGCCCCGATACGTGAGCAAAGAGGAGATCCCCGCCGAAGAGCTCGAGCGGGAACGGGAAATCTACCGCGCCGCCGCCATCAACGAGGGCAAGCCCGAGCAGATCGCCGACAAGATCGCCGAGGGCCGCCTGAAGAAGTACGTCCAGGAGGTGGTCCTCCTAGAGCAGCCCTTCGTCAAAGACGATAAGATCACGGTGGGCGAGCTGATCCAGCAAGCAATCGCCAAGATCGGCGAGAACATCCAGGTGCGAAGGTTCTGCCGCTTCGAGCTGGGCGGCGAGTAAAGCGGGGGCAAGAGCCCCCGCTTTTCCTTCTGGGGGATAAACGTGGCCTACCGAAGGGTATTGCTGAAGCTCTCCGGCGAGTTTCTGGCCGGCAACGGGTTCGGTATTAGCCCCGAGGCCACCGGGGCGCTGGCCCGGGAGGTGGCCTCGGCCAAGGCCGAAACCGGAAGCGAAATCGCCATCGTGGTGGGGGCCGGCAACCTCTGGCGAGGCGCCCGGCAGGGGGCGGGAATGGACCGGGCCACCGCCGACTACATCGGCATGCTGGCCACCATCATGAACGCCCTGGCGCTGCAAGACGCCCTCGAGGCCCAGGGGCTAGAAACCCGGGTGCAGACCGCCCTGACCATCACCGAGGTGGCCGAGCCCTACATCCGCCGGCGGGCGCTCCGGCACCTGGAAAAGGGCCGGGTGGTGATCTTCGGTGGCGGCACCGGCAACCCCTTCTTCTCCACCGACACCGCCGCCGCCCTGCGGGCGTTGGAAATCGGCGCCGACCTGGTGCTCATGGCCAAGAACAAGGTCGACGGGGTCTACGACAAGGACCCCCGGCAGCACCCCGACGCCCGTCGCTTCGACGAGCTCGGGTACATGGAGGTGCTCTCGCGAGGGCTGGAGGTCATGGACCCCACGGCCGTTACCCTCTGCATGGAGAGCAACCTTCCCATCGTGGTCTTCGATATCTTCCAGCCCGGGGCCCTGGTACGCGTCCTCGGCGGCGAGCGCGTTGGTACACTGATTCGTAGCTGAAAGGGGGTCTCGGAATGACGAAGGAGCTGAAACAGGAAGCCCGCGACCACATGGAAAAGGCAGTGGAGGTCTTCCGGGAACATCTCGCCGGGCTACGCACCGGCCGGGCAAACCCCGAGCTCCTGGCCCACGTCCGGGTCGACTACTACGGTAGCGAAATGCCCCTCAACCAGCTGGCGTCGATCACCGCCCCCGACGCCCGCACGCTGGTGGTCCAGCCCTGGGACCAAAACGCCCTTTCGGCCATCGAGAAGGCGATCCGCGAGGCCGACCTGGGGCTTAACCCCGCCAACAAGGGCGACGCCCTGTACATCAATATCCCGCCGCTCACCGAGGAACGCCGAAAGGCCCTGGTCAAGACCGCCCATCAGCTGGCCGAGGAGGCGCGTGTCGCAATCCGGAACGTTCGCCGGCACACGCTGGAGAAACTGCGCAAGCGGGCGAAGGAAGAGCACCTTCCCGAGGACGACGAACGGCGGGCGGAAAACGAGATCCAAGGCCTTACCGATGAGTACATTCAAAAGGTCAACGAGATCCTGGCCAAGAAGGAAGCCGAGATCCTAAGCGAGTGAAGATGCCCGACCCCCGCCACGTCGCCGTCATCATGGACGGGAACGGTCGCTGGGCCAAGGCGCGCGGCCTTCCCCGGGGGGCGGGGCACGCGGCCGGCCGGGAGGCGATCCGCCGCACGGTACGGGCTGCGATCCAGGAAGGCGTGCCCTGGCTTTCCCTCTTCGCCTTTTCCACCGAGAACTGGCGCCGCCCCGAGGACGAGGTTCGGCTCCTCTTCCGCCTTTTTGAGGAAGTCCTGTGGGAGGAAACCCCCGAACTGGTTGCGGAAGGGGTGCGGATCCACGTGATCGGCGAACGCAGCGGGTTGCCCCAGGGGCTCCTGGCGGCCATCGACTACGCCGAGACCGCCTCGGCCAGCGGGGACCGTCTCCACCTGGTGGCGGCGCTCAACTACGGCGGCCGGCGGGAGATCCTGCGGGCGGTGGAACGCTTGGTGGCCGCCGGTCTCGCCCCCAGCGAGGAAAACCTCCGCAAAGGCTTCTACCTCCCCGAAATGCCCGACCCCGACCTTATCATCCGCACCAGCGGGGAGCTCAGGGTATCGAACTTCCTGATCTGGCAGGCCGCCTACGCCGAACTCTGGGTCACCGATAAGTACTGGCCCGACTTTAACGAGGAGGACTTTGCTACCGCCATCCGAGCCTACAAGCACCGGGAACGGCGTTTCGGGGGAATCCCTCAGCGCTAGGGTTAAGACCGCCCTGGTGGGCCTGGCTGGGCTGATCGTGGTCATCGCGGTCGGCCTTCCGCTGCTCGGCCCCTTCCTGGCCTGGCTGGTCTGGGTGGGCGCCGGCGAGCTCGACCGCATGTTCGCCCGGCGTGGGGTGCGTTTAAACCTTGGGGTGCTCCGGGTCGGCGGAATCTTGATGCTCGCCGCCAGTATCCCCCGTCTGGAAAACGTCGGCCACTACACCGGCGTGCCCTGGCGGGAGATCACCCTCGGGGTGATGCTGCTCTTCGTGCTGGTCTACGAACTGTTCAAGGGGGCCAACATCCCCCGAATGGTGCACACCGCGTTTGCCTTCCTCTACCTGCCGTGGGCGCTCGGGTACGCCCTCCTCCTTCGCTACGCCCCCAACGGCCACGCCGGGGTCTGGACCCTAACCCTCCCGCTTATCGCCACCTTTGCCACCGACATCGGGGCGTTCTTCGTCGGTACGCGCTGGGGCCGGCGCAAAATCGCCCCCAAAATCAGCCCCGGGAAAACGCTGGAGGGTACGCTGGGCGGCATCGTGGCCTCCTTCGTCGCCTTGTTCATTTACACCGCCCTGGTCCGCAGCGCTTTTCCCTTTGGCTGGGTGGAGCTTGCCGCGGTGAGCCTGCTGATCTCGGTGGCGGCCCAGCTCGGGGACCTTACCGAGTCGATGATCAAGCGTTATTGTGGGGTCAAGGACTCGGGGAACATCTTCCCCGGTCACGGCGGGGTCCTCGACCGCTTGGACAGCGTGATCTTTACCGTTCCCCTGACCTACTACCTGATGGTGCTCTTCACATGAGACTGGTGGTTTTGGGTTCTACCGGCTCGATCGGCCGCCAGACGCTGGACGTGGCCCGACGGCTCGGCCTTCGGGTGGTCGGGCTGGCCGCAGGACAAAACGCCGAACGCTTGCGGGAGCAGATCGCGGCCTTTGGCCCGGAGGTGGTTTACGCCCACCCCAGGGTTGCCGAGAGCCTCAGGTCCGCCTTCCCCAAAGTGCGTTTCGTGCCGGACCCCTCCGAGGTGGCCGCTTGGCCTGCCGAGGCGGCGGTGGCGGCAATCCCCGGGCTGGCCGGACTGGCACCGGTGCGGGCGGCTGTGGCCTCGGGCAAACGGGTGGCCCTGGCCAATAAGGAGGCGATGGTGGCCGCCGGACCCTTGATCTGGGCCGCGGCGGAAAAGAGCGGAGCCGAGCTCCTGCCGGTGGACTCCGAGCACTCGGCGCTTTTCCAAGCCCTGGCCGGGGAACGGACCGGCGAGGTGGCCGAGCTCTACCTAACCGCTTCCGGGGGACCCTTCCTGCGGGAACCCGAGGACCTCTCGCAGGTAACCCCGGAGATGGCGCTCAAGCACCCCCGCTGGAAGATGGGGGAAAAGGTTACCATCGACTCCGCAACGCTTTTTAACAAAGGACTCGAGGTCCTCGAGGCCAAGGAGTTCTTCCGAATCCCCCTGGAAAGGATCCGGGTCCTGGTACACCCCCAGGCCTACATCCACGGCCTGGTTCGCTTTCGGGACGGCAGCCTAAAGGCCCAGCTTGGCCCAACCGACATGCGACTTTTCATCCAGTACGCCCTCACCTACCCCAACCGGCGGGCCAGCCCCCTGGCATCGGCCCCGATACCCGAACACCTGGAGCTATTCCCTCCCGACACCGGGCGGTTTCCCGCTCTGGCGGTGGCCTACCGTGCCGGCGAAAAAGGGCCCCTGGCCCAGGTCGCGGCCAACGCCGCCGACGAGGTGGCGGTGGCGGCGTTTCTGCGCGGCAGGCTTCCCTTCAACCGGATCCCCTGGTTGATCGAACGGATCGTCGAGGAGGCACCGGCGGGCCCGCTCGATTGGGATTCGCTCTACGCCACCGACGCCTGGGCCCGCCGGCGCAGCGAGGAGCTCCTATGAGCCTTTTCTGGTTCATCGTCATCATCGGCGTCTCGATCTCGGTCCACGAATTCGGCCACTACCTGGCGGCCCGGCTGCAGGGTGTGGCAGTACCGGTTTTCTCCATCGGCTTCGGCCCCCCCCTCCTTCGATTGCGGGGCGGCGGCACCGAGTGGCGGCTGGCCGCCATCCCCCTGGGCGGTTTCGCCCTGATCGAAGGCATGGGCGACGAACCGGGCAGCAAACCCCGGGGTTATGCCCGTCTTTCGACGCTGGGCAAGACCGCCGTTCTCCTCGGTGGCGTCCTGATGAACCTTCTGCTGGCCTGGGGACTCATGGGGTACGTCTTCAGCACCCAGGGCGTGCCCGAGCCCGACGTCCACCAGGCGGTTATCCTGGAGGTGCTACCGGGAAGCCTGGCCGAGCGCATCGGCCTCAGGCCCGGGGACCGGGTGGTGGCGATCGACGGGCACCCGCTGGTCCGCTACACCGACCTGGCCGAGATCAAATCCCGACCCGGGCGGCACCTGCTCACCGTGATCCGGAAAAACCAGCGGCGGACGGTCGAACTTGTATGGCGGCCGGAAGAGGGGCAGATCGGGGTTCGCTACGGGCCCAGGGTCGTCTACCGAAAGCTTCCCTACCCCGCCGCCTTCGCGTACGCGGTGGGCTTTTCGGTCCGCCTTCTGCCGATGATGACCAAGAGCTTTGTGGTGGGTATCGCCGGGGTGCTTACCGGCCGACCCCCAAGCGATCTGGTCGGCCCGGTGGGGATCGTGGCCCTCACCGGTGAGGCCGCCCGGCAGGGGGCAGTGGCCCTGGCGCAGCTTGCGGCCACCATCAACCTCTCGCTTGCGGTCTTTAACCTGCTGCCCATCCCGGGGCTTGACGGCGGTCGTCTCCTACTGTTGCTGCTCGGACGCGTTTTCGGGCGCCGGCTCACCCCGGAAAGGGAAGCTCTGATCAACCTGATCGGGCTGGCCTTCGTCTTTCTATTGCTGGTGCTGATCACCTTCCGGGACCTCGCCCGCCTCTTCGGGGGTGGCCCTTGACGCCGACGGCCACGGTGCTGATCCCCGCTTACAACGAGGCCCGCACGGTGGGCAGCGTGGTGGCCACCGCCCGGCAGGCCGGGTTCCCGGTGGTGGTGGCCGACGACGGCTCCGGGGACGGCACCGGCGAGGCCGCCGCCCGGGCCGGTGCCCAGGTTGTTCGCCTTCCCCGTAACCGCGGCAAAGGGGCCGCCTACGCGGCCGGACTGGAGCGGGTCCGCACCCCGTACGTGATCCTTTTAGACGCCGACCTGGTGGGGCTCACCCCCGATCACCTCCAGGCTCTTCTGGCCCCGGTGGCCTCGGGGCAAGCGGACATGGCGGTGGGGGTCTTCCGGGGCGGCCGACTTCTCACCGACCTAGGCAACCGCCTGACCCCGCAGCTCTCGGGCCAGCGGGCCCTCCCCACCCAGTTGCTGGCCAGCGTACCCGGCCTGGAGCGGGCCCGTTACGACGTCGAGCTCCTCCTAACCCGAACCGCAAAGGAGCGGGGGTGGCGGGTCGTTTACCTCCCCCTTTTCGGCCTCTCCCAGGTAATGAAGGAGGAAAAGCGCGGGCTCTGGTCGGGGTTTTGGCACCGGCTCCGGATGTACCTCGAGGTCCTCCGCTACGCGGCTAGCGCGAAAATTTCACGAGATCGATAACCCCCCCGTCGGCGGTGGCGTACCGCACCACCCCCACCCCGGGGACGAAATAGAGGTCCACCACGCTCTCGGAACCGTCGGTGGCGGTGAGGCGCGAACGAATCTTGAAGGCGTTGAATCGACCGGCCGGAACCACCACCCCGGAAAGCCCCAGCACCTCGGCCACGACCTTTAGGGTCTGGCCCCGAAGCCGGGTGACCGCCGACCAGCGCATTCCCACTTTGAGGGGCGGCGCCGGGTAGAGCTTGAGCGGGGGGTCGTAGGCCAGCGTCTCCCCGCCGGAGATCACCGCGAACACCCAAACCCCTTGGTCGTCGAAGGCCAGCGCCTCGGTCATGGTGGCCCCGTCTTGGTACCGGTGCTCTAGCATCCAGACCTCGGCCCCGCCCAGTTCGCGGACCTCGGTAAAGGCCTGCACCTCGCCGCTGGTGTAGACCCACTGCATGCCTAGAGCGTGGGGGTAATACCCCTTCTGGGCCAGCCCCAGCGCCAGGAGAAGGAAAGCCCCAAGAAGGCGTCTCATCCCTGGCCCAGCTCCTCCCCCCGGCGGGTTGCACGCTCCACCGCCTCGATCAAGGCCGCGCGGAAGGCGCGGGCCTCGAGCGCCGCAAGGCCGTAGATGGTAGTGCCCCCGGGGCTCGCCACCTCGTCTTTCAGCTCGGCCGGGTGCTTGGAAAAGAGCAGCTCGCCGGTGGCCACCAGCACCTCGGCGGAAAACCGCAGGGCCTGGGCCCGCGGGATACCCATTCGGACCCCGCCATCGGCCAGCGCCTCGGCGACCACCGCAAGGTAGGCCGGCGCCGACGCGCTCATCGCGGTAAAGGCGTCGAAGAGCCGTTCGGGCAGGGAATAGACCGTGCCCACGGTGGCGAATAGGGCCTCGGCAAAGGCCAGGTCGCCGGCTTCGCGCGCCTCGGGTAAGGCCGCCAGCACGGTGGTGCTCCGCTTGATGGTAGCGGCCAGGTTGGGCATGGCCCGCACCACCCGGCGGTTACCCAGCTTCTCGGCCAGGACCCGGGTTGCCACCCCCGCCATAATCGAGAGGTAGCCGGTGTTGGCGTGGGCGATTTGGGGCGCCAGGGCAGGAAAATCCTGGGGCTTGACCGCAATCAGCACCCGCTCGGCCTCGGCGAGCTGGTCGATCGCCAGGGCGCGGACCCCGTAACGGTCGGCCTTCTGGCGGGTGAGCTCGGGGGTGGCGTCGAGCACCCCGATCTCCGCGGGGGAAAGGAGCTCGGCGGCGAGCACGCCCTCGAGGATGCTCGCCCCCATCTTCCCCAGCCCGACGATCGCAAACCTCATGAGGCCGAGTCTAGCACGAAGCGAACCCGATCCCCCGGGCGGAGCTGCGCGGCCCGGGATAGATCGGCAGGGCTAAGCAGCGCGGGCTTCGCGTAGCCACCGAGGGTGCCCCGATCCACCAGCAGGAGGATCGGCTTGCCCGAGGGCGGCACCTGCACCGCCCCGATGGGAACCGCTTCGCTGGTGACCTCGCCACCGGGGACCGCCGGTCCCGCCAGGCGTACCCCCATCCGGTCGGCCCCGGTCACCTCAAAGACCCCCTCGGTCAGTGCGGCCAGGGCGTCCGGGGCCGCCTGGGGACCGGGCCGGATCCGGAGAAGGACCCGGTGCCCCGGGGCGTAGGTTGGCGCGAAGGACCGGCCAGGGCGAACCGCCCGAATGGCCGCGAGCCCTAACACGTCCCCTTCGCGGAGGGGCCGACCGATCCTTCCCCTTAGGTCGACCGAGGCGCTTTGGAAGAAGGTCCGCAAGGCCAGCCCCCCGGCCACCGCCAGGTAGCCGCGCACCCCCCGCTTTCCCGGAGGAAAGGTGAGCACGTCCCCGGGAGCGGCGGAGAACGAACGCCAGGGAGGGAGCGGGCTCCCGTTCTTTCGAACCTCGAGGCCAAACCCGGCGAAGGCGAAGACCGCCGGGGCCAGCACCAAGAGCTCGGGCCCCCGCTGGTTGAACTCCAAAAGCACCGCCCCGGGGGGGTTGCCGACCAGGCGGTTCGCCACCCCTGCGGCGTAGGGGTCCGCGGGCCCGCTTCTGGCCAGCCCGTACCGCCCAGCCAGGAAACGGCCCGCGTCCACCGCCAGGTCGAGTAGACCGGGGGTGAGGACCCGAAGCACCGGCCGCTCGGGCTCTTCGGGTAGCAGTTCCAAGGGTTCGGGGGGTGCGGGCACCGGACCCGGCTCCGGCAAAAACCGCACCCGATCCCCCGGTTCGAGCAGGAAAGGGCGGTCGCGGTGGGGGTCGAAGACCCGCACCCGGGTGCGGCCGATGAGGTTCCATCCCCCCGGGCTTTTCAATGGGTAAATCCCGGTTTGGCGTCCGGCGATCCCCACGCTGTGGGCAGGCACTTCCCGGCGGGGTTCCGGCCGGCGGGGTTTGGCGATGCGCCGATCGACCTCGGCCATGAAGGCAAAGCCGGGCACGAAGCCCACCGCGAAGACCCGGTAGCCCCGTCCGGCGTGCAGCCGAACCACTTCTTCCGGATCCATCCCGGCCCAATCGGCCAGTTCGCCGAGGTCGGGGCCGTCGTAAACCACCGGCACCTCCACCCGCTTCCCCTCGCCGGACCCGACCGGAGGATGGGCCCGAATCCAAGCCCGAACCGCCCGCTCGCTGGTCCTCTCGGCGTCGTACTCCACGTAAAGGTTGGCGTAACCGGGAATCAGGTCGGTGACCCCAGGGAAGGGATCGGCGAGCAGCGCACGCATCTGGGCGTGGACCCGTCGGTTCGCCCCCTCGTCGATCCCCTCGCCGAAGGTGAGGTAGAACCCCGAAAGGCGCACGCCCTAAGCTTAAAGGCCTTTCCCTTTCCGGCGCTTTTTGCTAGCCTTAAGGTCGGCAGGGAGAGGTGCCCGAGTGGTTGAAGGGGCACGCCTGGAGAGCGTGTGTACCCCCACCGGGGTACCGCGGGTTCGAATCCCGCCCTCTCCGCCAAAAAGGGGGCCGCTAGGCCCCCTTACCTTTAAGCACCCGGGCCGCTTGCTCGGCGAAGGCCTCGAGGTAATCGAAGAACATCGGCCCGAAATGGGCCAGCTCGTCGCCCCGGGTCACCACCGTGGGGTAAGGCCATCCCCGCTCGGCCATAAGGCGATGGGCGGCCTCGAGCTGGCGCTCCCGATTTTTCACCCGTTTCGGTTCGATCACCACCAAGTCGGGACCGCGTCGGGGCACTTCCTCCAACGGGGGCGGGAAGTAGGCCTCCGGTCGGTCGGCGAACAACGGCACCAGCCCCAGGTGACGGAAGGCCGCTGAGAGGTAGCTCCCCCGCCCGATGGTGATCGGTCCCCCTAAGTCGAACTCAAGGTACACGCGCTCACCGGAAAACCGGCGGTGGAGGCGCTGGTAGCGCGCAGCCAGCCCGGCCTGGGCGTTGGTGCCATCGGCCCCCAAGAGGGCGGCCACCAACCCCACGTTTTCGATAATGCCGAAGGGGGTCTGTGGCAGGGGCACCGGCCATACCGCGTAGCCTCGCTCCTTTAGCGCTTCGGTGAGTTCCCGCTGCACCCCGGTGGTGGTGAAGACGAGCTCGGGGGAAAGCTCCGCCAACAACGCCCAGCGGACCTTGGTGTAGCTGGCCACCACCGGAAGCGCCTCGGCCTCGGAGGGTCGCCAGCAAAACGCGCTCCGCCCCACCACCCGTTCGCCCAGGCCGAGAAAGAACAGGGTATCGGTCACGCTGGGGGCCAGCGAGACGATCCGAGCGGGCTGGTCAGGGAACTCGACCTCACCCAGCCAATCGTGCCGAATCTTCACGGATCCACCTCCTTTAGCCAGCGCAGCACCCGGAGCTTTAGGGTCTCCAGGTCGCCTTCGTTCTCGATGACCCAGTCGGCCCGACGGATCTTCTCCTCCGGTGGGAGCTGAGCAGCCTCACGCCTCCTGGCCTCTTCCTCGGAGATCCCCCGCGACGAAAGCCGGCGGTAGCGAAGCCCTGCCGGGGCGGTTACCACCAGGACGCCGTCGAGGTTTTTCTCCCAGCCGGTTTCGAAAAGAAGCGGGATCTCCACCACCGCCAGGCGGACCCCCGTTTGCTCCAACCGATCCAGCTCCTCCGCGATGCGCTCCCGGACATAGGGGTGAACGATCCCCTCCAAACGCCGACGCGCCGCAGGATCGGCGAATACCCGCGCGGCCAGCCGCCGGCGGTCGGGCACCCCGTCCACGCAGCTATCGGGAAAGGCCCGGCAAACCTCCGAAGCCCGGACGGAGAGGGCCTCGTGGGCCAGGGCGTCGGCCTCGATCACCGGGACCCCGGCCTCGGCCAGCACGCGCGCCACCGTGCTCTTTCCCGCTCCGATGGTCCCGGTAAGTCCGATCCGCTTCACGGTCGCCACTATAATCCGTACCGTGCGCGTGCTCGGTCGCCTGCGGGCCCGCCCACCCTACTGGCCGACGGAAGGCTACCTGGTGGGCGGGGCGGTCCGCGACCTTTGGTTCGGCCGGACGCCAAGGGACCTCGATTTCCTGGTGCCCGACCCGGCAGGCGAAGCCGAAAGGGCCGCCCACCGGCTTCAAGGAAACGCCTTCCCCCTGCGCGGAGGGATCTTCCGGGTGGTCGCCGGGGAGCGGGTCCTCGACTTTGCCTCCCTCCAGAAAGGGGGGCTGGCGGCTGACCTGGCCCGACGCGATTTCACCGTTAACGCGCTGGCCATGAACCGGCGGGGCGCGGTAATCGGCCCCACGGTGGCCCGCGCCGACCTCCGCGCCCGGCGGATCCGGGCCCAGCGACCGCAGGTCTTCGAGGAGGACCCCCTGCGCTCGCTCCGGGCTGTGCGCCTCTGGACTACCCACGGTCTCCGCCCCGAGCCCCGCACATGGAAGTGGATTACGGACCACGCAAGGCGCCTTCGCTTTGGCAAGAAGCCGGCCTGGGAACGGGTTCGCGAGGAGCTCGCCAAAATCCTTGAAAGCCCCCGGGCGGCCTTCGGAATGGCCGCCCTGGAAAGAAGCGGTTTGCTCGCCGCCTACCTTCCCGAGCTCGCCGCCGGGGTGGGGCTTTTCCAGGGGGGGTACCACCACGCCGATCTCTGGCGGCACACGCTCGAGGCCCTCGACTTCCTCGTCCACCACCACCCCGAGGCCGGGCTCGAGCTCAGGCTAGCTGTCCTCCTGCACGACGTGGCCAAGCCCCTGGTCCGCCAGTGGGACGAAGAACGCGGCTACTGGCGGTTTTTCTACCACGACGAAGACGGGGCCGAACTGGCCCAAGCCATCCTGCGGCGCCTCAAAAGCCCCAAGGCCGAAGCCCGCCGGGTAGCAGGCTGGATCCGGCTGCACATGCGTCGCCCGCCGGGCAACCGGCGGGGGCTCCGTCGCTGGGTATTCGAGCACCGCACCTGGTTGCCCGAGCTCCTTTGGCTACAGGTCGCCGACGTGGCCGCCACCCGGGGCCCTCGCGCGGCGCCCGGTGCATGGCAAAAGCTCGCCCGGGTGGAGCCCGAGGTTCGGCGATTCCTCCGTTCGCTCCCCACCCGTCCCCTGCTCTCCGGGCACGAGGTGGCCGCGCTCTTGGGGCGGGCGCCCGGTCCCTGGCTCGGCCGCCTGCTCCGCGACCTGCTCGCCGCCCAGGCCGAGGGGAGGGTTTCTTCACAAGAAGAAGCTAAAGTTTTTGTACTATGGTGGTATGAAGCCAAAGCTCCGAACGCTAGACGTTCAGCCGAGCCCTGAGGGCTACCTCCTCCGCGACCCCTACGGGGTTAGCGACCAGGTCCTCGTACTCTCCCCCGAGGCCATGTACCTGGCGACCCTTCTAGACGGCACCCGGGACGCCACCGACATCCAGGCCCTAGTGCTTAAGCAATCCGGCAGCGTGCTTCCCCGGGAAAAGATCGAGGAGCTCATCGAGGCCCTCGCACGGGCCGGGTTCCTGGAAGACGAGCAGACCCAAAAAAAGCTCGCCGAAGCCGAGCGTAGCTTCCTGTCCAGGCCCCGCCCCATGGCCCTGGCGGGGCAGAGTTACCCCCGGGAAGCAGAGGCCTTCCGGGCCCACCTCAAAGCCTTTGAGGCCTTCGCCCCAGAGGTGCCGGAGGCCCCCCTGAAGGGGTTGCTCATGCCCCACCTCGAACCCCGGCGGGTGCCCGAGGTGTACGGCGCGGCCTTCAAGGCCCTGGCCCTCACCCCCGCCCCTGAGCGAACGCTGATCCTCGGGGTCGCCCACCGACCGATCGGGGCCCCGGCGGCGACGCTGGCGCTGGACTTCGAAACCCCTCTCGGGACCTTGAAGGCCGACGTCGAAGCCCTCACCGCCTTAGACGCGCTTTTGGGGTTTGAGCTCTTCAACACCCCGCTGGCCTTCAGGGAGGAGCATTCGGTGGAGTTCCCGGCGGTTTATTTAAAGGCGTACTGGCCAAAGACCCGCATCCTTCCCGTCATCGTTGGCAGCGACGACGAAACCGCCCTCCGCGAACTGGCCGAGGCCCTCGCCCTCCTTAAGCGCGACCGCCCCTATTTCCCCCTGCTTTCGGTGGATCTCTCGCACGTGGGCGGGCGATTCGGCCACGGGGGTATCGAGGCCACGCTCAAGGCCGACGCCGAGCGTACCGACCGCGCCTACCTCGAGGCCCTGGCCCGGGGCGATCACGGGGGCGCCTACCAGGCGCTCGCCGCCAGGGGAAACCGCACCTTCATCGACGCCATGGGACCGGGCCTTGCGGCCAGTCGGGTCCTCGAAGGCGAAGGCCGGGTCCTCGCCTACCGCCTCTCGCCCGAGATCGAGACCCTATCGGCGGTGGGCGCGGGGACGGTGGGATGGTATTAGGGGGCCTGTAGCCTGTGGCTTGTGGGCTTTAGAAAAGGCTTCCACGAGCCACAAGCTACAAGCCCTACCTCACCCTCGCCCCAGGGGCCACCTCACCTGCCGGAGCGAGGAGGGCGAGGCGGCCCTCTTCGTCCTCGGCGGCAAGGATCATGCCCTCGGAGACGATCCCCCGGAGCTTCCGGGGTTTCAAGTTCGCAAGCAGCACCACCCGTCGGCCCACCAGCTCCTCCGGCCGGTAGTGCTCGGCGAGGCCGCCGACCACCGTGCGCTCCTCGCTCCCCAGGCGAAGCCTTAGGACCAAAAGCCGGTCGGCGTTGGGGTGCTTTTGGGCCTCGATCACCTCGGCGATGCGAAGGTCGAGCTTGGCGAAGTCGTCGTACTCGATGGTTGGAACCATCGCCCCGTCCTCCTTCTCGCTTTGCGCATCCGGTTCAACCCGCGGAAAAAGCACCGGGGCCTCCCGGGGCAGCTCGGCGGCGGCCAGGGTGCCAAAGCGCTCGGCCTCGGCCAGGGTGGTCTTGGGCAGGCCCAACGCCGCGCGGAGCTCGGCCACCTTGCCAGGCATCGCGGGCTCCAAAAGGGCCCCCGCCACCCGTAGCCCCTCGACCAGCGCGTAGAGCACCCGGGCAAGCCGCTCCCTGTCGTTTTGCTTGGCAAGTTCCCAGGGCTTTTCCTCGTTGACGTACCGATTCAAGCGGCGGACCCACTCGATCGCCGTCTCCAACGCCTGGTGGAACTTGAGCTCGGCGACGTGGGCCCGCACCCGGGCCACCGCCTCGGCAGCGGCTTCGGCCAGCTCGGGATCGGTTTCGGTCCGCTCCACCCGCCCGTTTCCGAACTTCCAGACCATGGCCCGCACCCGCTGGACCAGGTTGCCCAGGTCGTTAGCCAGCTCGGCGTGGTACCGTTCAAGAAGCCCCTCCTCCCCCACCGGCCCGTCCTGGCCGTAGGGAATCTCCCGAAGAAGGTAGTAGCGCACCGCGTCGGCCCCGTATTTCCTGGCCAAGGCAAAGGGATCGACCACGTTGCCCAGGGTCTTCGACATCTTGCGCCCATCCGGGCCAAGCAGGTAGCCGCCCACGTTCAGGTGGCGGTACAGGGGGATCCCCGCGGCCTTGAGCATGGTGGGCCAGAACACCGCGTGGGGCTTTAGAATATCCTTACCGATCATGTGGTTGGCCGCGGGCCAGTAGCGCTGGTAGCGCGCGCCGTCGGGGTAACCGAGCGCGGATACGTAATTCAAAAGGGCGTCGAACCAAACGTAGGTCACGTGGTCCGGATCCCAGGGCAATTCGATCCCCCAGGGCACCCGGTTCTTTGGCCGGCTGATCGACAGATCGCCAATGGGCTCGGAGAGCATCGCGAGGACCTCGTGGCGGTAGCCCTCCGGGCGGACGAAGCCAGGGTTTTGCTCGATGTAGTCCCGGAGCCAGAGACGGTACTTCTCCATCTTGAAGAAGTAGTTACCCTCCCGCCGGCGCTCGGGCTCGATGCCGTGGTCGGGGCACTTGCCGTCCACCAGCTCCTTCTCGGTAAGAAACCGCTCGCAGCCCACGCAGTAAAGGCCCTCGTACTCGCCGTAGTAGATATCCCCGGCGTCGTAGACCTTTTGCAAAACGTACTGCACCACCTTCTTGTGGCGTTCCTCGGTGGTGCGGATAAAGTCGTCGTAGGCGATGTCCAGGAGTTCCCAGGCCTCCTTGAACCGGGCCGACATGCGGTCCACAAAGGCCTTGGGGCTCATTCCGGCGCGCTCGGCCGCCTGGGCGATCTTCTCCCCGTGCTCGTCGGTACCGGTAAGAAAGAAAACATCGTAGCCGTCTAGCCGGTAAAAGCGGGCCAGAAAGTCGGCCACGATGGTGGTGTAGGCGTGCCCGATGTGAGGGGCGGCGTTCACGTAGTAGATGGGGGTGGTGACGTAGAAGACCTTTTCCATGCCCTGGGATTCTATCAAACCACCCCGGGTTCAACGAGCGGCTCGTCCCGAAGGAAGCGCCCGAGGTTGAAACGGTCGACCAGCTCGTCGGAGCCGGAAAGGATCGCGCGGGCGAGCCGCCGCCCCACCGCCGGGGCCTGCTGGGCGCCGTGACCGGAAAAACCGGCCGCGTGGTACCAGCCGGGGGCCCCCGGATGCTCGCCCAAAACCGCGTTCTTGTCCGGGGTCTCGGCGTAGTAGCCCCACCAGGCTCGCTTTTTATCGAATCCAAGAGTATCGAACCAGGGAAACCGCGCTCGGGCCCTCATCAGGACCTCGATAAACCACTGCCAATCCACCCCCTCGCGAAACCCCGGAGGCTCCGCGGGGTTGGAGGCCCCGAAGAGAAGCCTCGGGCCCTCGGGCCGGAAGTAGACGCCGCTGGTCGTATCCACGGTGAGCGGCCAAGCCGGCACCTCGAAAGGCGCGGTAAGGTAGATTGCCCGGCGCACCGGAACGACCGGCAGGAAAAGCCCGGCCCGCCGGGCAACTTCGCCAGCCCATGCCCCGGCGGCGTTGACCACCACCGGCGCTTCGAAAACCCCGCTCGGGGTCTCGACCCGCCAGCCGTTCCCCTGCCGCCGGGCCCGGATCAAGGGGGCCTCCAGAAACACCCGGGCACCCCGTTCCCGGGCGGCCCGGAGAAAGCCAAGCGCCACCGACGGCGGGTCGAAGACCCCATCGACCGGCCCGTAGGTGGCCCCGGCGATCCCTTTCGGCAGAAAGGGTACGAACCTTTCGGCCTCCTCGAGGGTGAGCACCTGAACCGGCAGCCCGGCTTCTCGAAGACCCTGCATCGCTGCCCGCCAGACCGGCCAGCGGTCCTCGCCGACCAGGAAGAGGTACCCGATCGGGCGATAACCGGGGTCAACCCCAAAGCGCTCGGAGAAACCCTTCAGAAGGGATAGGCTCTCGGCCGAAAGCTGGGCGTTTTCGGGTAGGGCGAACTGGTGACGGAGGCCGCCAGCGCTTTTTCCGGTGGATCCGGTGGCGGGGGCAGGGGCGGCCTCGAGCACCGCCACCCCGAGCCCCGCTTCGGCCAGGTGGTAGGCGACGCTGGCGCCCACGATCCCGGCGCCAACCACCAGGGCGTCAAAACGCCTGGCCAAGGGTCGCCTTCCAATCCGTGGGGCTTTTGGGCGCCACGTACTCGGTGTCCATCTGGGCCAGCTGGAGCTTGCCCGAATACTCGTCGTTCACCGCCTGCCAGACGGTGTACTCCTCGATGACCCAGATCCCCGACTCTCGGGTGCCGTTGCCGGAGGCCCGCACCCCACCGAAGGGCATGTGGGCCTCGGCGCCGACGGTGGTGTTGTTGATATTCACCATCCCCGCCTGGATGCCCCGGCGGAAGCGGTAGGCCCAGAGGCGGTTGTTGGTGTAGATCGCCGAGGAAAGGCCGTAGGGGTGGTCGTTGGCCGCCTCAATGGCTTCCTCGATCCCGTCCACCTTGATCAGGTTGACGGTGGGGCCGAAGATCTCCTCCCGGGTCTGGGTCATGCCTCGCCTCGCCTCCCAGACCGTGGGCCAGCCGAAAAGCCCGACCTCGGGATCGCCCAAAAAGTGGGGGTATGGGTTTTCCCGGGTGATGCGCTTTTTGCCAAGGAGGAGCGTCGCCCCCTCGCGCTCGCCCCAGTCGTAGTGCTGAAGCCAGCGCCTAAAGAGCCGTTCGTTGATGAAGGGGCCGTAGGTGACGTCCTCGTAGAGGAGGGGGTTTCCGACCTTGGTCTCTTCGGCCATTTCCAGAAAACGCCGTTTGAACTCGTCGTAGATCGGCGCGTCCACGATGATGTTCCCGGCCGATGTGCAGCGCTGGCCGCCGGTGGCAAACGTGCTCCACCAGGCGCCGTGGAGGGCGTTTTCGAGGTCGGCGTCCCGCATCACCACCAGGGGGTTCTTGCCTCCAAGCTCCAGGGTGGCCTTGATCAGGGCCCGTCCCGCCTTCTCGCCGATGATCCGGCCCACCTTGGTGCTGCCGGTGAAGGCGAACTTGTCAAAAAGGCCCTCGTCGATGAGGTTGACCATGGCCTCCCCGGTCGAGCCCTTGCCCCCGCCGAAGACGACGTTGATCACCCCGGGCGGCAGCCCGGCCTCCTCGAAGAGCTTGACGAAGACATAGGAGAGCACCGGCGAGTCGTCGGAGGGCTTCCAGACCACGGTGTTCCCGGTGAGCACCGCCGGGATCAGCTTCCAGGAGGGCACCGCGATGGGGAAGTTGCCGGCGGTGATCATTCCCACCACGCCGAGGGGTCGGCGGAAGGTGAAGAGGTCCTTGTTGCGCATCTCGCTGGGTACCGTCTGGCCGTAGAGCCGCCGGCCCTCGCTCGCGAAGAAGACCGCGGTGTCGATCGCCTCCTGAACGTCGCCCCGGGCCTCTTTCAGGGTCTTCCCCACCTCGCGCACCATCAGCCGGGCCAGGGTCTCCTTCTCCCGCTCCAGGATCTTCGCCAGGTTAAAGAGCACCCCGCCCCGGATGGGCGCAGGCGTATTCGACCACTCGGAAAAGGCCGCCCGGGCGGCGGCGATCGCCTTTTTAAGTGTCTCCGTGCTCCCCTCTGGAAAAGCGCCCACCTGGTCTTCAAAGTCCGAGGGGTTTTTGTCTTGGAACTCGGGCCCCTCGAAGACCTCCTCGCCGCCGATTAGGTGGCCGGCGATCAGGGTGTTGCCGTATTTGGAACGCTGGGTTTTCACAGTTACCCCCTTTCCCGGAGCTTACCCCGAGGAAAGGCGGTCCAGGTATCCTCCTAGCCCAGCCGCACCGCCGTGCCGCTAGCGGTCACCATCAGCATGCTCTGGCCGACAACCTCATAGTCGAGGTCGATGCCGACCACCGCGTCGGCACCGATCTTTTTGGCTTCCTCGGCGAGCTCGGCGAGGGCGATCTCGCGGGCCCGTTTGAGCTCGGCTTCGTAGGCCCCGGCGCGTCCGCCCAAGATATCGCGCACCGAAGCCATGAGATCCCGGAAAACGTTGGCGCCAACGATGGCCTCACCGTGAACGATTCCCACGTACCCCACGATCTGCCGGCCCTCGACGCTCGGTGTGGTGGTCAGGATCACGGCCGCGCCTCCTCGGCGTAAAAGCGGTAGAAGGCCTTCACCGCCTCGATGCCCCTTTCGAAGTTCTCAAGCTCAAACTTTTCGTTGGGGGCGTGGAGGTTGTCGTCGGGAAGCCCGAAACCCATGAGCACCACCGGGGCCTTTAGCTCCACAGCAAAGGCGGTAACGATGGGGATGGTGCCCCCCTCGCGAACGAAGACCGGCTCGCGGCCGAAAGCGGCCTTAAGCGCCCGGGCGGCCACCCGCACCGGCGGCGCGTCCCGGGGCACCAGCACCGGGTGGGCGCCCTGGTGGATCTGCACCCGAACCCGGTAGCCCGGCGGGGCCACCCGCCGAACGTAGGCCTCGGCCAGCGCGGCGATCTCGTCGGGGTCCTGGTCGGGCACCAGCCGCATGGAGAACTTGAAGCTCGCCCGGGCGGGGATCACGGTCTTGGACCCGGGGCCGGTCCAGCCCGAGACGAAGCCGTTGATGTCCAGCGTGGGCCGGGCCCATCGGCGTTCCAGCACCCCGTAGCCGGGCTCGCCCTCCAACCGCTCGGCGCCCAGGGCCTTGCGGTAGGCTTCCTCGTCGAAAGGCAGCCGGTCCCATTCGGCGCGCTCGTCGGGTTCCAGCGGGCGCACCCGGTCGTAAAACCCCGGAATCCGCACCCAGCCCTCCTCGGTCTTCAAGGCGGCCGCGATGCGGGCCGCGGCCAGGGCCGCGTTAGGGGCGGCACCCCCGTGCACCCCCGAGTGGAGGTCGGAGGCGGCGCCCTCCACGAAGACCTCGAGGTAGGCGAGCCCCCGGAGGCCGTAGGTCAGGGTAGGCAGCCCCCGGGCAAACATCGCGGTGTCGGAAACCAGCACCGTATCGGCCGCCAGGCGTTCGCGCTGCTCCTTGACGAAGTCGAAGAGGTGGACCGAACCCACCTCCTCCTCGCCCTCGATCACGAACTTGAGGTTGACGGGCAGCTCGTCGCCGAGGTCCTCGACCGCCGCCAGTTGGATCATCACCTGGCCCTTGTCGTCGGAGGCGCCCCGGGCGTAAACCTTGCCGTCCCGCACGGTGGGCTTAAACGGTGGCGTCTCCCAGAGCTCCAGCGGATCGGGGGGCTGGACGTCGTAGTGGCCGTACACCAGCACGGTGGGGGCATCGGGGTCAACCCGCCGTTCGGCGTAGACCACCGGGTGCCCGGGGGTGGGAACCAGCTCGGCGGAAAAGCCCGCTCCTGTAAGGCGCTCGGCCACCCACAGGGCGGCCCGCTCCACATCCTCCTTGTGCTTGGGATCGGTGGATACCGACGGGATGGCCAGGAAGGCCAACAGCTCATCCAGGTGGGGAACCATACCCCCAGCCTATCAGGCCTGCTGGCGGGCGAGCTGCTCGGCCAGGTATTCGATCTCCAGCCGGTAGCGGGCCTCCAAGCGCTCGAGCTCCTCCTTAAGCCGCATGATCTCCTCGACCCCGGCCAGGTTCACCCCCAGCTCCTGGGTGAGCCGCCGAATCTCCCGCAACCGCTCAATATCCCGCTCCGAGTAAAGCCGGGTCTTCCCCGCCGAACGCTTGGGCCGCACCAGCCCCTTGCGCTCGTAAAGCCGCAGCGTCTGCGGGTGCATCGAAACTAGCTCGGCGGCCACGCTGATCACGTAAACCGGGCGCTCCTTGCTCATGTTTTGCCTCCAGGCAGGCCAAGCATCTTTACTAACTCTATTATAAAAAGTCAAAGTAAAAGAGGCTAAAAGGCCGGGGCTTTAAGCCCCGGCCCGCCGGTATTCACCCGCTAGCGACCGCGGACGTAAGGGAGGTATTTGGGTTCCCAGAAACGGCTGCGGACATAGGCCTCGAGCGCGCGCTCGTCTTTCCCCATCACCCGCTCGTCGGTGGCCACCCCTTCCTCGACCGCGTGGCGGATAACCCGGGCGGCCACGTGAACGCTGACTTCCCGCATCTCGTGGATCTCGGGGTAGACCAGGCCCTTCTGGAAATGCTCGTTCCGGGTTCGCTCGGCGAGGGCGTAGGCGGCCCCCAGGATCATCCGATCGGTTACCTCGCGGACCCTGGCGAGCACCGAACCGAAGCCGATGCCGGGAAACACGAAGGCGTTGTTCCCCTGCCCGATGTGAATCGTCCGGCCGTTGCACTCGACCGGTGGGAATGGGCTGCCGGTGGCCACGATGGCCTGGCAATCGGTCCAGCGGAGCACGTCCTCGGGCACCGCCTCGGAGTTCGAGGTGGGGTTGGACAGAGGGAAAATCACCGGGCGCTCGGCGTTCTCCAGCATGGCCCGGACCACCGGTTCGGTGAACGCCCCCGCCTGGCCGGAAAGCCCAAGGAGCACGGTGGCCCGGGCCCCGCGGATGGTCTCCAAAAGGCCCGGCGCCCGGCCCGAGTACTCCCACCCCTCGACCACAGCGGGATCGTGGGCGAACTCCTCCTTGTAAGGCTCCATCGAACGGTTTTTAAGCAAAAGCCCCTTAGAATCGAGCACGAAGATCCGCGCCAGGGCCTCTTCCTCGCTAAGCCCCGCGTCCATGAGCCCGGACTTGATCGCCCGGGCCACGCCGATTCCCCCGGCCCCGGCGCCGAGGATCACGATGCGCTGGTCCACCAGCCGCTCGCCCTTCATCCGCATGGCCGAGAGCAGCCCCGCCAGCGTCACCGCCCCGGTGCCCTGGATATCGTCGTTGAACGAAGGGATCTGCTTGCGGTAACGGTCGAGGACGGTGAAAGCGGCGTCCTTAGAGAGGTCCTCCCACTGCAGGATAACCTTAGGGTATCGCTCCTTTATCGCCTCGACAAAGCGATCCATAAATCGAAGGTAGGGCTGACCCCGGAGACGCTTGTGCCGGACGCCGAGGTAAAGGGGATCCTCCAGCAGGTCCTCGCGGTCGGTGCCCACGTCCAGCTCGACCGGGAGGGTTTTGTCCGGGGCGACTCCGCCAGCGGCGGTGTAGAGGGAAAGCTTGCCGATCGAAATCGCCATTCCCCCGTACCCCTGGTCGCCGATACCGAGGATCGCCGAGGAGTCGGTGGCCACGATTAGACGCACGTCTTCCAAAGGAACATTGGCCAGCACTTGCTCGACCCGGCCGATGTTGTCGGTGGAAACGGTGAGGCCGCGGGGGAGCCGGTAGATATGTGAAAAAAGCCGCACCGCTTCCCCCACGGTGGGGGTATAGATAATCGGCATCATCTCCTCGAGATGCTCCACCAAAAGGGCGTAGAAAAGCACCTCGTTGCGGTCCTGAAGGTCGCGCAGGAAGATGTGCTTATCGAGCGGCGTTTGCAAAAGGCGGTAACGCCGGTAGTTTCGCTCCTTCTGCTCCTCGATGGTGGCCACATGGGGGGGTAGCAGGCCGTCCAGGTCGAGGAGCTTTCTCTCGTCAGCGGTGAAGGCGGTGCCCTTATTCAGCAGGGGGATGCGGGTGAGCAAAAAGCCCGAGACGTAGACCTCGAGGTACCGCTCCCCCCGCTCGTCGCGCTTGACGTCGTAGTACTTGCTGACTCGTGCCATGGGGCCATTGTAGAGCCCCTGGGCAAGACGCCTGTCCCGGCAATTTGGGGGCAAAATAGGGGCGGAGGAAAGGAGGCGGATATGGCACTCACTGGAAGACCCAAAGTCAGCATCATCGGGGCCGGCCACGTCGGTTCCACCCTGGGCATGCGCATCGCCGAAAGCGGCCTGGCCGACGTGGTGATGGTGGATATCGTCGAGGGGATGCCGCAAGGCAAGGCCCTGGATCTCTCCGAGGCCCGACCGATCCTGGGCCAGGACGTGACCATCGTCGGGACCAACGACTACGCCGACATCGAGGGCTCCGACATCGTGGTCACCACCTCGGGGGTGCCCAGGAAGCCCGGGATGAGCCGGGACGACCTCATCGAGATCAACTCCAAAATCGCAAAAGACGTCGCCAGCAACATCAAAAAATACGCTCCAGACGCCATCATCATCCAGGTGGCCAACCCCCTTGACGCGATCACCTATGTGATCGCCGAGATCACCGGAGCGCCCAAGAACCGGATCATGGGCATGGCCGGGATCCTGGACACCGCCCGCTACCGCTACTTCATCGCCGAAGAGCTCGGGGTGAGCGTGAAGGATGTCTTCGGGGTGGTGCTGGGCGGCCACGGCGACAGCATGGTGCCCTTGCCCCGGCTCACCACCGTCGGCGGGGTGCCCCTCCCCGAGCTCCTGCCGGAAGACAAGATCGAGGCCATCGTGGAGAGAACGCGAAAAGGTGGGGCCGAGATTGTAAGCCTTCTGAAGACCGGTTCGGCCTACTACGCCCCCTCGGCCGCAACCTGGGAGATGGTCAAGGCGATCCTCAGGGACGAAAAGCGGATCCTGCCGGTGGCCGCCTACTTAAACGGCGAGTACGGCATCGAGGGGCTCTTCGTCGGGGTCATGGCGGTACTCGGCAAGAACGGGGTTGAGAAGATCTGGGAGGTGCCGCTCAAACCCGAGGAGCTGGCCGCCCTCAAGCGAAGCGCCGATCACGTTCGCGAGCTGGTGGAAAAGGTCGACGCGCTGGGGATTCTTTAACCGGCGCCGCCATCTCCGCGGCCGGCACTGCCGGCCGCGTTTTCCTCCCCGTTCCCTGCCGCGGGGTAGGAGCCCAGCACCTTGACGAAGGCAGCCCGCCGAAGGAGGGAAAGGAGGGCCCGCGCCGGTGCCGGGTCCTCCACGTGCCCTTCGAAGTCCAGGTAGAAAACGTAGCTCCAGGGGCGGTCTCGCCGAGGACGGGACTCCAGTTTGGTGAGGTTGACCCCGGCCTCGGCAAAGGCGCCGATGGCGTCGTATAGGCCGCCGGGTCGGTGGCGAACCGCAAAAACCACGCTGGTTTTGTAGGGCCCCTCGCCCCGGGGTACTTCCTCGCGGGCGAGCACAAAGAAGCGGGTGTAGTTGAAGGCGAAATCCTCGATACCCTTTTTCAACACCACCAGGCCGTACCGGCGGGCCGCCCGCTCGCTGGCGATGGCTGCCCGGCCGGGAACTGGGTTTTCCGCCAGCGCCCGAGCGGCCCCGGCGGTATCCGAGGCGACCAGGGCCGCAATACCGTGCCTGGCCAGGAAACCGTCGCACTGGGCCAGCGCCTGGGGGTGGCTCACCACCTCGCGAACGTCCTCGAGGGCGGTCCCTTGGGGAGCGACCAAACAGTGCCGAACCCGGAGGATCACCTCCCCCACAACGTGCAGGTCGCTCGTCAGAAGAAGGTCGTAGGTGGTGTTGATGCTCCCCGCCACCGCGTTCTCGACCGGAACGATGCCCCGATCGGCCTGCCCTGCCCGTACCGCCTCGAAAACCTGGTGGAAGGTGGGGTACCCCAGGGTTTCGGCCCCCGGGTGGTAGCGAAGGGCGGCCTCCTCGCTAAACGCACCCTCGGTACCCTGGTACGCGATCCGCATCCGCTCCACTATACTGGGCCGCGTGCTGAGGCGGGTGCGGGGAAAGGTCTCCGGAGTCGGCGAGGACCGGCTCTGGCTCTGGACGGGTGGGTTCGAGCTCGAGCTCTTCGCCCCTCAGAGGACCCTGGCAAGCCTCACGCCTGGGGACGAAGTCGCCCTTTTCCTGCATCTCCAGTGGCGGGAGGATGGGCCCCTCCTTTTCGCCTTCGCTTCCGAGGCCGAACGGGACACGTTTCGGGCCCTCTTGGCGGTGAGTGGGGTCGGGCCCAAGGCCGCGCTGGCACTGCTCGGCACCCTGGGACCAGAGTGGATTGCCCGGGCGGTCCACGAGGGCGATACCCGGTCGCTTACCGCCGCTCCGGGCGTCGGCAAGAAGGTCGCTGAGCGCATCGTCCTCGAGCTCAAAAACCGGCTCCCGGCGCCGTCGGCCGCGCCGGCGACCAGAAACCCCAGCGCCGGGGAGGCGGTCGAGGCCCTGTTGCTCCTCGGCTTTCGCGAAGGGGCGGTGCGCAAAACCGTGGACCGGTTAGCCGCCGCCCACCCCGAGGCGAGCGCGGAAGAACTTATCCGCCTGGCTCTGAAGGAGCTCCGGTGAAGGTTCACGAGATCGACGACCCCGAAGCCTGGAACCGGTTGGTAGCCGGGTTTCGCTACACCTCCAGCCTGCAATCGTGGGGATGGGGGGAGGTGAAACGGCTCTCCGGCTGGGGGGTGCGGCGTCTTTTGGTGGAGGAGGGAAAACCCCTGCTCGCCGCCCAGGTGCTAAGCCGGGGGACGGGGCCGCTGGCGATCAGCTACGCGCCGCGGGGGCCCGCCTTCGACGACCTCGAGGCCCTGGCCCGGGGGCTTAGGGCGCTCCTCCGGGCCGTTCCCGGTAGCCACCTGAAAATCGAGCCGCCAATGGCCCTGGCGGCGGAGGCTCGGCTTCCCCGGCTTCCCCGGGCGCTGCCGGCGGAAACCATCCAGCCGGAGTACTCGCTGGAGATCCTTTTGGACAGCGAGGAGGCGGTGCTCCAGCGGATGAAGCCCAAAACCCGCTACAATACCCGCCTCTCGGCGCGAAAAGGGGTGGTTGGGCGCATCGTTCACCCCGACGACCCCGACGCCGAGGACGCCTTCAACGCGTTCTACGCCCTCTTCACCGAAACCAACCGCCGCGCCCGGCTGCTCCAGCACGCCGAGGACTACTACCGGCGGGTCTTCGAAGCGATGCACGGTGCCGGCGCCGAGGCCTTCCTGAGCCTGGCCGAGCTCGAGGGCGAACCGCTCGCGGCCGGGCTCTTCGTGGCCTTCAAGGACCGCGTCGACTACCTCTACGGGGGCTCGACTCGATCCCGGCGCGAGGTCATGGCCCCCTACCGGATGCACTGGACCGCCATCCAGCACGGGCTGGCCACCGGCCGCCGCTACTATGACCTCTGGGGCGTGCCTCGGGTCCTCACCCCCGAAAGCCATGCCTACGGCATCTACCGTTTCAAGGAGGGGTTCGGCGGGCGGCGGGTGCGGTTCCCCGCCTTCGACCTGCCCCGCTCCCTGCTGTACCGCCCCCTGCGGCGGGCCTTGAGGCTTCGGAAAAACCTCATCAACTGGCGCACCCGGGGGACCTCGAGGGACGTGCTCTAACCCCCGCTTATCCCGCTTTCACCCTGCCGTCCTAACCTTGGGGCGTGGTCCGCTACGCGGTGCTCCTCCTGGCTCTCCTCCTCCTCGCCGCCTACTGGCTGGGGCGGGAACCCGCGCCGGTGCCACATCGGGCCATCGGGGAGGCCGAGCTCTTCGGGGTGCAGTTCCGGCTCTACCCCGAGGCCGATCCCCGAGCGGAATGGGTCTTTCGAGCGTCCCAGATCGATTACGACCCCGCCCGCCGGGAATCGCGGGCGATCGGGCTTTCGCAGGGGGAGCGCTGGGTGGACGGCAAACTCGATCTAAAGCTCACCGCCCGGGAGGTGCGTATCGACCGCTACGACAACCTCACCATGCCCGAGGCCGAGGTGGAAATCCCCAAGGAGTGCTGGCGGATCGAACTCACCGGCCGCCCGTCCCAACCGGTTCGAATCGACCAGCGTCGAGGTTTCTTCGCCCCCCGCTTCCGCCTGGAGGGCCCGGGGGTCCGGGTGGAAGGGGAGGGGTTCCGGTCGGACTTCGGGTTGGAAAACGCCAGCTGGCACAGCGGTCGCGAGGAATGGCGCACGGGGGAGAAAAATGATTGCAAATCCTAAACGAATCCTGGTCCTTCTTGGCCTCTTGCTTCCCTTGGTGCTGGCCGCCGGCCGAATCATCGTGATCGAGTACCCGAACGGCACCCGCAGCGGCAACCTCCGCTACGGGCCCTGGGTGTACACCGCCAACCAGCCCGGGGGCATCCGCGGCAGGGTGGGCAACCTGGAGATCCGCGCCACCAAGGCGGTCCTCGAGGCCCCCGCCGGGAAAAGCATGCAGGCCGCGGAGGGCGAACGGGTGGCCACCTTCGAAGGCGACGTGGTGGTCCGCCGAGGCCGCCTCACCGCCCGGGGCCCCAAACTCGTCTACCGTGAGGCCACCGGGGTCGGGCGGCTTTACGGCCCGGCCACCATGGTCCAACTCCCGGAGCGAAAGGGGCAGGACGAGGTCCGGGTCGAGGCCCAGAAGGTGATGGCCTTCGACGTCGACGACGACACCTCCGAAAGCGAAGGAGCGGTGCGATTGGTGAGCGGGCGCCAGGAAGGCACCGCCGAAAGGGTCTACTACGAAGAGGGCCGGGCGCTGGCGGTCTTCACCACCCCCGGGGGGCGGGTAAAGCTGGTCCGCCACCGCAAGGAGGGCGGCGACCTGGTCATCGAAGCCCGCGAGGCCCGATTGCTCGCCCACCAGAAGAAGCTCCTGGCCACCGGAGGGGTGACCCTAACCGACGGCGACCTGGTCACCCGCGGGGACGGGCTTTACTACGACGACACCACCGGGGAGGCCATCGTGGTAGGGCGGCCCGCGGTCAGCGAAAACCCCAAGAAAGGCCGGAGGCTCTCAGCGGGAACCCTTCTCCACGACGTCAAAAAACACCGGGTCCGCCTTTATGGAAAACCGTTCGAGCTCCCCACTAGCGCTTTCCGCACCAAGCGCGAAACCCGCTGATGCGTGCCCTCCCGCTCCTTCTGCTCCTCGCCGGGGTCCTGGCCCAGGGGGTCTACCACCCGACCGCCAGCCTGGTCCGGAAGGGGAAGAAGGTGGTGGTGGAAAAGACCAGCCCCGATGAGGAAGGCCTCGCCTGGATCGAGGAGCGGGAAAAGGGCGTGCTATTCATCTTCTACGACCCCCCGCCGTACCACGTCGTGATCCGCTTTGGCAAGAACGCCCGCGCCTTTGCCCCCTTGGCCCTGGTCGACCAGCCGGACGCCGGCCGGGGTACGATTACTCTGGCGGCGGGGCAGGCCCGATTTAACGAAAAGGCCGACCGCGCCGACTACCGCCTCGAGGAGAAACCGGACGCGGTAGAGATCGTGAAGGGAAAGTTCCGCGCATTTGGCGCGCGCCTCGACTACCGAAACGAGGAAGGAGTCGCCCGCCTCAAAGGCCCGACCCGTTTCGAACGAAGCGGAAGGAAAGCGCTCAAGGGGGAAGCTGGAACGCTCCTTTACATGTTCGACGAGGATCAGGTCTGGCTCACCGGCGGCGTGACCCTGGTCCAGGGCGAGCGCACCACCCGGGCTGAGCGGGCGCTAGTTGACGAGCAAAACCGGGTCGCCTGGCTTTTCGGCAACCCGGTTCAGAGCAAGGCCAAGGGCGAGCGGATCGCCGGGAAAAGGGTCCAATACGATCTCGAGGACGGGGCGATCTGGGTCATCGAGGCCGTAGCTGGCGAAGTCTCCGGCGATTAAGGCCCGGTTAAGTCCGCGTGTGCCAGGGTACGGGTCGTGGTCGGGGTTCTCATAAAATGGACCGGGAAGCCGGCCATGGCCGTTGGACGCCCGCTCCCCGTACCCCTTTACCTCAAGCGCCCGCGCCTGCTCGAGCGCCTGCCGCGAACACCCGGGTACGCCCTTGTCCTCGAAGCCCCCTTCGGCTACGGCAAGACCGTGCTCCTCTCCCAGTGGATCCAGGCAATCCCCGAGCTCAGGGCCATCTGGATCACCCTCCTCCCCGACGACGACCCCAAGCGGGTTCTCGAGGAAGCCCTCGGCCTCCCCAAGGGAAGCCCCTGGCGAGCGATCCTCGCCGACATAGCCGATCCTCCCACCGCCCTCGTTCTCGACGACCTTCAAGACCCTGCCGCCGTGGCCCCCCTTCTCCGCGATCCCCCGGCCCTGGTGGGCATCGCCAGCCGGCGGAGGCTGACCTCCCCCGAGATCGCCGCCCTCGCCGCGCGGGGGCGGCTGGTGCGGCTTTCCGCCGGGGAGCTCGCCTTCACCCTGGAGGAGGCGAGCCGGCTAATCGGGGACGAGGCGCGGGCTCGGGCGCTTTGGGAAAAGACCGGGGGCTGGCCGATCGCCCTCCACCTGGCCGCAGTAAGCGGCGACGAGCCCGACTGGCCCTCGCTGGCCGAGGGCTTAAGGGCGAGCCTGGGGCCTGAGCTCTTCTCCGAGCTCCTCCTCCTCGCCGGGGTTCGCGAGCTCCCCCGGGAGGCCGCAACTCCGGCCACCGAGCGGCTCGCCGAAGCCGGCCTCCTGCAGCCCGCCGAGGGGGGCTTTCGGCTCCACGCCGCCCTGGCCGAGGCCCTCCCCCGCCGCGAGGTTCGGGCCGCGGTGCTCAAAAACCGCGGCCGTCTGCCGCCCGAGCTCTATGGCCTCGCGCTGGAGCGGCTCGGGCTTTTCGAGGAGCTCGCCGCCCTGCTCGAGGCCCCCTCCGGCCCGGCCCTGGCCGCGGTCGTCCCCGAGGCCGTGGTCCGCTGGCACCAACGCGCCCCCGGCCCGGCCGGGCGTCACCGCCGCATGCGGCTGGCCATCGCCCTTTGGAACACCGGCCGGACCGAGGAGGCGATCCGGGTGTTCGAAACGCTTGCCCACGAGGAGGGACCGCCCGCCTTTCGCCTCGAGGCCTACGGCCTCGCCGCCTTCGCCCTCGCCGAGAGCGGCCGGGTGGAGGGAGCCTTGAGGTTAGTAAAGGAGGCCGAGCCGCTAGAAGCCGAGGTCAAGGACGCCGAGCTCCTCGCCCGCTACCTGAGCAACCGGGCCGCGATCGAGGAGAAGGCCGGCGACCCCGAGGCGGCGCTAAAGACCCTCGAGCGCGCCGACCGGCTGATGCCGGCGTCGAGCCCCTTCGCCCCCGTCTTGGCCGTCAACCGCGCAGCCCTTTTCTTCGAGCAGAAAGGCGAACTCCTCGCCTACCGAGAGGCCCTGGAGGCGCTCGCCCGCGCCGTTCGAGCGAGCGAGGTGCCGACCCACTTTGTGGACGTGATCACCTGGGTCTGGCTCGGCCGGGTACGGGAGTGGACAGGGGACCGCAAGGGGGCTCTCAAGGCCTACCGAAAAGCCGCCGACCTCCGCGGTTTGAACCGGGTCGAGGCCCTCCTTGGCAAGGCCGAGGCCGCCCGGCTGGAGGGTGACATCGAGGGCCTCCTCCGCACCCTCGCCGAGTTCGAGCTCCTCGAAAAACCCGAGGCCGCTGACCGCGTGCGCGGCTACGCGCTTGCCCTCTTCATCGATCGGGGCGAGATCGAAAGGGCCCAACGCCAGCTCCCCGAACGGCGGGGCTTCTTCACCGCCCTCGCCGCCGCCCGGCTATTCAAGGACCCCAGCCGGCTTCCCGAAGCGAAAACGCGCGAGGAAGCGATGCACCGTGCCGCCGCCGGCTACCGGATCACCGGCGACCCCGCCTTCCTCGAGGCTCTCGTCCGGCTCACCAACGCCGGCGAGCGTGTGCTACCCGCCTTTACCCCCTTAAGGGCGCTCCCCCGCGACCGGCCCCGGTGGGCTCAGCCCTACCCCCTCAGGGAAGTCCTCGCTTCCGGCTGGACCGAGGCGGTGCGGCTCCGCCACTCTGAGATCCCCCCGCTAAAGGTCCGGGTGCTCGGGGCCTTCGAGGTGGTGGGGCCGCTCGGCCCGGTCAGCCTCTCCCGGCGGCTCCGGGAGATCTTCGCCCTCTTGCTTCTCGGCCTCGACCGCGACGCCCTGATCGAGGCGATCTGGCCCGAAGCCGACCCCGAGCGGGCCCGGAACAACCTCTACGTCCAGCTTAACCACCTGAGGAAGGCCCTGGAGCCCTGGGGGGTGCCCACCTACTTGACCGAGGGCGGGCTGAAAAGGGTCGAGAGCGACTGGGCCGACCTCACCCGGGCGCTCACCGAGGGCGATCTCTCCCGGGCGCTCGCCCTCTTCCGGGAGCCGGCCTTCCCCGGCGTGGACAACCCCGTCCTCGACCGGCGGGTCCACGAGGTCCGCGCCGCGCTCCTGAACAAGGGGCTGGCCGAGGCCCAGCGGAGGCCCCTCGAGGACCGGCGCGACCTCCTCGCCGCCCTCTTCGCCCTCGACCCCGCCGACCCCGAGGTCTTCGCGCTTTACGCCGAGACCCTGCACGTGCGCGGGCAAAGCGCGGCCCTCCTCGCGGCCTACCGCCGCTTCGCCCGCGCCTACCGGGCGGCGGTGGAAGCGCCCCCGCCCCCGCTCGAGGAGTTTTTAAGCCCGCGTTAAGGGACCGCCTCCTAGCTTCGAAGGCGAAGGAGGTGGACGATGAAACGTTGGCTCGCCGTCCTTTTCGGATTGGGCCTAGCCATGGCCCAGGCTGCGCTGCCCAACTGGCTCCGGCCCGGCCTCGTGCTGATCTACGAGAGCGAAACCGAGGCCATGGGTCAGCACCAGCGCGGCACTATAGCTTACCTGGTTGAAGCGGTGGGCCAGCAATGGGCGGCGGTGAAGATGATCACCCTGACCCAAAACCCGCCGGGGCTGGTCACCACGATGCTCTCAGTAGGTCCGATGGGTTCCTCCTTCTTCGTAAGCCCGGCCCAGCGCCAAGCGATCCAAGCCGGCCAGGTGCCCGGCGCCCGGATCCAGGGGAACACCCTGATCACCTCGCAACAAGGAGCCGAGGTGCGGATGACCTTTGACCCCAATACCGGCCTGGTGACGGACAGCACCACCCAGCTTCAGATGGGCGGCCAGACCATGACGATGCGGGTAACCTATAAGGGCCAAGCCCAGGTCAGCCTGCCCGCGCTCAGCCTGCCGCCCGTCGCCCAAAGGGAGGCCCGCTACCGGTTTTCGATGCGGGGCCCCATGGGGGCAATGCAGGGCGATACCCGCTACCAGCCGACCACCACCGACGGCAACGTCGTCGTCTATCAGGTCTTTACCAAAAGCGCCCTCACCGGCAACATGGAAACTCCCTTTGGGTTCGCCGCCGGCTCGCCGATCGAGGGACCCCATTACGTGAACCCCGCCCTCCTCCAACGGGCCCGACCCGGCCAAGCGATCCAGCAGATCCCAGCTGTCGGATTTGCCCTCGTCTACGCCCAGGACCTGGGGCAGGAAGCGGTGCTCTCCATGCAGTACGGGGCGGCGAGCGTCACGCTCCGGGTGGACAAGGCCACCGGCCTGGTGCGGAGCGTGAAAGCCCAAACCCCGTCCGGATCCAGCCGCATGGAGTTCGTCTCCGGCGCACCTACGGCACCCGCGCCGCCCGGCCCCACCCCGCCGGCCGCACCGGGCGGCGGCTTCCCGGCGCCGGGACCGACGCCCCCGCCGCCGGGACCC
>WFNN01000113.1 GCA_015488545.1 Thermaceae bacterium | reverse complement strand
TGTATAAGAGACAGTCGAGGGGCCGGTGGGCTTTTACCCCCACGCCACCGGCCTGGTATGGACCTACCTTCCCGAAGGGCTTCCCCTGGACGCGCCGCCGTACCGGGTGCGGGTTGAAGGGGTGGGCAGCTTTGAGGGCAAGGCCGGGCTCCGGTACCACTTTTTCGGGCGGGGCCAGGACCGGGTCTACTACCGCGAGGTCGGCGACTTCGGGGTCAAACTTCTCGGCTACGAGGAGCGTATTACCCTGAGCCGGGTCAAGTTTGATCCCCCGTTCATCGAGTACCCCCCGGCGGCGCTGCTTGAGGTGGGGGCCCGCTGGGGTGGTCGGACCCAGGTTTCGAGCTTTTTCGTCCTACCCAAGGGTATTGAGAAGCAGGCCACGTTGAACCTTGACTACCAGTTCGAGGTGGTGGAAAAACGCACCGTCGAGGTCCCGGCTGGAAGCTTTGCCGCCTACGTGGTGCGCTTTTCGGCCCGAAGCAACAAGGAAGCGATACGTTCCGAGCTCTGGTTCGTCCCCCACGTGGGGGAGGTTCGAACCCGCGAAGGGCTTTTGTTGATAGGAAAGAACTTCTAGGGAGGATCCATGATCCTGGACCGAATCCGCGAGCCCAGCGACCTGAAAGGTCTCTCCGAGGCCGAACTTTCCGAGCTGGTCAAGGAGCTCCGGAGCGAGATCCTCCGGGTGACCGCCAAGACGGGGGGGCACCTTGCCTCCTCCCTGGGGGCGGTGGAGCTTATCGTGGCCCTGCACCGGGTTTTTGACTCGCCCCGGGACCGAATCTTGTTCGACGTTGGCCACCAGGCCTATGCCCATAAGCTCCTTACCGGCCGCCGCGACCGTTTCGAGACCCTCCGCCAGGAAGGGGGCATCTCGGGTTTTACCAAGGTCAGCGAATCCCCCCACGACGCCATCACCGTGGGGCACGCTTCCACCAGCCTGGCCAACGCTTTAGGTATGGCCCTGGCCCGGGATGCCCGCGGGGAGGACTACAAGATCGCGGTGGTAATCGGCGACGGCGCCCTCACCGGCGGGATGGCCCTCGCCGCCCTCAACAAGATCGGCGAGCTGGGCAAGGACATGCTGATCGTCTTGAACGACAACGAGATGTCCATCAGCCCGAACGTTGGGGCGTTAAACCGCTACTTCCGGAGCCTCCAGGTCCAGAGTTGGCTGCAGGGGGCCGAGGAGCGGGGGAGGCGGGTCCTCGAGCGGATCTCTCCCCGGCTTTACGATCTTGCCGACCGTGCCAAGGAGGCGGCTAAGCTGGTTCTGCACCAGGAGAACCCCTTCTATGCCTGGCGGATCCGCTACGTGGGGCCGGTGGACGGCCACGACCTCAAAGGGCTCATCTACCTTCTCGACCACCTCAAAGCCCTTAAAGGCCCCACCCTCCTTCACATCGTTACCAAGAAGGGGTACGGCTACAAGCTGGCCGAGGAGGATCCGGTGCACTGGCACGGGGTCGGCCCCTTTGACCCATCGGCGCCCCGCAAGGGCAAGAGCTATTCCTGGTCCCGCGCCTTCGGCGACGCCCTGGTGGAGCTGGCCGAGGAGGACCCGAGGATCTACGCGATCACCCCGGCGATGCGCGAAGGGTCGGGGTTAACCGAGTACGCCAGCCGATTCCCCGAGCGCTATGTGGATGTGGGGATCGCCGAGGACGTGGCCGTTACCACCGGGGCCGGTTTGGCCCTCGCGGGCATGCGGCCGGTGGTGGCCATCTACTCGACATTCCTGCAGCGCGCGGTGGACCAGGTGATCCACGACGTGGCCATTGAGAACCTGAACGTGATCTTCGCCATCGACCGGGCCGGGGTGGTGGGGGCCGACGGGCCCACCCACCACGGGGTTTTCGACATTAGCATCCTTCGCGCCGTTCCCAACCTTAAGATCCTGGCCCCCAAGGATGCCGCCGAGTTGCGCGCCATGCTGAAGGCGGCCCTGGCCATAGGGGGGCCGGTGGCGATCCGCTACCCGCGGGCGAAGACGCACCCGGTGGCCCCGGGCACCTGGCCGGAGATCGCCTGGGGCACCTGGGAGATCCTCAAGGAGGGGAGCGAGATCTATATCCTCGCCTTCGGGAAAACCCTGGAGTACGCCCTGGCCGCGGCCGGCCAGGACCCCCGGGTGGGGGTGGTCAACGCCCGGTTTTTGAAACCCTTAGACGAAGCCCTCCTGGCCCGCTTTGCGCGGGAGGGAAGGAAGCTTTTAACCGTCGAGGACCACCAGCTGGCCGGGGGGTTCGGTTCGGCGGTGCTCGAGGCCTTAGAGCGCCTCGGTCTACCGGCTACCGTTCGCCGGCTTGGCTACCCCGACGCCTTCACCGAGCAGGGGCCCATCGAGCGCCTGCACCAGAAGGCCGGCATCGACGCCGAGGGCATCCGCCGGGCGCTGGCCGAGTGGGGCGTTTTTCCGAACGCGGTGGGCAAGACCGCTTAACGCACCGTCCCGGGGTTGCGCTGGACGGGGGCTTGGGGTTCTCCGCTATCCCTGGGCCGCCTGCAACAGCCGGTAGAGGGTTTCGAGCACCGGGGTGGGGATCCCGTGCCGGCGGCCCCGGCGCACCACCTCGCCGACCAGGGCCTCAAGCTCCAAGGGGCGACCCGCCCGCCGGTCCTGCCACATGCTGGTGGTAATCGATCTCCAGCCCCGTGCTTGCTCGATCGCGCGGTCAAGGTCGTCGGCCTCGAGCCGGGCCCCCTCGGCCCGGGCCACCGCCAGGGTCTCGGCCATGGCTGCGCGCACCAGGCTGCGCCCGGCTTCGGTTTCCAGCAGTTCGCCGATGGTTCGGTCGGTGAGCGCGGTGGTGGGGTTCAGGGCGGCGTTCCAAAGCAGCTTTTCCCAAAGCGCGTCCCAGATATCCTCGCGGTAGCGCACCGGCAGGCCGTAGGCGGAGAGCCAGCGGTGGACGCGGCGTGCCGCCGGTGCCTGCTCTGGCGCGAGGGGACCGAGTTCGATCCGGCCGGCGGTTCGGTGGTGGATCACCCCCGGGGCCAGACGCTCGGCCCCCACGTAGCAGAGTCCGGGCACCACCCGTTCCCGCGAAAACACGGTGGCCAGGGTCTCCGGGGCGGTGACCCCGTTGAGCAACGAGAGCACCGCGCCGGCCTCGGTAAGGGATGCCCGCCAGGGGAGAACTGCTTCCGGGAGGTGGTGGTTTTTGACTGCCACCAGCACCAGGTCGAAGCGTTCGTCCCCCGGGTCCATTAGCACCCGTACCGGGTAACGGGCCTCGCCGTGGACCTCGCTCCGGAGCACCAGGCCGTGTTCCTTTAGCGCCCGGGCGCTTTCCCCCCGGGCCGCGAAGGCGACCGAGGCCCCGCCAGCCAGCAGGCGGGCCCCGAAATACCCGCCCACCGCGCCGGGGCCCACCACAAGGATCCGCGGTTCAGCGGGCGTGCTCAACCGCACGCACCTCCCGCACCACGGTGACCTGGACCTCCCCGGGGTAGTCCATGTCGCGCTCGATCCGTCGCGCGATTTCGCGAGCCAGGAGGGCCGCCTTCTGGTCGTTAATCCGGCTTGGCTCCACGATGACCCGCACCTCGCGGCCCGCCTGCACTGCAAAGGCCTGCTCGACGCCGGGGAAGCTGGTGGCGATTTTCTCCAGCTGCTCCAGCCGCTTGATGTAATCCTCCAGGCTCTCACGCCGGGCCCCCGGCCTTGCCGCGCTTACCGCGTCGGCGGCGGCCACTAAAACGGCGTAGGGGGTTTCGGCGTTCTCGGGGTCGTGGTGGTGGGCGATGGCGTCCAGCACCTCCTTGCCTTCGCCGAACCGTTTGGCCAACTGGATGCCGATCTCGACGTGGGACCCCTCGATTTCACGGTCCACGCTCTTCCCGATGTCGTGGAGCAGCCCCGCGCGGCGGGCGGCGGCGGGGTCGTAGCCAAGTTCGGCGGCGAGGATGCCGGCGACGTGGGCCACCTGCACCGAGTGGGCGAGGACGTTCTGCCCGTAGGAGGTGCGAAAGTGGAGCCGGCCCAAAAGCTGGATAAGCCCGGGCTTGAGGCCCACCACGCCGGCTTCCAGCGCGGCCTCCTCGCCGCGCTCGTAGAGGAAGTGCTTCATCTCCTCCTTGGCCTTCTCCACCACCTCTTCGATCCTCGTGGGGTTGATGCGGCCGTCGGCGACCAGTTCCTCGAGCGCCATCTTGGCGATCTCCCGTCGCAAGGGGTTGAAGGAGGAGAGGATCACCGCCTCCGGGGTGTCGTCGATGATCAGGTCCACCCCGGTTAACGCTTCGAAGGCGCGAATGTTGCGGCCCTCGCGGCCGATGATCCGGCCCTTCATGGCGTCGGAGGGGATCGGCACCACGCTAACCGCCAGCTGGCTGGCGGTTTCCGAGGCCTGGCGTTGCACCGCCTGGGCCAGGATCTCGGCGGCCTTCTTTTTGGCCTCGAGTCGGGCCTTTTCCACCGCCGCCTTCACCTTTAGCGCCCGCTCCTCCTCGAGTTCGGCCTCGAGCTGCTCGAAGAGGCGACGGGCGGCCTCCTCGCGGGTGAGGCCGGCGACCTCCTCAAGCTTCAAGGTCACCTCGCGCTCCTTCTCCCGGAGACGCTCCTCCCAGGCCTTGAGCTCGGCTTCGCGGGCCCCCAGCCGCTCCTCCAGCTCATCGAGCCGGGCGGCCCGGGCGTCCAGCTGTTCGCCCCGGCGCACCAGCCGCTCGTCGAGCTTTTTGAGTTCCTCCCGTTCCCGCTTTAGGTCCTCCCAGGCGGCGTCCAGCCTTTCCTGGTCCTTCTTGAGTTGGGTGCGGTCGCGTTCAAGTTCCTCCAGGAGCCGCCGGCGCTCCCGGTCGAGGTCCTCGAGCAGCCGCTTGCGCTCACGCTCCAGCTCGGCCTCGAGCCGGGCCCGCTCCTCCTTAAGGCGGTTTTCCACCTCGGCGAGGCGGGCCTTGGCCTCGGCCTCGGCCTGGGCTTTCAGCTCCCGTACCTCGGTGCGGGCGGCCTCGAGCGCCTCGCGGGCCTCGCGTTTGGCCTCCTCGACGATGCGCCGGGCATCCTCCTCGGCCGCGCGGCGAAGCTCCTCACCTCTTGTGGGCGCGCCGGGTCCGCGACGGAGGAACACCCCGAGCCCCCCCGCCAGGAGGACGACGATCAGGGCGAGCAGGAGATCCAGAAAACTCATGGCGCCCCCCTTCAGGATTCGGCGGGCGCCGTATCGCCCCCGGCGATCCCCACGCGTTCGAAGACCTTGCTGCGGATTTCCTCGGCGAGCTCGGGGTTTTCCTTCAGGTACTCGGCGGCCCGCTCCTTGCCCTGCCCCAGCCGCACATCGCCGTAGGAGAGCCAGGAGCCGGCCTTGTCAATGACGCCCTGGTCCACCGCCACCGTCACCAGGTCGGTGAGGGGGTCGATGCCCCGCCCGTAGTAGAGCTCGAGCTCCACTTCCTTGAAAGGGGGCGCCAGCTTGTTCTTGGTCACCTTGACCTTGACCCGGTTGCCCACCGGCGTGTCCTTCTTTTTGATCGGCTGCCCGATGCGGCGGACGTCGAGGCGGACCGAGGCGTAGAACTTGAGCGCCCGCCCGCCGGGGGTGACCTCGGGGTTGCCGTACATCACCCCGACCTTTTCCCGTAGCTGGTTGATGAAAATCGCGGCGGTGTTGGACTTGGCCAGAACCGCGGTGAGCTTCCTGAGCGCCTGGCTCATCAGCCGGGCCTGGAGGCCCACGTGGGCGTCGCCCATTTCGCCCTCGATCTCGGCGGCCGGGACCAGGGCAGCCACCGAGTCCACCACGATCACGTCCACCGCCCCCGAACGCACCAGGAGTTCGGCGATCTCCAGCGCCTGTTCGCCAGTGTCGGGCTGGCTGATCAAGAGGTCGTCGACGTCGACCCCGAGTGCCCGAGCGTAGTTGGGGTCGAGGGCGTGCTCGGCGTCGATAAAGGCGGCCACCCCGCCCCTCTTCTGGGCCTGGGCGATCACGTGCAGGGCCAGGGTGGTCTTACCGCCCGATTCCGGTCCGTAGATCTCGGTGACCCGTCCGCGGGGGATGCCCCCGATGCCAAGCGCCACGTCGAGGGCCAGGCTCCCGGTGGGGATCACGTCCACCCGCTGGTGGGGGGTTTCCCCCAGGCGCATAATCGCGCCGGTTCCGAACTTCTTCTCAATCGCCTTGAGCGTGCTTTCCAGCACCTTGCTCTTCTCTTCGTTCCGTTCCACGAGATTTCACGCTCCCTTTAAGCGGAAAGGCTTCCAGCACCCGGTAGATGGGGCCCCGCCGGGTAAGCTCCGAGTGCACCAGCGCCATCCTTTCGACCGGGAAGGTGAGGTCGAAGACCACCGGGGGCACTCGGGGGGCCGGCCCTTTCTTGCGGGCCAGGGTGACGTGGGGGGCAAAACGCTTGCCGTCGTCGAACTCGGGTAGCAGCTCCCGCAGCCGGAGGGCCAGGGGTTCGAACCCCTCGCCCTCGACCCGGGCGTACCATACCCGTGGGCTGCCCACCGCCGGGAAGTAGCCGGTGCCGCGCACCCGCGCGGTGAAGGCGGGTACGCTACCGGCGACGTCGCGCCCGATGCCCTTGAGTTCCCCTAGCCGGTCCTCGGGGACTTCCCCTAGGAAAAGCAGGGTGAGGTGCATCTGCTCCGGCAGGGTAGGTTTCCAGCCGCCCTTGAGGCCGGCCTGGGCCTCGGCCAGCCGCAGGGCAACCGGCCGGGGTACAAAAACTGCGTAGAAAAGCCTCATGCTCGGCTCCAGAAGAAGGCGAGCGCGGCGTAAGCGGCCCGCTGGCGCACCGATTCGCGGCCCTGGTCGGGGAACCGGTAGCCCCGGGTCTGGTGCCCTTCCGGTCCCGCGAGGCCCACGAAAACGGTGCCCACGGGGTGGCCCTCGAGGCCCTCCGGGCCTGCCACCCCGGTGACGGCGAGGCCGTAGTCGGCGCCGAGCTTCTCCCGCGCCGCCGCCGCCATGGCGGCGGCGGTCTCCGGGCTCACCTGGCCGTGCGCGTCGAGCACCGCTGGAGAGACGCCGAACCGCACCTTCGCCTCACCCGTGTACGATACCATACCCCCCAAAAATACCTTTGAAACCCCGGGCACATCGGTGAGCAAGGACGCGAGCAGGCCCCCGGTGACCGATTCCATGACCGCCAGGGTCCGGCCTTCGGCGCGTAGACGGCGGACCACTAGACCGGGAAGGGTGTCCTCGTCCTCGCCCCAGATCGCCTTTTTTATTCGGCGCCGAACCGCCCGCGCCACCGCTTCGCTGCCCCGCACCACCACCTCCACCCCCCAGGGTTTGGCGTAGGTGGTTACCTCGTACCCCTGCCCGGCCCCCAGGAGTTCCCCGAGGGCGAGGTAAAGGTCGGATTCGCCCACCCCGAAGGTCTTGAACACCTTGGTATAGCGCCCCCTGCCGGTAAGTCCAAGGGTCTCCCGGGCCGAACGCCACATCGGGCGCCACTCGGCGGGGGGGCCTGGAAGGGCAACCACTGCCTTGCCCCGCCACCGGAGGAGGAACCCCGGGGCCGTTCCCCGGGGGTTTTCCAGCCAAAGGGCCCCCGCCGGTTTCATCGCCTGCTTTTTGTTGATGTCCGGCATGGGTTTACCCAGCCGGGCGAAGAAGGCGGCAATCTGGCGGTAGACGTCGGGGTCGAAGACCAGCGGGGCCCCCACCGCTTCGGCGATGGCTTCCCGGGTGAGGTCGTCGGGGGTGGGACCGAGGCCCCCGGTGGTAACCACCAGATCGTGGCGGTCCAGCGCGTGCCGGAGCTCGGCGACGAGCTCGGCCTTCCGGTCGACGACCCGGAAGGTCACCCCGACCTCGCTGCCTTGATCCACCAGGTCGCGGGCGATCTCGGTGGTGTTGGTATCCAGGGTTCGTCCTTCGATCAATTCACTGCCTACCCCGACGACGGTCGCCTTCACGCCCCTAACTTACCCCGCCCCGTAAACTGGGGGCGGCCATAGCGGGAGGTGGTCTTGGTGCAGGTGGAACTTGATCTCGCTTTCCTAGAAGAACTCCTATCCAGCGTAGCCCCGAGCGGATTCGAGGCGGAGGCCCGCCAGGTTTGGAAAAAGGCCGCCCTCGCCTTCGCCGACGAGGTATGGGAGGACACGAGCGGCAACGTCTACGCCCAGCTCAACCCCGGTAAGGGAGGTAAGCTCCTCCTGGATGGCCACATTGACGAAATCGGTCTAATCGTCACCGACGTGGACGAGAAGGGCTTCGTCTACGTGCAGGGGCTAGGCGGGTGGGACCCCCAGGTTCTGGTCGGCCAGCGGGTCCGTTTTCTCGGGAAGAAGGGCGAGGTCTTCGGGGTGGTGGGTCGAAAGGCCGCCCACCTTTTGAAGGAGGAGGACCGAAAGCGGGCGGTGCGGGTCGAGGACCTTTGGGTGGACCTCGGCGCCGACTCCCGGGAGGAGGCGCTCGCCTACGTCGAGATCGGCACGGTTGGCGTGCTTTCGGCGCCGCTTCGTTACCTGCACGGGCGCCGCATCGTTTCCAAGGCGCTGGATAACCGCATTGGGGCCTTCGTGGTCCTCGAGGCCCTCCGCCACCTCCGGGACGCCGGCGTCCAGGCCGAGGTCACGGCGGTGGCCAGCGCCCAGGAGGAGGTCTCCGGGGCCGGGGCGATGGCCGCGGCGTTCCGCCTTCGGCCGAAGCAGGCGATCGTGGTCGACGTCACCCACTGCACCCGTATTCCCGGGGTCGAGAAGAAGACCGCCGGCCAGGCCGAACTCGGCAAGGGGCCGGACCTCTCGGTGGGCCCCTACCTCCACCCGGAGATGGTCCGGCGCCTCCGCGCGGTCGCCGAGCGGGAGGGGATCCCCTACACGGTGAGCGTTGAGTCCAGCCACACCCGCACCAACGCCGACGCCATCGCGCTCTCCCGGGAGGGGGTGCCCACCGCGGTGGTCAGCATCCCGAACCGTTACATGCACTCGCCCTCGGAGATGGTGGACCTCGGCGACGTGGAGCACGCGGTTCGGCTTCTGGCGCTTTTTGGCCTGGAGCTAGCCGAGATCGAGGGGCGAAGGTGACCCTGGACGAGGTCCAGGCCGAGGTCGACGCCTGGATTTCGGGCCTCAAGACCGGCTACTTCCCGCCGCTTCTGCAGCTCGCCCGCCTGGTCGAGGAGGTGGGGGAGCTTGCCCGGGTCCTCGCCCACCGCGAAGGGAAGACCCCCAAGCCGGGGGAGGCAAGGGGAGACCTCGAGGAGGAGATCGGCGACGTGCTCTTCGTCCTCGCCTCCCTCGCGAACCGCGAGGGGGTCCGCCTGGAGGCCGCCTTCCAGAAGGTGATGGCCAAATACCGAAAGCGGGACCGGGGGCGGTGGGGAGGCTAGGGGCTATTCGTCCCATCGGTGGATTTGAGCAGCGCGTAAGAGCCATGGGCGGTCTCGGACCGCCCACTCTTGTTTCGACTCCGGTCGTGCGTTCTTAACGAAGCGCCGCGACTTTTAACCTCCCAACCCACGTCCGTGGGAGTACGGCAGGTTAGCCAAGGGCAAATTCCTGGAGCTGGTTACAGGCTGCTCTCTCTGCTTCCAGCGCGGGGAGGACGTAGGGGTGTAGTGTTCACACCGAGGTACCGGTCCCTCAATCCAGGATCTCAAACCCCAGCGCCTCGGCCCGCTCCACGAAGTAAGCGATGTTCTCCGATCGGGTCTCCCCCCCGAGGCTTTTCCGCTCGAAGGCTTCCTCGGCGGCGAGGATCATGGTTTCGGCGAGGCAGGCGGGCACCAGGTCGGGGCCGCCGAAGTGGAGGTCGAGGGTGCTCTTGGCCTCGCCCGGGAGCCGGACCACCCCGCCCGGTATCACCCGTACCCCGGGGATCCTCTTGACCGCGGGGTGAACGTCCGGCGGCACCCCCTCGTCGTAAATCCAGGTCCCTTCCTTGACGTGCTCGGGGCGAATGACCGGTTCGGGGTCGCTGGTGGCGGTGAAGATAAGGTCGGCCGCCTTTAGGGCGTCGAAGTCGGTGGTGGCGATCACCTCGGTGCCCGCCCCTTTGCGGGCCAGGTTCTTCTTGAGGCTTTCGGCGATTTTTTCGAGGCGCTCCGGGTTCCGGGCGATCAGGATCAGCCGTCCGAAGAGCGGGGCGATCTGCCGCGCGATGCCGAAGGCCACCACCCCGGTCGCCCCCACCACCGCGGCGGTCGCCTTTTTGGGGTCTTTGCCTTCTTGTTTGAACCGCTCGAGGATCCGGGGAATCGCCGCCCGCACGGTGCCGGCGGTAAGCGCCCCACCATTCGTTACCTGAATCTCGGGAACCGCTTCCTGGACCCTTTTTCCCTTTTCGCCCACCACGCTCCAGAACGCCCCCAGCCCGAAGACGGTGGCCCCGAGCTCGCTGGCGAGCCGGGCACCCTGGATCGCCCGCCGCACCGCCAATTCGGGTTTCCCCACGATCTGGTGGGGCAGGAGGGGGGCGGAGATCAGGTGGCAGCGGATCTCCCGGCCGTCGGCGGTTTTGACCCCCCGGATCTCGCCCACCTTCATGGGCCGGAAGCGCTCGGCCAGCCGTTCGACCAACCCCCGGGGCAGAAGCCCCCGTTCGTAAAGGGGGCGGGCCCAGCGGAACCGGGGCGACTGCCAGAAGTCGGCGGGGGTGAGGGGGT
>WFNN01000112.1 GCA_015488545.1 Thermaceae bacterium | reverse complement strand
GCTCTGGTACCGCTCGGCCTCGACCCAGGCCCCCTCGGGGAGGGCCAGGTGAGCCCGGTCCTTCTCCAGGTACTCGACCACCAGCCGACGGGGGAAGCGGTAGAAGGCGACCCCCTCCATCTTGGAGCGGACGCCAGGGGCCAGGTCCTGGCCCTGGGTGACGTAGGCGCCGTCCTTGACCAGAGCGTCCACCCCTTTGGGGATCGAGTACGTTTCCTGGCGCCCGAACTTGAGCTCGCGGTACTCCTCGTCAGTAAGGAGCTGGCCGCGCTTCACCGGCTCGCCATCGAGCATCGCCCCCTTGGGGTCGATGACGATGTACTTGGCGAAGTAGAGCACCTGCTCCAGCTCGCCGGCGGTGAGGTCAAGGAGGGTGCCCACCTTGCTGGGCACGTCCTTGACGTACCAGATGTGGGTCGCCGGGGTGGCCAGCTCGATGTGGCCCATGCGGTAGCGGCGAACGATCGACCGGGTCACCTCGACCCCGCAGCGTTCGCAGACCTTGCCCTCGAACCGCTGGCGCTTGTACTTGCCGCAGGCGCACTCGTAATCCTTGACCGGGCCGAAGATGCGCTCGTCGAAGAGGCCGTCCCGCTCGGGCTTCAGGGTGCGGTAGTTGATGGTCTCGGGCTTCTCGACCTCGCCGTAGGACCACTTCCGGATCTTCTCCGGGCTCGCCAGCGCGATGCGGACCTTTCGGACTTCCCTCTTCATGCTCTCCCCTTACGAACGCTTCGAGGCCAGGCCCTCGAAGATATCGATCGGCCGGTCGTCCTCGTCCAGGGTCTCGACGTCAAGACCGAGCGCCTGGAGCTCCTTGACCAGCACCCGGAAGGATTCGGGGACGCTGGGGGTGGGGATATCCTCCCCCTTGACGATCGCCTCGTAGGCCGCGTTCCGCCCCTCGATGTCGTCGGACTTGACGGTCAGCATCTCCTGCAGGGTGTGGGCGGCACCGTAGGCCTCGAGCGCCCAAACCTCCATCTCGCCGAAGCGCTGGCCGCCGAACTGGGCTTTGCCGCCGAGGGGCTGCTGGGTGATTAGCGAGTAGGGGCCGGTGGAGCGGGCGTGCATCTTGTCCTCGACCATGTGGTAGAGCTTCATCACGTACATGAGCCCCACGACGATGGGCCCCTCGATGGGCTCGCCGGTGCGGCCGTCGTAGAGCACCATCTTCCCCTGGGTAAAGAGCTCCTTAAGCTGCTCGCGGGGGGGCTTTTCGGGATCGACCAAGCCGAGCTTGGCGGCCCGTGCCAGCACCTCGTGCTCGCGCTTGTCGATGCCCTGCCCCATCCGCTCCCGCTCCTGCCACCGCTTTTCGAAGGCCTCGGCGAGCAGGGCCTTAATCTCCTCCTCCTTGGCCCCGTCGAAGACCGGCGTCACGAACCGGAGCCCCAGCTCGCGCGCGGCGAGCCCCAGGTGGGTTTCCAGGATCTGCCCGAGGTTCATCCGGCTGGGCACGCCCAGGGGGTTGAAAACGATGTCCACCGGCGTACCGTCGGGGAGGTGGGGCATATCCTCGGGGGGCAGGATCTTGGCCACCACCCCTTTGTTGCCGTGGCGGTTGGCCAGCTTGTCGCCGGCCTGGATCTTGCGCTTTTGAGCCACGTACACCCGCACCATCTCGATGACCCCGGGCTTGAGCTCGACCCCGCGGTCGCCGCGCTTGAGCCGCACAGTACGAAGCACGATCCCCCCCTCGCTTGGGGGAACCCGAAGGGAGGTGTCCTTAACGTCCCGGGCCTTCTCGCCGAAGATCGACCGGAGGAGCCGCTCCTCAGGGCTAGGCTCGGTTTCCCCTTTGAAGCTGGTGCGGCCGACCAGGATGTCGCCGGGCTTGACCTCGGCCCCAATTCGAACCACCCCGTCCTCGTCGAGGTCGCGCAGCGCGGCTTCGGATAAGTTGGGGATGTCCCGAGTGATCTTCTCCGGGCCCAGCTTGGTCTGGCGGGCCTCGATCTCGTAGCGCTCGATGTGGATCGAGGTGTAGAAGTCGCGGCGGACAAGATCCTCGTTGATGATGATCGCGTCCTCAAAGTTGTAGCCGTCGAACGGCATGATCGCGACCAGGACGTTCTGCCCCAGCGCCAGCCGGCCTTGGTCGGCGGCCGGACCGTCGGCCAGCAGGTCGCCTTTCTTGACCTTCTGGCCCACCCGCACCCGGGGCCGCTGGTCCAGGGTGGTGCCCTGGTTGGAGCGGACGAAGCGGCGCAGGGGGTAGGTGAAGACGTTGCCGTTTTCGGCCTCGACCTCGATACGGTCGCCGTCCACGTACCGGACCACGCCGTCCTGTTCGGCGTAGACGCTGGTTAGCGAGTCGCGAACCACCCGGTCCTCGATCCCCGTCCCCACCACCGGGGCCTCGGCTCGGATGAGCGGCACCGCCTGGGCCTGCATGTTGGAACCCATGAGCGCCCGGTTGGCGTCGTCGTGCTCGAGGAAGGGAATCAGGTTGGTGTTGATCGAGAAAACCTGCTTGGGGCTGACGTCCATGAACTCGACTTCTTCCGGCCGCACGATGACCGGATCGCCCCGGCGCCGGGCCACCACCCGCTCCGTGGCGATGCGCCCGTCCTCGTCGAGGGGGGTGTTGGCCTGGGCAATGGTGTAACGGTCCTCCTCGTCGGCGGTCATGTAGACCACGTCCTTGGGGTCGGCGCTCACCACCCCGTCCTTCACCCGGCGGTAGGGGGTCATGATGAAGCCGAGCTCGTTGATCCGGCCGTACGCCGCCAACGAGTTGATCAGCCCGATGTTGGCCCCCTCGGGGGTCTCGATGGGGCAGATCCGGCCGTAGTGGGTGCGGTGCACGTCGCGGACATCGAACCCCGCCCGCTCGCGGGTGAGGCCGCCGGGCCCGAAGGCTGAAATGCGCCGCTTATGCCGGATCTCCGAAAGGGGGTTGGTCTGGTCCTTGAACTGGGAGATCTGGCTGCGGCCAAAGAACTCCCGGATCGCCGCCGCCAGGGGGCGGTTGTTGATCAGCTTGGCGGGGGTGGCGGTCTCGGGAGCGCCGATCAACATCCGCTCCCGCACCCCCCGGGCCATCCGACCAAGACCCACCCGGAACTGGTCGGCAAGGAGCTCGCCCACGGTGCGAATGCGGCGGTTGCCAAGGTGATCGATGTCGTCGACCTCGTACCCCTCCAGCCCCAGGTTCAGGCCCATCAGGTACTGCAGGGTTGGCAGGAGGGCCTGGTCCTTGAACCCCTTCTTGGGGTCAAAGAGCAGGAGGGTGCGCGACTTCATCTCGATGCCGAGCTTTTTCTCAACCTTGTACTTGCCGGGCTTGCCGAGGTCGTACCGGCGGGGATCGGCGAGCAGGGAGTAGAGGTAGTTGGTGGCCTTGTCGCGCTTGGGCGGGTCGCCGGGTCGAAGGATGGTGAAAAGCTTGAGCAGCGCCCGGTCCGGGGACATGGCCAGGATCTCCTCGTCGAAAACCCCTTTGGCCAGGTCCCCGTACTTCCGGAAGGCCCGTTTCAGGGCCTTCTCGTCGTAACCCAAGACCCGAAGCAGGAGGACCACCGGGAATTTCCGCTTGTTAACCCGCATCAGGAGGACGCCGGTGTTGTCGAACTCGAGGTCGATCCACGGCCCCCTCTTGGGCAACGGAATGATGGAGGCCACAAACCGCCCGGGGTGGGCATCGTCGGCGGTGAAGTACACCCCCGGCGAACGGTGGATCTGGCTGATCACCACCCGTTCGACCCCGTTGATGATGAACGACCCGTCCTCGGTCATCAACGGGATCTCGCCGAGGAAGACCTCGTCCTCCTTGATCAGACCGGTGTCCTTGTGGATGAGCTGAAGCTTGGCGTAGAGCGGCGCCTGGTAGGTGAGGTCCTTCTCGCGGCACTCATCGGGGGAAAACGGGGGGTCTCCCAGGCGGTAGCCCAGGAAGTCCAGGACCATGTTCCCCTCTTCGATGGGAAAGACCTCGCGGAAGGCCCCTTGGATGCCGGCGTTTTTTCGTTCGGAAGGGGGAACGTCCTTTTGCAAAGCTTGTTTAAAAGAATCGATCTGGATCTGGATCAGCGGGGGCAGGGGGATGACCTCGCGGATCCTACCGAACCTTTTCTCGTTTTCCATGGTCACCTCTTCGTGGGAAGGGCGGGGGCCGGGCCGGACGGCCCGGACACCCCGTGGACGCACACCCGGTGGGACGGCAGGGGCATCACCTGCCGAAGCGCTACTTCAGCTCGACCTCGGCCCCCAGGGCCTCGAGCTTCTTCTTGATCTCCTCGGCCTCGTCCTTACCGATGCCTTCCTTGACCACGCCGCCCTTCTCAACCAGCTCCTTGGCTTCCTTGAGGCCGAGACCGGTGATGGCGCGGACCTCCTTGATGACCTGGAGCTTCTGCCCGCCGGGGGACTTGAGGACCACGTCGAACTCGGTCTTCTCCTCGGCCTTCTCCTCGGCCCCGGCAGCCCCGGGAACAGCGGCCACCGCCACCGGAGCGGCCGCTTCCACGCCCCACTCTTCCTTGATGCGGTCGATCAGCGCCTTGAGTTCCAGGACCGTTGCCTGGTTGAGCTGCTCCATAATCGCGTCGACATCCAGAGCCATGCTGCTTCCCTCCTCTTAGGCGGCTTCCTCGAGCTTCTTCGCCTGGGCTTCGAAAAGCCCCACCAGCTCGCGCTGCGCGCCGCCCAGAACGCCCGCGAGCTCCTGCAAGGGTGCCGTCAAAACGCCGACCAGCTCGGCCTTGAGCTCCTCCTCGCTGGGGAGCTTGGCCAGATCTTCCACCTCGGAGGCCCCGAGCACCTGGCCGGAAAGGAGGCCCGCCTTGATCCGGGGGATCTCCTTGCCGAGTTCCTCGGCGAACTTGACCAGGGCTTTGGCCGCGGCCACCGGATCCTCAAAAAAGACCAGCGCCGAGGGCCCTTTTAGATGGTCGTCGAGGGCCGGTTGCTCAAGCTCTTTGAGGGCGATCCGGATGAGCGTATTCTTGGCCACGAAGAGCCGGGCCCGCTGCTCCCGGAGCCTTCGCCTGAGCTCGTGGTCCTCGGCGGCGGTCAGCCCCTGGTAGTCCACCAGGAAGAACGACCCCCCGGTGGCCTCGAGGGCGGATTTAATCTCGCCCAGGAGACGAACGTTTCTCGGGTTGGGCACGCCTTCCTTCCTTCCTGGGGTGGGGGCACCCCCGATCCTGCTGCTTCGAAACGCTTTCCCCCTCAAAGCGCCTCGGCGGGATCTTTAAGGCCTGTTGCCCCCCGCTGTCTTGGGCCGCTTGGCGCGGAACGCGTCCGCACCGGGGTGCCAAAGGTAGACGATACCGTCTTCGGCGGGCTTAGAAGGTGTTTTCACCCACATTCTAGCTCGGGTACTTGACCCGCACGGAGGGGCCCATGGTGGTGGCCACGTGCACGCTCTTGATGTAGGTGCCCTTGGCCGCCTCCGGCTTGGCCGCCTCCACCGCCTTGATGAAAGCCCGCAGGTTCTCGGCCAGCTTTTCGGCCTCGAAGCTGGCCTTTCCGATGGGGGCGTGCACCGCCCCGGTCTTGTCGTTCCTGAACTCGATCCGGCCGGCCTTAATCTCCTTGATGATCTCGCCGATGTTGAAGCCAACGGTACCGGCCTTGGGGTTCGGGAGCATGCCCCGGGGACCAAGGATCCGGCCTAGCTCCTTGCCCACCGCCCCCATCATGTCCGGGGTGGCTACCACCGCGTCGAAGTCGAGCCAGCCCTCCTTAATCTTCTTGACCAGCTCCTCGCCACCGACGAAGTCGGCCCCGGCCTCCTCGGCCTCCTTGAGCTTCTCGCCCTTGGCAATGGCCACCACCCGGACCTGGCGACCGGTTCCGTGGGGCAGGGCGACGGTGGACCGCACCGTCTGGTCGGACTTCCGGGGGTCGATGCCTAGCTTGATGTGGGCCTCGACGGTCTCGTCGAACTTGGCGCTGGCCAGCTCCTTGACCAAAGCCGCCGCCTCCTCGGGCGTGTAGGCCTTGGTACGATCCACCTTCTCCAAGAGGGCCAGGTAGCGCTTCCCCCGCCTAGGCATCGGGCACCCCCTCCACCTCCACGCCCATCGAGCGGGCCGATCCGGCGATCATCCGGGCAGCGGCCTCGAGGCTGGCGGCGTTCAGGTCCTTCATCTTCATCTCGGCAATCTTGAGGCAGTCGTCCCAGGTGATCTTCCCGGCCTTCTGCCGCCCGGGCTCGCTGGCGCCCTTCTCGATCCCCGCCGCCTTGCGGATCAGGTAGGAGGCGGGTGGGGTCTTGGTGACGAAGGTGAACGACCGGTCGGCGTAGATGGTGATCTCCACCGGAACGATCGCGTCGCCCATGTTCGCCGTGGCCGCGTTAAAGGCCTTGACGAACTCCATGATGTTGGCGCCGTGCTGACCCAGCGCCGGCCCCACCGGCGGGGCCGGGGTCGCCTTGCCAGCGGGAAGCTGCAGCTTTACGAAACCGACGACCTTCTTTGCCATTTCCAAACCTCCCTAGCTCCCCCGAACTTCGGGGTGCAAGCGCCAGGACTAGGCCTTGACCACCTGCGAAAAGTCAAGCTCGACCGGGGTTTCCCGGCCAAAGATCGAGACCAAAACCTTCACCTTGTTGCGTTCGGGGTGGATCTCGCTGACCACCCCGGTGAAGTCCGCGAAGGGGCCGCTCACCACACGGACCACGTCGCCTTCCTTGAAGGTGACCTCCGGCTTGGGCCCCTCGCGTTCCCCGGCCACCCCCGAGGCCTGCAAGATTCGCTCGACCTCGTCGGGGGTCAGGGGCACCGGACGGTACTTGCCCCGCTCGGTGACCCCCACCACCCCGGTCACTCCCGGGGTGTTCCGGACCACCTCCCAGGCCTCGTTGGGTTCCTCGGGGTTATCGCCGAGGTCCATCTGGACGAAGACGTAGCCGGGGAAAAGCTTCCTTTTGACGATCTCCTTTTTGCCACCCTCGCGGTGCTCCACGATCTCCTCGGTGGGGATGAGAACCTGGTAGATCTTGTCCTGCATCCCCAAGGCCCGGGCCCGCTTCTCGATGTTGGCCTTGACCTTGTCCTCGTAACCAACGTAGGTGTGGACCGCGTACCACTCGATGCTCATCGCAAGAACCCGGTAATGAACTGGACGAACCAGCCAAAGAAGAGGTCGTAGACCCAGAGGATCACCATCATGAAGAAGGTGAAGAGGAGCACCGCCTCGGTGGACTGGATGACCTCGTCGCGGTTCGGCCAGGTCACCCGGGCGAGTTCCGCCCGGGCCTCGCGAAAGTAGTTAAAAAACCGCGCAAGCATCTCAGACCTTAACTTCCCGGTGCAGCGTGTGCTTCTTGCACCAGGGGCAGTACTTTCGGAGCTCGAGCTTCGACGGGGTGTTGCGCTTGTTCTTCTCGGTGGTGTAGTTCCGGCGCCTGCACTCGGTGCACTCGAGCTGGACGATGATGCGGACGTCGCTGGCCATGGCTCTCTGTTCCCCCTAAAAGGAATGAAAGGGGGCCGGGCCAACCCGGCCCCAGGTTTACTCCAGGATCTTGGTGACGACGCCGGCGCCGACCGTGCGGCCCCCCTCGCGGATCGCGAACCGGAGACCCTCCTCAAGCGCAATCGGCTTGATTAGCTCCACCGTAAAGTTCACGTTGTCCCCGGGCATCACCATCTCCACACCCTCGGGCAAGGTGACCACCCCGGTCACGTCCGTCGTCCGAAAGTAAAACTGCGGCCGGT
>WFNN01000111.1 GCA_015488545.1 Thermaceae bacterium | reverse complement strand
CCCCTTCCCCCCGGGATTGGGGGCCCCACCCCGCTCCGGTCGAGTGGTGGTACGTCTCGGCCTACCTGCCCGAGGCGGGGCTGGCCTTTCACTGGGCCTTTTTCAAGGCGTACGCCCCCAGGGGTTGGAAGGTTATGGGGATCCCCGCCCGTGATCTCTACCCCTACCCCATCCACGCCGTTCACCTGGCGATCACCGACCTTCGTACCGGCCGCCGAACGGTGGCCGAGGCCAGCGACTACCCCAAGGGCCGGGCCCGGGTTGCCGGCCGCCCGCTCAGGCTGGGGCTTGGCGGTCACCGGCTTTACCGGCAGGGGGACGGGTACCGGCTCGTGGCACCGGGGGTCGACCTTACCCTGGTGCCCCTTAAGCCCCCGGTCGTGCACCCGCCCGGCTATTCCGGCACCGATCGGGTCGGCCGGATGTACTACGTCTCCTACACCCGCCTCGCCCTGCTCGGCCAGGTGGCCGGCCGGTTGGTGCGGGGGTACGCCTGGATGGACCACCAGTGGGGCGATCAGCTGGCGGGGGTGCGGGTTGGCTGGGACTGGTTTGGTCTTCAGCTCTCCGACTGGAGCGAGGTGATGCTCTACCGCATCCGGGATGCGCGGGGGCGGGTGGTGGACCTCCAGGGAACCCTGGTCGGCCCCGATGGACGGGTGCGGCGGCTTGCCGGCCTGTCCATGGCCCCGCTTTCGTTCTGGACCTCGCCGGCCAGCGGCTACCGTTACGCGGTGGCTTGGCGGGTGCGGGCCCGGGGCCTCGACCTGACCCTTCGACCGGTCCGCATGGCGCAGGAGCTCCGCACCCGGACCACCCGGGTGGCCTACTGGGAGGGGCCGGTGGACGGCCCCGGGGAACGCGCCGGCCACCGGGTGTGGGCCCGGGGCATGGGCGAGTTTATCGGCGGGCGGTGGCCTGTTTTCAAAGGCCGATAAGCTCCCGGGCCTCGGAGAGAATCCGGGCCACCGTTTCCGGGTCCTCCGCCTCGGCGTAGATTCGGAGGACCGGCTCGGTGCCGGAGGGGCGGAAGAGCACCCAGGCGTTCTCCCCGAGGTGCCATTTGTAGCCGTCCAGGTTTTCGACCGCGGTTACCTTGCGGCCGGCCAGTGGGCGGGGCTCTGTCAGCTCGGCCATGGCCCGTTCCTTCGCGGCGAGGTCCGCAAGCCGGAGATCCAGCCGGTCGAAAGCGTGCTTAAAACCCACCTCCCTCTCGATTTCGGCAAACTGTTCGGCCAACGATTTGCCGGTCACCGCCACCGACTCCAGAAGGAGCCAGGCGTTCAAGATGCCGTCCCGCTCGGGTAGGTGGCCGGCGACCCCGATACCGCCGGATTCCTCGCCGCCGATCAGGACGTCCCCTTTTAAAAACTCGTCGGTGATGTACTTGAAGCCGATGGGGGTAGTGAGCACCGGAAGGCCCAGTTTTTCCGCCAGCAGGTCGATGACCTTGGAGACCGAGAAGGTCTTGACCACCCGGCCGCGGAGGCCCTTCCGGTGGAGGTGCTTTAGCAGAACCGCGAAGATCTGGTGGCTATTGAAGTAGGTGCCGCCGGCCAGCACTGCCCCGATTCGATCGGCGTCGCCGTCGGTGACGGCGGCGAAGGTTAGGCCCTCCTCGTTTCGCATGAGGGCGGTCAGGGTGCCGAGGTTTTTGGGGATCGGTTCCGGGCTTACCCCGTAGAAAAGCGGGTGGGGCACGGCGTGAAGGTCGCGCACCTCCACCTTGAGGCCGAGGTGCCGAGCCAGCCCCGAGACCCAGCCGCCACCGGCGCCCCCCATGGCGTCGTGGTAGAGGACCCCGCTGTGGTCTTTTAAGGCCTCGAGGTCGAGAAGGCCGCCTAGGTGCTCGAAGTAAGCCCTTTGCACGTTGAAGGTCTCCAGCCGGTGTTCCCCTTCTCGGAAGCGTTCGGGCGGGGTACGGTCCAGCCGCCGTTCAACCTCGGCAACCATCGCCGGGGTGGCCGAGCCCCCGTACGCCCCTTTGAGTTTGAAGCCGTTGTATTCGGGGGGGTTGTGGCTGGCGGTGATCATCACCCCGCCGTCGGCCCCGTAGTAGACCACCGCGAACGAGGTAACCGGGGTCGGGGTGATCCGTCCGGCCAGGCGGGCGAAGAGACCGGAGGCCGCCAGCACCTCGGCGGCGGTGCGGGCGAAGCGGTCGGAGAGAAAGCGGGCGTCGTAACCCACCACCACTTGGCCCGCCCCCTGGTCCTTCAGGTAGTCGGCGTAGGCCTGGGCCACCCGGCGTACGTTGGCGAAGGTGTAGTTTTCGGCGATAACGTCGCGCCAGCCGTCGGTGCCAAAGCGGATCGCGCTCATGTTTCCATACTACGGGGGGGCTCTTGCGCAAGGGGGCAAGGGGGGTATCT
>WFNN01000110.1 GCA_015488545.1 Thermaceae bacterium | reverse complement strand
GGCCAAGCCGGGGGAGCGGGTGCTCGATCTTGCCGCTGCCCCGGGGGGCAAGACCACCCACCTGGCCTCTCGCATGGCGGGCGAAGGCCTGCTGGTCGCCAACGAGGTGGACAAAAAGCGGCTCCGGGGCCTTTTGGAGAACGTGGAGCGCTGGGGGGCGAAGCTGGCCGTGGTGGGGGCTCCAGTGGAGCGGTTGGCCCGTGCTTGGGGCGGCTATTTCGACCGGGTACTGCTCGATGCCCCCTGTTCCGGTGAGGGCATGTTCCGTAAGGACCCCGGGGCCCGGGCCCACTGGGGTCCGGGGAGCCCAGACCGGATGGCCAGGGTGCAGGCTGGCCTGCTTTCGGCCGCCGCCCGGCTGGTGCGGCCCGGTGGGGTACTGGTCTACGCCACCTGCACCTTCGCTCCCGAGGAGAACGAAGGGGTGATCGCGGCCTTCCTGCGGCAACACCCTGAGTTCGAGGTAGAGGACGCGCGCATCCACCCCGCCTTTGCCCCAGGGGTGCCGGCATGGGGCGGGGAGGACACCCGGCTTTCGCGCACCGCCCGGCTCTGGCCCCACCGCCTGAAGGGCGAGGGGCACTACCTGGCGCGGCTTCGAAAGGTTTCCGGGGCGGAGGGTAGTCCGCCACGGTTTCAGCCCCCGCCGCCCCGGCCGGAAGCCCTCGCCGAACTCCAGGGTTTCTGGCGGAGGCACGTGGACAGGGCGCTTCCTGAGCGCATTTGGGAGCGAGGCGGTCACCTCTACGCTGTTCCCGACGGCCTGCCCACTCTGGGCGGGTTTTCCGTGCCGGCCCCGGGGCTTTATCTGGGGCACGCCCGGAAGGGGCGTTTCGTTCCCGCCAGCATGCTGGCGCACGCGCTCAAGGTGGAGGAGGCCGGCCCTGTTTTGGAGCTTCCCCCCGAGGATCCCCGTGCCCTGGCCTTCGCCACCGGGCGCCCGGTCGAGGCCCGGGGCGAGCCCGGCTGGCACCTGGTGACCACCGGCGGGTTCCCCCTGGGCTTCGGCCTTTTAAAGGGCGGGGTCCTAAGGCCCCGGCACGCCCGGCTTTAGGACGCCTCTCTCGGTGACGATTCGTTGAACCGGTACGTCCCAGGGGTCAACCGGCAGGTTGTCCACCACCAGCTTTAGGGGGACAAAGCCCGTGGTGAGCGCGCGGGGGGAGAGCTGGGTCAGGAAGCGGTCGTAGTAACCCTTGCCATAGCCCAGGCGATAGCCGCGGCGGTCGTAGGCCAGGGCGGGCACCACCACGGCGTCGAGCGCTTCCGGGGGCAGGGGATCGCCGCCGGTGGGTTCAAGCACCCCAAGGGCGCTTCGTTCGAGCGGGGCGGGGCAAGGCAGGGCCAGGAGCTCTTCTCCTTCCACCTTTGGGAGGTAGAAACGGGCTTCGGGAAGCCAGGCGGTGATCCCCCGGGGGTCGGCTTCGCCGGGAAGGGGGTGGTAGAGCAGAATACGCCGCCGGTCGCGGAGCAGCCTAGCCAGGTGAGGCAGCGCTTCCAGGGTGAAGGCCTCGAGGTCCAGGGAGCGCCGTGCACGCCTGGCCCAGCGGCGGAGCTCGGCCTTGGTCACGGGGGCAGTGTAACCGACCGTTTCTTGACACTCAATAGTGTTGAGTGTCAAAATGGTGCTGCTATGCCGGTTTACGTGTACAAGGGCCTTGAGACCGGGAAATACTACGAGTTTGAGCAGAGCTTCCACGATGAGCCGTTGGCCCGGCACCCCGAGACCGGCGAGCCCCTGAAGCGGGTCATCCAGGCGCCCGCGATCGTGTTTAAGGGCTCGGGATGGCACGCCACCGACTACCGGAAGAGCAAGGACGAAAAAAGCAACGGGGAAAAGGAAAAGCGCGAGGATTAAGCCGTCGGTGCCCGCGCCCCCGGCCTTCGGTTAGGCTGGGGGCGTGAGGCTTGTGGTCATCGCCAACCGGGAGCCGCTCCGCCGGGTAGGGGAAGGGTACCAGGTTGCGGTGGGCGGGCTGGCCGCCGCGCTTTACCCCGCCCTGCGTGCCCGCGGCGGGGTATGGGTGGCCTGGGGGCCCGGGGGCGAGGAGGGCCGGATGCGGTTGGATGGGGTCGAGGTGGTTCGGGTGCCCCTAAGCGCACGCGAGGTGCAGGGGTACTACGCCGGTCTCGCCAACCAGTCGCTCTGGCCGCTCTTTCACCTCTTCCTCGAGACCTTCCGCTACCACCCCACCTGGTGGCGGCGCTACCAAGTGGCAAACCGGCGTTTTGCCGAGGCTGCCCTGGCCCAAGGCGGGGAGGTCTACTGGGTGCACGATTACCACCTGGCCCTGGTTCCGGCCATGGTCCGGGCTCGAGCTGGAAGCGCTCGCATCGGGGTTTTCTGGCATATCCCCTGGCCGCCGCTAGCGGTTCTCGAGGCCTTCCCCCACGCCGGCGAGCTGGTGGCCGGGTTGCTGGGGGCGGACCTGGTGGGTTTCCACACCGAAGACTACGCCGAACGTTTCCGCGAGGCGGCGGTTCGGTTGCTAGGGGCGGGGCCCCTCGCCGGGGGGCTGGCGTGGCAGGGGC
>WFNN01000109.1 GCA_015488545.1 Thermaceae bacterium | reverse complement strand
CGGCTTCGGGGCTTTCCTCGGGGGCGTTGGGCCGGATCCCCAGGCTGAAGGCGTAGCCGGCCACGTGGTAGTTGAAGCAGCTCCAACCGAGCTCCGCGCTGCAGCTCTCGAAGAGCCGGGTGCGGGCCCGCTCGAAGCTGGCCAGGAGCCGGGGGTCGAGGGCCGCGAAGCGCTGGAGCTTGGCGCGCACCGGCCCGGGGAAGAAGACCCCGGCCCCCCGGTCGTAGGCGATCGCCACCCTCCCCGAGGCCAAAAAGCGACGCCCCAGGGCCTGGAGCAGGGTGCCGTAGGCCTCGCCGAGGGGGCGCTCGCTATAGAAGAAGAGGTGGGCCGGGCTCTCCCGGAGGCGGGCGAGGGCGGGCTCGGGGATCCGCTCGTCGGTGGCCGGGCTGACCAGCCCCCCTTCCAGCGCCAGCGCCCAGACCAGGCTCACCGCGGCTCCAGGTAGACGCAGGTGTCGCGGCCGTCGCAGGCGGGGTCGGGGTGGTCCCGGGCCCAGGCCAGCCGCCGCTCGAGCTCGGCCTTGACGAGCAGGAGGGCCTTAAGCTTCACCTCGATCTCGGCTAGCTTTTCCTCGAGGGCGGCGCGGACGTGGGCGCAGGGTCGGGCGCCCTCGTCCATGACCTCGAGGATCCGCCGGATCTCGTAGAGGCGAAGCCCGAGCGCCTGGGCCCGCTTCACAAACGCCACCCTGCGGGCCGCCTCGGGGGGGTAGAGGCGGTACCCGGAGGGGGTGCGCCCGGCGGGGGCGAGGAGCCCGAGCCGCTCGTAGTAGCGCAGGGTGTCGCGGGAGACCCCGGTGGTCTCGGCAAGCTCGCCGATCCTCTGCATGCCCCTACTCTAGCCGGGCCGGCCGGGGGCCAAGGTAGCCTGGGGGACCTTCGGCGTATACTCTATGCCGGTGAAGGGAAGCGCCCTACCCCGACGCTAGCGGGGGCGCCTTAGGCCGCCCTCCCGCCGGTGGGGAGGGCTTTTGCTTCGGGAGGCGAGATGGAAAAGTACAACCCCCACGCCCTCGAGCCCAAATGGCAGCGCTACTGGGACGAGATCGGGCTCATGAAGGCCCGGGAGGAGGGGAAGAAGTACTACGTGCTGGAGATGTTCCCCTACCCCTCCGGCGACCTCCACATGGGCCACCTCAAGAACTACACCATGGGGGATGCCCTGGCCCGTTTCCTCAAGATGCAGGGCTATGAAGTGCTCCACCCCATGGGCTGGGACGCCTTCGGCCTGCCGGCGGAGAACGCCGCCCTTAAGTTCGGTCTCCACCCCCGCGAATGGACCTACAAGAACATCGAGCGGGCCAAGGAGTCCCTGAACCTGATGGGGATCCTCTACGACTGGGACCGCGAGGTCACCACCTGCGAGCCCGACTACTACAAGTGGAACCAGTGGTTCTTCATCCAGATGTACGAGCGGGGCCTGGCCTACCGCGCCGAGGCCGAGGTCAACTGGTGCCCCAAGTGCCAGACCGTGCTCGCCAACGAGCAGGTGATCGACGGCCGCTGCTGGCGCCACGAGGATACCCTGGTTGAGAAGAAGAAGCTCAAGCAGTGGTTCCTCAAGATCACCGCCTACGCCGACCGTCTCCTTCGGGACCTCGATAAGCTTAAGCGCTGGCCCGAGAAGGTCAAGGCCATGCAGCGGGCCTGGATCGGGCGAAGCGAGGGCGCCGAGATCGCGTTCCCGATCGAGGGCCACCCGGGCGAGAACCTGGTGGTCTTCACCACCCGCCCCGACACCCTCTTCGGCGCCACCTTCATGGTGATCGCCCCCGAGCACCCGCTCGCTCTTCACCTGGCGACGCCAGAGCACCGGGAAGAGGTCCAGGCCTACATCGAGGCGGCGAAGCAAAAGACCGAGGTCGAGCGCCAGGCCGAGGGCCGCGAGAAGACCGGCGTCTTCACCGGCGCTTACGCGAAAAACCCGGCCACCGGGGAGCGGATTCCCATCTACGTCGCCGACTACGTGCTTATGGGCTACGGAACCGGGGCGATCATGGCGGTTCCGGCCCACGACCAGCGGGACTTCGAGTTCGCGAAAAAGTACGGCCTAAAGATCCGCCCGGTGATCAAACCCAAGGACGGCGAGCTCGAAGAGCCCCTCGAGGCGGCCTTCGAGGAGCCCGGGATCATGGTGAACTCCGGCCCCTTCGACGGCACCCCGAGCGAGGAGGGCAAGGCCAGGGTCACCGCCTGGCTTGAGGAAAAGGGCCTCGGCAAAAAGGCGGTGAACTACCGCCTCCGCGACTGGCTGATCAGCCGCCAGCGCTACTGGGGCACCCCGATCCCCATGGTCCACTGCGAGCGCTGCGGGGTGGTGCCGGTGCCCCTTGAGGAGCTTCCGGTCAAGCTCCCCGAGATCAAGGACGTCGAGGAAATCCGCCCCAAGGGGAAGAGCCCCCTCGAGGCCCACCCCGAGTTCATCGAGACCACCTGCCCGAAGTGCGGCGGCCCCGCCCGGCGCGACCCCGACACCATGGACACCTTCGTCGACTCCTCCTGGTACTACCTTCGCTACGCCGACCCCAAGAACGACGCCCTGCCGTTCGCCCGGGAGAAGGCGGATTTCTGGATGCCGGTGGACCAGTACATCGGTGGCATCGAGCACGCCGTGCTTCACCTGCTCTACTCCCGTTTCTTTACCAAGGTCCTCCACGATATGGGCCTCGTGGAGGTGGACGAGCCCTTCGAGGGGCTCTTCACCCAGGGCATGGTCCTCGGCTGGACCGACTTCGGGCCGGTCGAGGTCGAGGGGGAGAGGATCCGCCTGCCCGAGGAAACTCGGATCCGTCTGGAGCTCGAAAAGAGCGAGCTCACCCGGGAGGAGCTCAGGAAGATGGGGGCGGAGCTAAGGGCCGGCGAGGACGGCCAGACGCACCTTTGGAAGCCGGCGGTGATGAGCAAATCGCTCGGCAACGGGGTAATGGTCGGGCCCTTCGTCCGGGAGCAGGGGGCCGACATCGCCCGCATCACCATCCTCTTTGCCGCCCCCCCCGAGGCCGACATGGTCTGGACCGAAGAGGGGGTGGCCGGGGCCTGGCGGTTTTTGAACCGGGTCTGGCGGCGTTTCGAGGAGGACAAGCTTGCCCTCGCCGAGACCCCGGAGGCCTTTGATCCCGCTGCTCTTTCGGGCGAGGAGCGGACGCTCTGGCGGGCTTTGCACCGGGCGATCCAGAAGGTCACCGAGGACACCCGGGGCTTTCGCTTCAACACCGCCATCGCCGCGTTGATGGAGCTTTTGAACGCGCTCTACGACTACCGCAAGAAGGCACCGGTTTCCCCGGTCTATAAGCGCGCTCTTAAGGACTACCTGCGCCTGCTTGCGCCGTTCGCCCCCCACATCGCCGAGGAGCTCTGGCACCGCTTCGAGGAGCGGTCGGTCTTCCTCGCCGGCTGGCCCGAGCTCGACGAGGCGGCGCTGGTGGCCGAGAAGCTTGAGATCGTGGTGCAGGTGAACGGCAAGGTCCGCGGACGGATCACCGTTCCCGCCGACACCCCCGAGGAGGAGATCAAGCGCCTCGCCAAGGCGCACCCGAACGTCCGCCGCTTCCTCGAGGG
>WFNN01000108.1 GCA_015488545.1 Thermaceae bacterium | reverse complement strand
GATGTGTATAAGAGACAGGCGCTGGGAAGACCACCGTGCTGAACCTGATCGTGGGGAGGATCAAGCCCGATGCCGGGGAGGTCCGGATCGCCGGCCACCCACCCCGGAGCCTGGAGGCGGCCCGATTGCGGGCCTACGTTCCCCAGCAAATTGCCTTCCCCCTGCACCTAAGGGTGCGGGAGGTGCTCGCCGCTGCCCAGAGCCTCTCCGGTGCTAGCGAAGACCAGGCCGAGGAGGCGGCCGAGCGGATGGGGCTTTTGCCCTTCCGCGACCATTTCGTCGGCAACCTATCCGGCGGTTACCGCCAGCGGTTGGCCCTGGCTGCTGGGCTTATGGGGGAAAAACGCCTGTGGCTCCTCGACGAGCCCGCGAGCGCCCTTGACCCTGGGGGGTTTGCCCGCCTGGTCGAGTGGACCCGCGAGCACAAGGAGCGCGGTGGGCTTTTGATCGTCAGCGCTCACCGACCCGACGAGGTGGAGGCCTTCGCCGACGAGGCGCTTCTGCTTTCGGCAGGCCGGGTGCGATGGCGGGGGCCGGTGGAAAGGCTCTACACCTACCGCCTGCCCGACGGCCGAAGCCTTTCCGAGGTCCTTCCCGGCGTGCGCGTGGTGCGCGAGCCGGTGGACGTTCTAAGGGAGGTGCTCTATGAGGAAGAGTCGGCGTGAGGTACTCAAGATCCTCGGTGCCGCCAGCGGTGCGCTGGCGCTGGGACCCCGGGTTCTTGCCCAGGCGCAGGGGATGGCGAAGCCGCTTGCGGTGGGCAAGGTGCCCCCGGTGGAAGTGCCGTGGGACACAGGCCGCTGCGCGTTCTGCCACATGCCGATCAAAACCCCGCCGGGCGGCATGAAGGGGAAAAAGTTCCCCCCGGGCTTCTTCGAGCGCACCTATGCCCAGATTGCCTTCAAGGACGGCAAGGCCCTCCACTTCGAGTCGATCGCTTGCATGGTCAACTACGCCTACGCTCACCAGATCGAGGACGGCGCCGACGCCACCTTCTACGTCATGGCGGTTAACCCCGACACCGTGCCATGCAAGCCTGCCGGGCTGGTGCCGGCCAGGGACGCTACCTTCGTTTGGGGGCAGAACCTTATGACCACCATGAAGGCCCATCTTGTGGCGACCCAAAGCCCCGCGGACGCCGCCCGGTTGGTGAAGAAGCGGGTGGGCAAGATCGGCCGCTTCCACATCGTTTCCTTTGCCGAGCTCTGGGATCTGAAGCCGCTCCCCGAGATGAACCTGGTGCCCCTACTGGCCAAGCACACGGGGTTGCTTTGAAAGGAGGGGGCCGGTGTTCCGGCCCCCTTTTCCGGGGTAGGCTTTAGGGGATGAACCGTCGCGATCTCATCAAGGCCCTGGCGTTTTTCGGGGTACCTTACGCCTTCCGGGCCCTGGCGAACCCCCGGCCGGTTCGGATCGGGGTGGACGTCTGCCCCTACTGCTTTATGACCGTAGTGGACGGTCGGTTTGTGGCCCAGGTGGTGGTCGAGACCGGGAAGTACTACAACTACGACTCCATCGAGTGCTTGGCCGACCACGTGAACGGCTACGCGGCCTACGGCCCCACCGTTCGGGTTAAGCCCAAGGAGTGGTACCTAGCCGATTACGCCGCTTCCACCGGTCGGAAAGCCGTTTTGAAGGACGCCGACCGGATGGTGGTGGTCCATCACCCCCGGATCCGCACCCCGATGGGCGGTGGGTTGGCGGCGTTTGCCACCAAGGAGGCGGCCCTGGCCTTCATCAAGGACCACAGGCTGAAAGGTGCCAAGTTCTACACCTGGCGGGCGATCCTCGAGGAAGGCAAGAAGCACCCCTGGGTGCCCCCGGTCTAGCGATACGATGAAGGGTTTCTTGCTCCTCTACCTGCGGGAAGTGCTTAGGAACCCCTGGGCTTGGGTGCTGGGGACGGGTCTCGCGCTCTTGGCCCTGGCCTTCCGGGGGCGGCCCGAGGGTGTGGCGGTGCTCAGCGTTTACGGGCTGGTACTGCTTTTTGTTCCCCCGGCGGTGCTGGCGCTCGCCGTGCCGCTGCTCGCCGGCCGCGAGGAGTGGGCGTTCTGGGCCGCAATGCCCCGGGGAGCGGGGCGGCTTTACCTGGCCGCCGCCTTCGGCGTGGGCCTCGGCTTCCTCTTCCCCTTCCTGCTGGGCGGGGGGATGGCCGCTTCCCTGCTCGGTCTTTCCCCGGCCCACGGGCTTTGGCTCCTCCTCGCCCTGGTGCTGGTGATCGCATTCTGGGTGGGGGTGGCGGCGCTCTCCGGGGCGCTGGCGCTGGAACCGGGTCGGGCGCTGGGAATCGGTCTGCTTTTTTGGGGACTTTTGGTTCTCGCCTACGACCCAGTGGTGATCGCGCTCTCGGTGGCGTTCCGCGATTACCCCCTGGAGGGCTTTTTGCTCGGGGTGATCTTCGCGAACCCCCTGGAGATCCTCCGGGTTAGCCTGCTGAAGGCGCTTTCCGCCCCAGTGTTGGTGGGGCCCGTCGGTTACCTGCTCGACAAGCTCCTGGGTCAGGTGGGCTACGCCCCTCTAGGGGTGAGCTTCCTCCTCGCTTTTCTGGTTCTTTTTGGGCTCGCCGCTTGGGTCTTTGCCCGCCGCGATCGCTAGGAGGGCTTCGGCGTGGCGGAGCGCCTCCTGGCTGTAGGTTCCCGACAGCATGCGGGCGAGTTCCCGGATGCGGGCGGTGCCATCGACCCGCTCGGCCCGGGCTTCCCCGGCCACTTTAACGATTCGGTAATGGACTTGGGCAAAAGCGGCGATCTGGGGGAGGTGGGTGACCACGATGACCTGGTGGCGTTTCGCCAGCTCGGCCAGCCGGTCGGCCAGCGCCCGGGCCGCCTCCCCCCCGACCCCCGCGTCGATTTCGTCGAGCACCACGGTTTCGGCTTTCAGCCCGCTGGCGAGGAGGAGGGCCAGCAGGGTGCGGGAAAGCTCGCCCCCCGAGGCCGCCTTTTCCAGCGGGGCGGGGGGCAGGCCGGGGTTGGCGCTGAAGAAAAAGCGCACTTCCTCGGCCCCGTGGGGGCCGGGCTCGGTGAGCCTTTCTAGCTCGATCCGGAAGACCGCTCCGGCGAGCCCCAGGGCTGCGAGCTCCTCGGCGACCCCGGCCTCCAGCCGAGCCTTGGCCTCGCTCCGGGCGCGGGAAAGCTGGGCAGCGGCTTCGGCCAGGGCGGCTTCGGCTTCGGCCAGGGCGGCTTCGGCTTCGGCCAGGCGGTCTTCGGCGTTCTCCAGTTCGGCGAGTTCGCGTTCGGCGGCGTCGAGGTAGGCGAGAACGTCCTCGGTGGTGTCGCCGTACTTTCGTTTGAGCCGCTGGTAAAGGGCAAGCCGCTCCTCGACCCCGGCGAGCCGATCGGGGTCGGCCTCGAGGCCCAGAAGGCGGTCCTCGAGTTCACGCGCCAGGGCCGATACGGACGCTTCAACCGCGGCGAGCTCCTCGGCCAGGGGTAAAAGACCCGCGTCGTGGCGTGCCGCGGCCTCTACCGCCGCGGTCGCCCGACCCACCGCGCCGGCCGCGTCGGCCTCGCCGGTGAGCCAGGCCACCGCCTCGGCGAGCCGCTCCCTGAGGGTTTCGAGATGCAGAAGGCGCTCCCGGGCACGAAGCAGCTCCTCTTCCTCTCCAGGGTCGAGGCCGGCCGACCGGATTTCCTCGATCTGAAAGCGGAGGAGGTCCAGTCGCTGTTCCCGCTCGCGGGTGTTTTCCCGAAGCCTTCGGACTTCGGCGGCGAGCGCTTCCCGCTTCCGGTAGGCCCGGCGGTAGCGGTTTAGAAGCTCGCCGGGGACGAGAGCGTCCAGCATTGCCCGCTGGGCCCGCGGACGGGTCAGGGTTTGGGCGGCGTGCTGGGCGAAGAGGGCCACATGGCCCCCGACCGCTTCGGCGAGCTCCTCCAGCGTTACCACCTCGCCCTCGATCCGAGGGGTGCTCCGCTGCCCCACCCGGCGGCTATAGATCCGGCCGTTGATCCAGGCGGTGACCAGGGCGGCTTCGGCCCCGGGGCGGACCAGCCCGGGGCCGCCCCGGCCTCCAAGGAGCAGGGCCAGGGCGTCGACCAGAAGCGATTTCCCGGCCCCGGTCTCGCCGGTAAGTACGTTCAGGCCGGGCCCGAGCTCAAGCTCGGCGGCAGCGATGACCGCCAGGTTTTGGACCTCGAGCCGTTCCAGCATCGGTTTCTATAGCTTAACCGGCACGGGACATGTGAACCTGTTCCCATGCCCACTTGGGGTGCTATCGTGACCCCTGGAGGAGGTGAGCGGTTTGCGTTGGATTAAAGCCCTTTTGCTTGCGGCAGGTCTGGCTTTCGCAATCGGCGAGGGCGCCTCGGCCCTGGCCACTCAGACCAAGTGCCAGGTCGAGGCCAAGCTCCCGCCCAAGGGGCTTCCCAAGGGGATTGGCCCCTACGCCGATAAGACCATTAAGCTTGATCCGTGCGTTAACCTCGATCTGGCGAAAAAAGGGGAAAAGCTCTTTGAGCAGTACTGCTCCGCCTGCCACAAGATCACCAAGCGCTACGTGGGTCCGCCGCTGAAAGGGGTCACCCTGGCCCGAAGCCCCGAGTGGATCATGAACCTATTCTTGAACACCGAGGAGATGGTCTGGAACGACCCCATTGCCAAGGCGCTCTTGCAGCAGTACCTCACCGTCATGCGTCCGCCTTCCGGGGTCCCCGAGGAGGATTTCCGGGCCATCTACGAGTACCTTCGCTACATCGACGCCACCGGTAAGACCGAGGTGAAGTAGCAACCCTTACGGGCATTGCCCCGGGACGCAAGTCCCGGGGCAATGCTCTTCCGAAAAAGCCGTACGGGCGGGACATACGCCCCACTCATTGGTCTCTAAATTTAAGGTGTACCGGAGCCTGGCGCAGGGGTATACAGCCACCCCTGCACCGGTCCGAGTAGAGGAGGTGAGGCGGAGATATGAATAAAGGCAGGATCAAGGTTGCGCTGGCGCTCGCCTTGGTGGCGGCGTTGGCCTTCGTCGCGGTTGGCGCGCGCAAGACCGCGACCCGTTTGGCCCAGGACGCTGCGCAGAAGGTTTACGTGGCGCCTGGGGAGTACGACGAGTTCTACGCCTTCCTATCTGGCGGGTTCAACGGTCAGGTGGGCGTCTACGGGTTGCCCTCCGGCCGGCTCCTCAAGATCATCGGGGTCTTTTCCCAGAACCCGCGGAACGGCTATGGGTATAACCCCGAGACCAAGCCCATGCTGATGACCTCCCACGGGTTCATCCCCTGGGACGATACCCACCACCCCGAGCTCTCCATGACCAACGGTGTGCCCGACGGGCGCTGGCTCTTCATCAACGCCAACAACACCCCGCGCGTTGCCCGCATCGACCTTAAGTACATGGAGACCTCGGAGATCATCGAGATCCCCAACTCGGCGGGTAACCACCCCAGCTCGTTCGTCACCGAAAACACCGAGTACCTGACCGCCGGCACCCGCTTCTCGGTGCCGATCCCGCAGCGGGATATCCCCATCGACCAGTACAAGGGGAACTTCAAGGGCACCCTCTCCTTCATCAAGATCGACCCCGACACCGGGAAGATGAGCCTGGCGTTCCAGATCCTGGTTCCCGGGTTCGACTACGACCTGGCCCATTGCGGCAAGGGGCCCTCGCACGATTGGTGCTTCTTCACCTCGTACAACACCGAGGAGGCCCACACCCTTCTGGAGATCAACGCCTCGCAGCGGGACAAGGACTTCATCGCCGCGGTCAACTGGAAGCGGGCCGAGGAGTGCATCAAGGAGGGTAAGTACGAGACCTGGAACACCCCCTACGCCCACAACTGGTACGACGAGAAGAAGCACATGGCCTTCTCCGAGATCGTAAAGGAGGAGAAGGTCATCAAGCCGGATCAGTGCCCGGGCGTCGTCTACTTCATTCCCACCCCCAAGTCGCCGCACGGTGTGGACGTGAGCCCCGACGGCAAGTACATCCTGGGTGACGGCAAGCTTTCGGCGACGATGGCGGTCTTCTCCTTTGACAAGATGATCAAGGCGATCAAGGAGAAGAAGTTCGCCGGTGACGCCTACGGCATCCCCATCCTCGACTTCGAGTCGGTGCTCGACCACTACGTGAAGAACGCCTGCCTCGGGCCGCTCCACACCGAGTCCGACGGCAAGGGCTACGCCTACACCTCCTGCTTCATCAGCTCGGAAGTCATCAAGTGGAAGTGGTCGACCGGCGAGATCGTCGACCGCATCCCGGTCTACTACTCGATCGGCCACCTGATGATCCCGGGCGGCGACTCGGCGAAGCCGTGGGGCAAGTACCTGGTTGCGCTTAACAAGATCACCAAGGACCGTTACCTCCCCACCGGCCCCGAGCTCAACCAGTCGGCTCAGCTGATCGATATCACCGGCGACAAGATGAAGCTCCTGCTCGACTTCCCCACCGTCGGCGAGCCGCACTACGCCCAGGCGCTGCCGGCCAGCCTGATTAAGGACAAGCAGGCCCGCATCTACAACCTCAAGGAGAACGAACACCCCTACGCTACCAAGAGCGAAAAGCAGGTCAAGGTGGTGCGCAAGGGCCACGAGGTCCACGTCTACATGACCGCGATCCGCTCGCACTTCGTCCCCGACAACATCGAGGGCGTGAAGGTGGGCGACACCGTCTACTTCCACGTGACTAACCTCGAGCAGGACTGGGACATCCCGCACGGGTTTGCGGTGTTCGGGGCGCCGACCGCGAACAACCTGATCATGCCCGGCGAGACCAAGACCTTGGTTTGGAAGCCGACCAAGCCCGGCGTCTACCCCTTCTACTGCACCGACTTCTGCTCCGCGCTGCACCAGGAGATGCAGGGCTACGTGCGGGTTTCCCCCGCCGACGCCAACCCGCCGATGATCTGGCGCGGCGGCGGCGAGGAAGGGAAGTGGATCGTCGAGCAGTAACCTAGCGCGTCCGAGGGGGGGCCGGGGGGGACACCTGCCCCGGCCCCCTTCGCCGGTAATGGAGTGGGAGGTGTAGGCTTATGGCGAAGGCTGCGAAAATCCCTTTGCTCGCCAGGGTTCTGGTAGCGGTGAGTGCGGTGCTCGGGATCGCGTCGTACTTTTTCCCGCTCTGGGGGTACCATCTGCAGGCCCCCCAGTACCCCGAGGGCCTGGACATGTGGATCTGGCTTTACAAGCTCACCGGTAAGGTGGACATCATCAACGACCTCAACCACTACGTGGGCTTCATGAAGCTCACCGAGAGCATGTTCTGGGAGTTCAAGGTGCTCCCGGTGCTCACCGGCATCCTCGTCCTCTGGGGGCTCTGGGTGGCGCTGGTGGGTTCGCGGCGAGCCTTCTACTGGTGGCTCGGGTACTACGCGGTCTTTGCGGCGTTCAGCTTGGCCGACTTCTACTACCGTCTCTGGCAGTTCGGTCACACCGTCGATCCCCGCGCCCCCATTCGGATTTCGGGTTACACGCCGCCCATGTTCGGCACCAAGCACTTCATGAACTTCGTCATTTCCTCGTTGCCGGCGGCGGGGTTCTGGGTGCTTTTGGCGGGGTTCGTCGTGGCGGTGCTGGCTGTGGTCGTGGCGTGGCCCAGGAGCGAAGCGACCCGCGCTGTGGTGCAGGGGTAAACTGACCGCATGCGCGCTCGCTTCCTCTGGATCCTGCTGCTTCTTGCGCTGCTGGTAGGGTGCAGGCCCAAAGGGCCTGTGCCCATTAACTACGGCCAGGACATCTGCGCGTTCTGCAAGATGATCATCGCCGACCCCCGCTACGCCGCTGAGCTGATCACCGATAAGGGCAAGGTGTACAAGTTCGACTCGGTGGAGTGCATGGTCGCCTACATGATCTACGACCTAAAGCCCAGCGAGGTGGGGGCGGTCTACGTCACCGACTTCGCCCATCCCAAGAAGCTGATTCCGGCCGAGAGCGCCTACTACCTCCAGAGCGTCGGGCTCAGGAGCCCGATGAGCCTGGGCATCACCGCGTTCGCCAGCAAGGCGGACCTCGACGCCTTTAAACAGCGGTTTGACGGCCTTGAGCTGCTCTGGAAGGATTTGCCCAACGTCATCCGGGAGTCCGGTTTCAGCCCCGAGAACGTCTCCAAGTTTATCCGGCCGCGAAATGTTCCTTAGGCGCTGGTTTTTCCTGATTTGGTTGCTGGTGGTCCCGGTTTGGGCCCGCACCATCACGGTTTGTTCTACCTGCGAGGTCCGCACCCTCCGGGCCGCCTTTCAGGCGGCACAGGACGGCGACACCATCGTGGTGGACGGGGGGCATTACGCCGAGGGCCACCTGGTGCTCAAAAAGAGCGTGACCCTTGTCGGCAAGAACCTGCCGGTGATCGACGGCGAGGGCAAGGTGGAGATCCTCACCGTCAAGGCCAACGGGGTCACGATCCGGGGCTTTGAGTTCCGGGGGGCCGGGGTAAACTTCGTCGAGGACCAGGCGGCGGTGAAGTTCGTCGACGCTGAACGCTGCCTGGTCGAAAAGAATCGTTTTATCGACAACTTCTTCGCCATCTATTTGCAGCGCTCCCGCCATTGCCGGATCATCGACAACTACATCGTCTCCAACGCCGAAAACGAGCTCTACTCCGGCAACGGCATTCACCTGTGGAACTCCTACGACGTCGACATCGAGGGTAACTACGTGGCCCACCACCGCGACGGGATCTACCTCGAGTTCGTCCGGGACAGCCGCATCGTCAACAACGTCAGCGAAAACCAGGTTCGCTACGGTCTCCACTTCATGTTCAGCGAAAAGAACGTCTTCCGGCACAACGTCTTCCGCCACTCGGGCGCCGGAGTGGCGGTAATGTATTCCAAGCACACCCTCATGGTCGATAACCGCTTCGAGTACAACTGGGGCGGGGCCTCCTACGGGCTTTTGCTCAAGGACATCGACGACTCCGACATCCGCCGGAACGTCTTTTTCCGTAACACGGTGGGGATCTACGCCGACGGCTCGAACCGGACCTCGGTCTACGCCAACGACTTCGTCCAAAACGGCTACGCCCTCAGGATCTTTGCCAACTCGATGGGCATGATCTTCATGTACAACAACTTCCTAGGGAACACCTTCGATGTCACCACCAATTCCACCGAGTCCTACAATTCCTACCTCAAGAACTACTGGGACAAGTACCAAGGCTACGATCTCAACAAGGACGGGATAGGCGATGTTCCCTATCGCCCGGTGAGCCTCTTTGCCATGATGGCCGAAAACTACCCCCAGGCCCTCGTGTTGCTGCACAGCCCTCTGGTACAGTTGATGAACCAGGCGGAGCGGGTCTTCCCCGTGTTTACGCCCAAGGCGATCGAAGACGATCAACCGATGATGTTTCAAATCCTATGGTCGAAGTCGAAGCCCTCACCAAGCGATACGGCACCCTAGAGGTTTTGAAGGGAGTAAACGCCCGCTTCGAACCGGGGCGGGTCACCGCGGTGGTGGGTCCCAACGCGTCTGGGAAAACCACCCTTATGAAGTCCATCCTTGGGCTGGTGGTTCCCGACGGGGGGCGGATCCGGGTGGGCGGCGAGGAGGCCCTCGGCAACCCGGCGGTGCGGGCCCGGATCGGCTACATGCCCCAGGACCCCCGCTTTCCGGAGAACGTCACGGTGGGGGAGGTGATCCGCTGGATTCAGGAGCTCCGTGGCGAAAGGGGAAAGGGGCTCGACGCCCTCCTCGACCTTTTCGCCCTTCGCCCGGCCCTGAACCAGCCGACAAGGGTGCTCTCCGGGGGCACCCGCCAGAAGCTTTCGGCGCTTCTAGCCTTCCTTTTTGACCCCCCAGTCCTGATCCTCGACGAGCCCACCGCTGGCCTGGATCCTTTGGCGTCCAGCCGGTTTAAGGACCTGGTGGCTGCGGCCCGGGACGGGGGCAAGACCATCATCATGACCTCCCACGTGATGAGCGAGCTGGAGGAACTCGCCGACCGGGTGCTCTTTCTGCTCGAGGGCTCGGTGATCTTCTTTGGGGCGGTCGAGGAGCTCCGGGCTCGCACCGGCGAGGCGAGGCTCGAGCGGGCGGTGGCCCGGCTAATGGAGGGGGCATGAGGGGAACGACCTACAAGATCTTTAAGTACACCCTTTCGGACCTCCTGAGAAGCCGATGGATTCTGGGGTACGCGTTGCTATTTGCCGCCGTGTCTGGGGGCATCCTCTACCTCGGGGACCAGCCCACCCAAGCGGTGGTCAGCGTTTTGAACCTGGTCATTTTGGTGGTTCCGCTCGTTAGCCTGGTGCTCGGCCTCATGTACCACTACGCCAACCGCGACTTCGCCCTCCTGGTGCTTACCCAGCCGGTTCACCGGGCCAGTGTGTTCCGGGGCCAGTACCTGGGGCTCTCGCTGGCCTTGGCACTGGCCTACCTGGTCGGGGCAGGGGTGCCGTTTTTGCTTTACGCCATCGGCAACCCGGTCGACTGGGCCCAGGTGGGCCTGGTGCTCCTGGCAGGTACCCTGGTGAGCTTGGTTTTCACCGCCCTGGCCCTCTACATCGGGGTGGCTCACGACGAACGGGTTCGGGCCCTGGGTCTGGCCATCGGGATTTGGTTTTCCCTTACCATGATATACGACAGCCTGCTCCTGCTCTTCATCATCCTTGCGGAGGCTTACCCCATCGACCCGTGGGTGATCGGGCTCTCGATGGTCAACCCGGTGGACCTGGCCCGGGTGATGGTGCTCCTTAAGCTCGACACCGCTGCCCTCATGGGCTACACCGGGGCGGTCTTCAACAAGTTCCTGGGGTCGAACCTGGGGCTCTTGCTCGCGCTTCTTGCGCTTCTACTCTGGATCTTGGTGCCCGCATGGCGGGCCCAGCGAGTCTTTTCCCGGAGGGACTTTTGATGTTGCGGGGGGTTAACGCCCGTTACCTGGCCCTGGCGGTGGTGGTGCTCGGGCTGGGGTACGCTGGTTTCCTGTGGCTCCGGGGCGAGCCTTCGGCGCCTTCGCTCAGCCCCGAGGAGGTTCAGGGGCTCTTTCTTAAGAAAGGCTGCACCAATTGCCACGACATCCGGAACCCGCTGGTGGGGCCTTCTTTCAAGGCCATCGCCCAGCGCTACCAAGGCGATCCGGACGCCGAGCAAAAGCTCTTTGATAGCGTCCGCCACGGTAGCCAGGGCAAGTGGTACGACCCCCGGACCACCACCGCCTACGGGATCCGCCGGGTGATGCCGGCTCAGGACCGGAAAAAGCTGCCCGACGGTGAGCTCCGAGCCATGGTGCGTTGGATTCTCCGCCGGGAGTGGCGGATCACCGAGGGTCGCTAGCGGGTTTCCAGCACCACCACCGCTACCGCGTGGGTGCGCTCGTGGCTCAGGGATAAGTGGGCGATGAGGCCACGGGACCGGAATTCCTCCGCCAGCGGAGGGCGGAAGGCAAGGCGCGGCGGGGCGTTTCCCACCACCCCTACCTGGGCGATGGTGACCGCCCCGGGGTAGGCCTTCACGAAGGCCTCCTTAGCAGCGAAGCGGGCGGCTAGCGAGGGGGCGGGGTCGGCTTGGGCCAGGGCGTAGGCGCGCTCCTCGGGGAAGAAGACCCGGAGGAGGAACCGCTCGCCGTATCGGTGAAGCAGCCGGCGAATCCGCGCCACCTCCACCAGATCCACACCCAGGCCCACGACCACCTAGCCCACCACCTGGTAGCCGGCTTCTTCCAGCGCGGTGCGGGCGAGCTTCAGATAGGTTTCGCGAACCAGGATGTAGTCGGTTTCGAAGGCGGAGTAGGCGAAGATGCTCACCCCGGCCTCGGCTAAGATCGAACCAACCCTACCAAGGACGCCGATCATGGTCAGGGGCAGGGGCCCCTCGAAGGCCAGCGCCACGAACGGCCCCTCGGCTTTGACGCCCTCCGGGAGGTGTTCCTCGGGCAGGACCAGGGTGCGGTGGCCGTCGACCTGAATAACCACCAGGAAAGGGGCGTCCCACGCGCCTTCGGGCACACGGGCGGCCTCCGCCAGGTACAGCCGGTTGGGCAGGCGAACCAGCTTCATTGCCCCCATGATACGGTTTCGGCGTGGAGATCCCTGGCGCCTTCCTGAAGCGCATGGCCTCGCTTTTGGGCGAGGAATTCCCGGCCTTTTTGCAGGCCTTGGCCCAACCCGCCGTACGGGCGCTGCGGGTAAACCCGTTGAAGGTTGATCCGGAAAGCTTCCGGGCGCTCGTTCCCTGGCCGCTGGAGCCGGTTCCCTGGTGCACGCTGGGTTTTTACTACCCCGAGGAAGTTCGGCCTGGCCCGCATCCCTACTTTTACGCCGGTCTGTACTACATCCAGGAGCCCTCGGCGATGGCGGTGGGGGAGGTGGTAGGGGCCAAGCCGGGGG
>WFNN01000107.1 GCA_015488545.1 Thermaceae bacterium | reverse complement strand
TCAGATGTGTATAAGAGACAGCCGCCACCCCCATTCCCTGCAACACCCAGTACGTCCACTACCTCGGAGGCTGGCTCACCATCCCGATGATGGCCCTGATCGCCTTCGCGCTGATCACCTACAGCATGCTCCGGCTCCCCCGGAGGTAGGCCGTGTGCGCCCCCGGCATCGTCTTTGCCACCCACCAGGGGGGCGGCGGATCGCCGCCCCCCCACGCGCCACCGCCCCCGTCACAGGGTTTCACCCGTCGGGTCGACCTGAGCCACCCTCTGACCCCGGACTTCCCCACCTGGCCAGGGGAAGAGGACCATGCCCTCAAAGCCACGGTGCTCGCCCACTACCGGGAATCGGGGTACTACGCGCGGGCCCTGGCCCACGCCGAACACCTGGGAACCCACCTCGACGCCCCCGCTCACTTCGGCGGGACGGCCACCGCCGAGGCGATCCCCGCCGCGTGGTTAGTGCTGCCGCTGGCGGTGGTGCGGCTCAAGGCTCAAGACCCCGACGCCAGGCTCGGCGTGGACGACCTGCTTGAGTGGGAGAGAAAGCACGGCCGCCTACCCCGGGGGGCGCTGGTAGCGCTGGATAGCGGTTGGTCCCACCGGGCCAAAGACCCCGCCGCTTACCGCAATATGGACGCGAAGGGCGTGATGCACTTCCCCGGGTTCTCGGCGGAAGCCGCCCACTTTCTGGTGGTGGAACGGGGCGCCCTGGCCCTGGGAACCGACACCCTGAGCCTTGACTTCGGAGCCTCGGAGGATTTTCCGGTCCACCGGATCGTGCTGCCGGCGGGTCGCTTTGGCTTGGAAAACCTGGCCCACCTCGATCGGGTGCCCGAAGCCGGCGCCTACGCCTTCGTGGGAGCGCCGCCGGTGGCCGGGGCCTCGGGGGTGCCGGCGCGGGTGATCGCCCTCTTTTAACCCACCGGCGCCAAGGCCTTCTGGGCAGTCTCGGCCAACTGGAAAAACCGCCGTTTGGTAAAGGCCCGGCCCTCATACTCCAGGCCTTCGTTGCCGAGGTGCAAGTGCAGGTAGATATGGGCCTTCACCACCCGGATCTCGATCCCGGGGTCCCGGACTTGGGGTGGGGACACCGCCGCCAGCAGGAAGCGCTCCTGGTTGGGGTAGGCCAGGGAAGCGCTCATCACCGGGGTGGGGAGCCTCAGGGGGCGGTGCAACCGGTAGATCTGGTTCGGGAAGTCGGCCTCGACGATGAAACGTGCGCCCTTCGCGTCGGCGTACTCCCGCATCCACCCAAGCAACTCGTTCCATGCCTGGTACAGGGCTTCCATGGCTCCATGGTAACCGGGGCAACCCGGCCGGGTGTCCCGGCTCCCTAAACTAAGGGCGATGCGCCTCGACGAGCTGCCCGCCCTTCCCGGCGCCCCGGGGGTTTACCTGTTCAAGCGAGACGGTGAGGTGCGCTACGTGGGGAAGGCCAAGAACCTGCGGGCCCGGGTCACCAGCTACTTTCACGCCGAGGGGAAACCGGCGGAGATTGCCGCCGAAGCGGATGCGCTGGATTTCATCTTGACCCGGGACGAGGTTGAAGCGCTCCTTCTCGAGGCCAACCTAATCAAGGCCCACCGCCCCTTCCACAACATCCTCCTGAAGGACGACAAGCACTACCCCTTTTTGAAGCTCACGAACGAGCCCTACCCCATCCTTCAGATCGTTCGCCAGATCAAGGAGGATGGCGCAAAATACTGGGGCCCCTTCCCCAACGCCGGGGCGGTGCGGCGGATCAAGGCTTTCATCGACCGCACCTTCCCCCTGCGCAAGAACTCGGGTTCGCCGATGCGGCGGCGGAAAACCCCCTGCCTCAACCACGCGATGGGCCGTTGCCTGGCCCCCTGCGCCGGTCTCGCCGACCCCGAGGCCTACGCCCGGGTGGTTCAGCAGGTCGAAAGGGTGCTCTCCGGCGAGGTCGACGCGCTCATCGACGAGCTCAAGGAGGAAATGGCGCGGGCCGCCGGTGACCTCAATTTCGAGCGCGCGGCGGAGATCCGGGACACGATCCAGGCCCTCGAGGCCTTCTTCTCCACCCGCCAGCAGGCCGTCCTGGGCCGGCGGGAAAACCTGGACTTCCTGGGGCTCGCCCGCGCCGGCGGCTACGTCGCTGTGCAGCTTTTCCAGCTCCGCAGCGGTCGGATCCTGGGCCGGGTGGCGCGGTTCCTGGAAGGGGCCGAAGAGAAGGGCGGCGACGAAATCCTCGCCGCCTTTCTCCGCGACTACTACCTTGAAGCGAGCCCCCTGCCGCCCGAGATCCTCCTACCCTTCCCGGTACCCGACCAAGCGCTCCTCGCCGAAGCCCTCGCCCGCCGCGCCGGCCGCCGGGTTCGGCTCCGAATCCCCCGTCGCGGGGAAAAGAAAAAGCTCCTGGAGTTCGCTGAAAAGAACGCCCGGGCAGCCCTGGAAGCCGAGATGGCCCGGTTGGAGAAAAAGGGCGACCACCCTGCCCTTAAGAGCCTCGCCGAGGCCCTCGGCCTTTCCGCACGACCCTGGCGGATCGAAGGGGTGGACGTATCGACCCTGTTCGGTGAAGCCACCGTGGCCGCCATCGTGGTCTTCGAGGGGGGACGACCCAAGAAGAGCGAGTACCGCCGGATGCGAATCCGTAGCACCCCCGGCCACGCCGACGACTACGCCGCCATCGAGGAGGCGGTGCACCGCCGCTTTTCCGGCCGACTTAGCGCGCTTCCGGTCCCCGACCTGCTGCTTATCGACGGCGGAATCGGTCAGGTCCGGGCCGCCGAACGGGGCCTGGCCCGGGCCGGGCTCCGGGTGCCGCTGGTCGGGCTGGCCAAACGTGAAGAGGTCCTGGTGCTCCCCTCCGGTCGGCGGTTGGCACTGCCCCTTGACCACCCCGGTCTCCGCCTTCTGATCCACGTCCGCGACGAGGCCCACCGTTTCGGGGTTCGCTACAACCGCGAGCGCCGCGGAAAAAAAGTGCTGAAGAGCCTCTTCGAAGGCATCCCAGGGATCGGGGAGCGACGCCGGCAGGCCCTGGCCGAGGCCTTCCCAAATCTTAAGGCCCTCGAGGAAGCGAGCGTCGAAGAACTCGCCCGCGTACCAGGGATGAACCGCCCCGCGGCCGAACAGCTAAAACGTGCACTGGAGGAACGCCGTGCGGTTGGCCCTTAGCGCTGCGATCATCGGAGGTGCCTGGCTGGCCGGCGAGGGGCTCGCCCGCGTGTTGGGGTTGCTACCCGGCAGCCTCTGGGGCATGGTTCTCCTCTTTCTCGCGCTCAGGTTCGGGCTGCCGGAAAGCGCCGTGTCCCCAGCGGCCGGTCTTCTCCTCCGCTGGATGGCGCTTTTCTTTGTGCCGGTGGGGGTTGGCGTGTTGGCCTTCGCGCCCCTCCTCCTGAAACACGCGGCGGCGGTCGGGCTGGCCCTGGGGCTTGGAACCCTGCTTACCCTGGCGGCGGTGAGTGCGGTGGGGAGGGGCGGGTGCACTGGCTCCTCCTGACCCTGGCCGTCTACCTCGCCGCCCTGGCGGTGTACCGCCGCTGGCCGCGCCCCTGGACCAACCCGGTGGCGCTGGCGGTGACCGTTCTTCTGCTGGCGGTTGGGAGCAGCCGGGCCCTCGGCGACTACCAGGCAGGCACGCGGGCGCTGGTCTGGCTCCTCAAGCCGGCGGTGGTGGCGCTCGGTTACGCCATGCACCGGGAGTGGCAGGCGATCCGCCGTCACGCGTTCCGCTTCCTCCTGGGGGTAGCGGCGGGAGCAGCCACCAGCCTCCTAGCCACCCCGCTGCTGGCCCGTGCCCTGGGGGCACCCGAAACCCTTCAACGGGCCCTGGCGTTCAAGTCGGTGACCTCGGGCATCGCCGTGGACCTGGCGCCGCTCTACGGGGCCGATCCGGCCCTTACCGTTCCCCTGGTGATTCTCACCGGGATCCTGGGGGCCGCCTTCGGGGTACCCGTGCTCCGGACCCTGGGGGTGCGGTGCCCATTCCTTCTGGGGACGGCGTTGGGTACCGCAAGCCACGGGATAGGAACCGCGCGGGCCGCCGAAGAAGGGGCCGAGGCGCTCGCCGCCGGGGGCCTGGCGATGGCGGTGGCGGGGCTTCTGACCGGGCTCCTTGCCCCCTTGCTTTTACCCCGGATCGGCCTCGGTTAGGATGGAGCCCCGATGCAGGACGTCAAAGCCCCCCTACGCCACGCCCTGAAAACCGCCCTCCAAGCCCTGGGGGTGGAACCGCCGACGGCGGTACCGGTGGAACCCGCCCCCAAGGGAAAGCCCGGGGACTACGGCACCCCTCTCCCCTTCCAACTTGCCCGGATCCTGAAAAAACCGCCGCCCCAGATCGCCAAGGAGCTCGCCTCTGCCCTGCCCCCTATCCCCGGGGTGCGGGAGGTCATTCCCGTTGGGGGGTTTTTGAACTTCGCCTACGACCCTGCTTACTTAGTCGAAGCCGCCAGCGCCCCGCCCGCGCCCTTTCCCAGAAGGCCCGGCAAGGTCGTCGTCGAGCACACCTCGGTCAACCCCAACAAGGAGCTCCACATCGGGCACCTCCGGAACGTCGCCCTGGGCGACGCGGTGGCCCGGATCCTGGCCTACGCCGGGTTCGAGGTCGAGGTCGAAAACTATATCGACGACACCGGCCGCCAGGCGGCGGAAAGCCTTTTCGCCATTGACCGCTACGGGGAAGCCCCGGGGGAGGGCGAGAAGTACGACCACTACGCGGGTAGGCTCTACGTGCGGCTCCACCAGGAGCTCGGCCAGGAGGGGAAAAAAGCTGCGCTTGAGCCGGGGATCCGCGCGGTGCTCAAACGCCTCGAGGCCGGCGAGCTAAGGAACGAAATCGAGAAAATCCTCCGCGCCCAGCTCGCCACCATGTGGCGGCTCGGGGCCGAATACGACGTGCTCTTATGGGAATCGGACATCGTCCGCGAGGGGCTTTTGAACAAGGCCCTGCGTCTCCTTAAAGCCACGCCCTACGTCTTCGAACCCGAAGAGGGTAAGTACCGGGGCGCCCTGGTCTTCGATACCTCCCGGTTCATCCCTGGCCTGGAGGACCCCTACCTGGTCCTCGTCCGCTCCGACGGAACCGCCACCTACACCGCCAAGGACATCGCTTTGCAGTTTTGGAAGATGGGGCTCCTCTCGGGCCTCAAGTTCAGGCCCTACGGCACCCAGCCGAGCGGCCGGCCGCTCTTCACCAGCCACCCCGAGGGCGAACCCATGCCGTTTGGGCGCGCCACCGCCACCATCAACGTGATCGACGTGCGCCAGAGCTACCCACAGCAAGTCCTGAAGGCTGCGCTTTCCGCCCTCGGCCGAGAAGACCTGGCCGCCCACCACGTTCACCTCGCTTACGAAACCGTGCTGCTCGAGGGCCGGCCGCTCTCCGGCCGCAAGGGCCACGTGGTCAGCGTAGACGAGCTCATCCAGGAGGCGGTGGCCCGTGCCCGGTCGGTGATCGCTGAGAAAAACCCCGACCACCCCGACCCCGAGCTGGCGGCGGAACAGGTCGGCATCGGTGCCATCCGCTTCGCCATGGTAAAGACCGAACCCCGGCGCCAGATCGACTTCCGCTGGGACCAGGCGCTCTCTTTCGAGGGCGACGCCGGCCCCTACCTCCAGTACGCCCACGCCCGGGCCGCCTCGATCCTAAGGAAAGCGCGGGAAAAGGGCTTGGACCCCGCTGCCCCCCTACCCGAAGGCGCGGCCGCAAAGGCCACCGCCTACGAGGCCGCCCTCGCCAAGGCCCTCCTCGGCTTTCCGGAGGCGGTGGAAAAGAGCGCCGCCGAGCCCACCCCCCACCTGCTTGCGGCCCACCTCCTGGACCTCGCCGCCGCCTGGAACGCCTACTACAACGCGAAGGAAAACGGCCAGCCAGCGACCCCGGTCCTCACCGCCCCGGAAGGTCTTCGGGAACTCCGGCTCAGGCTCGTTTCCGTGGTCAAGGAGACCCTCAGGCAGGGCCTCGCCCTCCTCGGGGTGCCGGCACCGGAGGTGATGTGACCCGCCCGCCCAACCCCAGCCCGTATACTTTGGAAAGATGAAGCGCTTGCTCCTGGCCGCCCTTCTAGCTCTCCCCGCTTACGCGCTGCTCACCGAC
>WFNN01000106.1 GCA_015488545.1 Thermaceae bacterium | reverse complement strand
TACCAGCGAGGTGCGCGAAGGGGGCAAGCGCAGGGGCTTCTTCGTATGGGACCTGGCCAGCGGCCGCCGATCGCTACTGGCCGAGTCCGGGCTGGGCGAGCCGCGGGTTGGGCGCTACCGGTTGGTGGGGGAGGGGCTCGGGTTGGCGAAAGGCGCGCTCGAGTCGGCCCTTTCCGGCGCCCATGTCCTGGTGATCGACGAGGTCGGCCCCATGGAGCTCAAGGATCCGGAACTCAGGGAGGCGATCCGGGCCGCGCTCGAGTGCGACCGGCCGACCCTCGGCAGCGTGCACCACAAAAGCCCGGACCCGCTCGCCCGGTGGGTGCGGGAATCCTGCGCGGTGCTTACGCTTAACGTTCGAAACCGCGACCGGGCCCCGGCCTGGCTCGCGGGGGTTTGGGAAGGAGGCGGCGATGGAAGAGCTCAGAAAGGTGCTTGAGGGCGAGGTTTTGAGCGAGGAGGAGGCGTACCGCCTGATGCAAGCGGTGATGGCCGGGGAACTCACCCCGGCCCAGCTCGGCGGGCTGCTAATCGGGCTGAAGGTGCGGGGCGAGGCCGGGGACGAGATCGCCGGCTTCGCCCGGGCGATGCGGGAGGCGGCGGTGCCGGTTCCTCTGGGGGCGCTTGAGGCCCTCGACGTGGTCGGCACCGGCGGCGACGGCAAGGGGACCTTCAACGTCTCCACCGCCAGCGCCTTCGTCGCCGCCGCCGCCGGGATCCCGGTGGCCAAGCACGGCAACCGGGCGGCGAGTTCGCGGTCGGGCTCGGCCGACGTGCTGGAGGCCCTCGGGGTCAAAATCGAGCTTGGGCCCGAGGCGGTGGCCCGGCTCGTCCGCGAAGTGGGGATCGGCTTTATCTTCGCCCGGAGTTTCCACCCGGCGATGAAGAACGTCGCCCCGGTGCGTTCCGAGCTTAAGGTGCGGACGGTTTTCAACCTCCTCGGCCCCCTCACCAACCCGGCGCGGCCCGCCTACTTCCTGCTCGGTGTCTTCGACCCCGCCCTGCTCGAACCGATGGCCCGGTCCCTTGCCGCCCTTGGTGTCCGGCGGGCGCTGGTCGTCCACGGGGAGGGGGCGGACGAGCTGGTGCTCGGGGAGAACGAGGTGGTGGAAGTCCAAGACGGCGCGCTTTCCCGTTACCGGGTGCGTGCCACCGAGCTTGGGCTTGGCACCGCGCCGGTGGAAGCGCTCCGGGGCGGGGGCCCCGAGGAGAACGCCGAGGTGATCCGCCGGATCCTTTCGGGGGTGGAGCGCGGTCCCAAGGCCGACGCCGTGGCCCTGAACGCCGGGGCGGCGATCTACGCCGCCGGCCGGGCGGAGAGCCTAAAGGCCGGCGTCGAGCGGGCCCGGTTGCTCCTCAGCGAGGGGGCGCCGGCCCGGGTGCTCGATCGGTTGGTCGAGGCAAGCCGGCGGGCCGGGTAAGCTGGGGCGTGTTTCGGAACCTCGGCGCCTACCTCCGGGCGCTCAAGGCCCGGGGCGAGCTTCTGGAAATCGACGAGCCGGTTTCCGCCGAGCTCGAGGCCACCGCCTTCGCCGACCGCGCCTTCAAGACCGGCGGGCCGGCGCTCCTTTTTAAAAACGTTCGGGGGAAGGATTTTCCCCTCGCGATCGGCCTCTTCGGCACCCCGGACCGCACCGCCTTCGCCCTGGGGGTGAAAAACCTGGACGCGCTCGCCGAGAAGGTCGAGCGCCTGCTCGCCCTGGCCCCCGAGCCCGGGGTTCGGGGGCTCGTCGCCCTCCTCCCCAAGCTCCGGGAGCTGAGAGGGCTTTTCCCGAGGCGGGTGGCGCGGGTACCGGTGCAGGAGGTGGTCCTCGCCGGTGAGGCGGTGGACCTTTTCCGCCTTCCGGTGCAAAAGTGCTGGCCTAAGGACGGCGGTCCCTTCATCACCCTGCCCCAGGTCATCACCAAGGACCCCGAGACCGGGGAGCTGAACGTCGGCATGTACCGGATGCAGGTGGTGGCGAAGAACCGGACCCTCATGCACTGGCAGCTCCACAAGACCGGCCGCCGCCACTTCGAGAAGGCCCGGGCGCTGGGAAAAAGGCTTCCGGTGGCGGTGGCCCTGGGCGGCGATCCGGTGCTTGCTTACGCCGCCACCGCGCCGCTGCCCGAGCTTCCCGGGATCAGCGAGTACCACCTGGCGGGGTTTTTGCGGGGCCGTCCGGTGGAACTCGTGCGGGCGAAGACGGTGGACCTTCCGGTGCCCGCCGAGGCCGAGTTCGTCCTCGAGGGCTACGTGGATCCCGCCGAGCCTCTGGAGGTCGAGGGGCCCTTCGGCGACCACACCGGCTTTTACACCCAGGAGGAGCGCTACCCGGTCTTCCACGTGACCGCCATCACCCACCGGCGGGGGGCCATCTACCCCTCGACGATCGTCGGGGTGCCCCCGATGGAGGACGCTTGGCTGATCGAGGCCAGCGAGCGCCTCTTCTTGCCGGCGGCGAAGGCCCTGCTCCCCGAGCTCGTCGACTACCACATGCCCCCCGAGGGGGTGGCCCACAACTGGGTGAACTTGAGTGTCAGGAAGCGCTACCCCGGCCAGGGCCTCAAATCCGCCTACGCCCTTTTGGGGCTCGGGCAGATGATGTTCGCCAAGATGCTGGTGGTGGTGGACGGCGAAGTGCCGGTCAAACCCGGCTTCAACGCCCTCCTCGAAGCGGTGGCGCATCTGCTCCCGGGCCGCGACACCCAGGTGCTTAAAGGGCCGCTGGACGTGCTGGATCACGCCCCTTTCGCGGTGGGCTTCGGCGGGAAACTCATCCTGGACGGTACGGTGAAGCTGCCTGCCGAGGGCGGACCGGTTGCTCCCCCGGCGATACCCGGGCCCGTGGCGATCCCAGGAGTGCGTGCCCAGGCAGCCTGGCCTGGGGTCCTCGCCCTCACCCTGGAAAAGACCCGGCCCCACCAAGCCAGGGGCCTTGCCCGAAAGGTCCTCCGGGAGGGAAGCGCCCAGGGGGTCCGGCTACTCCTCCTCACCGATGATCGCGTGGATCCCAAGGACCCGGTTCAGCTGATGTGGTTGCTTCTGGCCAACCTTGACCCCGCCCGCGACGCCTGGGTGGAGGAGGCCCCTTTTGGCCCGGTGCTGGTGCTGGACGGGACCCGCAAGTTTCCCGAGGAGGGGGCCCGCCCCTGGCCGGAGGTGGCCGAGCTCGACCCGGACACCCTCCGGAGGGTTCAGCCGACGGTGGCGAAATACCTCGGGAAGGCCGGCTAGGGCACGCTTGCCCCGGGTGGGGCATGCGGCCCGGCGGCGGCCGCTTGTGGCCTTGACTTATGCGAAGGCGAACCCGCAAGCTAGGGGAGTAAAGGAGGTGATTGGGAATGGCTCACGTCATCGCCGAACCCTGCATCGGCACCAAGGACCGCGCCTGCGTCGAGGTCTGCCCGGTCGAGTGCATCCACCCCACCGAGGAAGAGGATAAAGGCGAATTCATGCTCTTCATCCAGCCCGAGGAGTGCATCGACTGCGGCGCCTGCGTGCCCGCTTGCCCCGTGAGCGCCATCTTCCCCGAGGAAGACCTCCCCGAGGAGTGGCAGGTCTACACCGAGGTCAACAAGGACTACTACGAGCTCGACTACGACGAGTTCATGAAGAAGTGGGGGCACCTGGCCGAAAAGGCCTGAGTTCGGCTTCTAGAGAGAAAAGGGCCCGCCCCGGCGGGCCCTTTTTGCTAGGCTTAGGGCATGGCCGTCAAGTGGGGAGAGGACGTCCGGCTGGAGGGGATTTTGAGCCTCCCCCCCCTGCCCGAGGAACGGTTTGCCCGCTACCTGGCCTTTGCCGGGATCGACGATGCCGCCAGGCGGGCCATGCACCTGGACGCCGAGGCGCTCTTGGAGCGGGCCGCCGGCTGGGTGAGGGCGGCCTACGACGCGCTCGCCCGTTTCCCCGAAACCGCCAAGGCGCTGGGCTGGGAGTCGCGGGTGCCGGAGGACGAGCTGAGGATCCGGCGCACCTTCTTCTCGGCCTGGATCGCCCGAACCATCGGGGTCGATAGCTCGGCCGAGTTCGCCCGCTACCTCCACCGCGCTGGGCGGGTGCACGCCGGCTACGGACCCGAGCGCAGGTACGTGCCGCCCGACTGGGTGGCGATGGCCTACGCCTTCGTCCTGAACGCGTTCGCGCAGGTAGTTCCGGGCGAGCGGGTGGGGCTTTGGGCCGGCTACCTTACCGCCCAGGAGGAGGTGATGCGGGCAGGCTTCGAGGCCGCCCGGGCGCTGGGCCAGGGGCGCAGGGTGGTACGGATCGAGGCCTTGGGGCTGGCCCGCCCCGCCCTTCCCGAGCCCCTGGAGGTGCGCCTGGCCGCCGGCACCCTGGCCGAGGCCCTGGAGAAGGCCTTCGCTTTCGAGCCGTCGCTGGTTGACCAGGCGCTGGAGCGACGGCCGGTGGCGGTGGAGGAGGGGCTCTGGATGGAGGAGGGCTTCGTGTTTGTCTTCAAGCCCCGCTGGACGGTCCTGGTGAACGGGCGGGACGCCCGCTACCTCGAGGGCCTGGCCACCCCCCTGAAGACCGGCGACCGGGTGACCTTCCTGCCCCCTGGTCGGTAACCGGGGGGTTTGTATCATGGAGGCCGTATGCGCGCGGTCGTGGTAGGCACCCGCGGTAGCCAGCTTGCCCTCGCCCAGACCCGTTGGGTGGTCGAGCGGCTGAAGGAGCAGTGGCCCGAGACCGAGTTCACCGTTCGCACCGTCGCCACCTCGGGGGACCGCGGGGCCGACCCCCGGGAGCGGGGGATCTTCGTCAAGGAGCTGGAGCAGGCCCTCTTGGACGGCGTGATCGATATCGCCGTGCATTCCCTTAAGGACCTCCCCACCAGGCAGCCCGACGGCCTCTACATCGCTTCGGTGCCGCGGCGGGTGGACCCCCGCGACGCCCTGGTGGGTCGGAACGCGGTGAAGCGGCTGGATCAGCTGCCCAAGGGTGCCCGGGTAGGGACCAGCTCGGTGCGCCGGAAGGCCCAGCTGCTCGCCTACCGCCCGGATCTCGAGGTGGTCCCGCTTAGGGGCAACGTGGATACCCGGCTCAAGCGGCTCGGGGCGGGCGAGTACGACGCGATTGTGATCGCCGCCGCCGGGCTTTTGCGGCTCGATCTCCGGAACCGGATCGACGAGTTCCTGGACCCCGAGGTGGTGCTGCCCGCCCCCGGGCAGGGGGCCCTGGCGCTTGAGGTCCGCCGCGGGGACGACCTGGCCGACGAGTTGGCCTACTCGTTGAACCACCGCGAGACCCAGGCCCGGGTGACCGCCGAGCGCGCCTTCCTGGCCAAGCTCGAGGCCGGCTGCCTGGCGCCGGTCGGGGCGCTGGCCTACCTCGAGGGCGATGAGCTTCGCCTCGAGGGCGTGGTGGCCGCCCCCGATGGCAGCGAGCTCATCCGCGGGGAGATCGCGGGGCCGGTGGAGGAGGCCAGGGAGCTCGGCGAGGAGCTCGCCCTGGATATCCTGGAGCAGGGCGGGGCGGACATCCTGAAGGGGGTGAAGGGTGGCGATTAAGCGCTTTACCCGGCAGCGTCGGGCGGTCCTCGAGGTGCTTCGCTCCACCCGCCGCCACCCCGACGCGGCCTGGATCTACCACGAGGTCAAGAAGCGGGTTCCCTCGATCAGCCTGGGGACGGTCTACCGCACCCTCGACGCCCTGGTCCGCGAGGGGATGGTCATCGCGCTTCACACCGGTGGCCCCACCCGGTACGACGCCTTTACCGAGCCCCACCCCCACCTGGTTTGCCGTCGTTGCGGGGCGGTGCTGGACCTTGACCTCGAGGTCGGGGGGCTGGTCGAAGCGGCCCGTTCGGCGCACCCCGAGCTGGTGGTGGAGCGGGCTTGGCTGGCCTTCGAGGGCCTCTGCCCCGACTGCGCCCGGTCGCTCGAGTCCTAGGTGGATCGCAATATCCTGGACTGGCTCTACTCGCGCCGGCGGATGGGTATCCGCCCTGGGCTCGGGCGGATCCGGGTGCTCCTGGACCGCCTCGGCCACCCCGAACGGGCCTTCCAGGCGGTGCTGGTGGCGGGCACCAACGGCAAGGGGAGCACCGCCCGGGCACTGGCCGCCATGCTCGCCGCCGATGGGCGTCGGACCGGCCGCTTTTTAAGCCCCCACCTAGAGCGCTACGCCGAGCGAATCGCGGTGGACGGTCGGGAAATCCCGGCGAGCGCTTTGGCGCGTCTTCTCGGGCGGATCCGCACCCACGCCGAAGCGGTCGGCGCCACCTTTTTTGAGGTCACCACCGCGCTTGCGTTCCTCCACTTCGCCGAGGAGGGGGTGGAGTGGGCGGTGCTCGAGGTCGGCCTGGGGGGCCGTCTCGACGCCACCAACGCCAAGGACCCCGCGCTCGCTATCGTCACCCGGATCGCCTCCGACCACACCGCCTTTTTGGGCCGGAGCCTTACCGCGATTGCGGGGGAGAAGGCAGGGGTCTTTCGGCCCGGGGTGCCCGCACTCACCGCCGCTCGGGGGGAGGGCCTCGCGGCCCTCCTCGAGGCCGCCCGACTCCAGGGCACGCCCCTGGTACCGGTGCGGCCGGCGTTCGTCCAGGTCGATCCCGGGGGTATCCGGTTTGGTCTGGAGGGGCGCGCCTACCGGGCCCCCCTCCTCGGCCGGCATCAGGCCGAAAACTTGGCCCTGGCGGTGGCCGCTGCCCGCCGGTTGGGGGTAGGGGAGCTGGCCATCCAAAGGGGTCTTGCCGGCCTGGAAAACCCCGGACGCCTGGAGCACCTCCCTCCCTTTTTGCTGGACGCCGCCCATAACCCCGACGGGGCGGCGGCCCTGGTGGCGGCCCTGGCCGATCACTTCCCGGGCCGCCGCCGGGTGCTGGTCTTCGCCGCCAGCCGCGACAAGGACCACCCTGGGATGGCCCGGGCGCTGGCCGCCGGGGGTTTCGAGGCCATCTACCTGACCCGGTATCCCGGCGAGCGGAGCGCCGATCCCGAGGCGCTGGCCCCCCTCTTTCCCGGAGCGGTGATCGTCCCCGACCCCGTTCTGGCTGCCGAAACCGCCGCCCGCCGTCACCCCGGCGCGTTGGTGGTGGTGGCCGGCAGCATCTTCCTCCTGGCGGCGGTTCGCCCCTGGGTCAGGGGTAGGGGCGAACCCCCCGGCGGCCGACCCGCCTGAGCAACCGGGCGGCGGTCTGCCCCAGCCGGGGATGGCGCCAGCCGGGCTCGAGCTCGGCCAGGGGGACCAG
>WFNN01000105.1 GCA_015488545.1 Thermaceae bacterium | reverse complement strand
GTGGGGGGGAGGGGATAGAGCCGCTCGCCCACCCCGCGCGCCTCGGCCAGGCCGCCCCGTACCAAAAAGGGCACGTCGGCGCCGAGCCGCCGGGCCAGGGCAAAGAGATCCGCCCCGGCACCGAAGAGCCGCTCCATCCCCCGGAGCACCGCGGCGGCGTCGGCCGAGCCGCCCCCCAGCCCGGCCGCTACCGGGATGCGTTTTTCAATCTCGATCACCACACCGGCGTTGAGGCCGGTGGCCTCGAGGTAGGCCCGGGCCGCCCGGTAGGCGAGGTTTTCCTCCCCCTCCGGAAGGTCGGCCCCGGTGACGCGCAGGGCGATGCCTTCTTTGGCGGGGGCCAGCCGCACCGGGTCGGCCAGGTCCAGGGTGGCGAAGACGGTGTGGAGTTCGTGGTAGCCGTCCGGTCGCCGGCCCAGCACGGCGAGCCCCAGGTTGATCTTGGCCCGGGCGCGTTCCGCGATCATCCCCCCGCATAATAGGGCCGTGCGGCTCTACGTCGCGATGGGCTGGGCCGGGGGCGGCTGGGAGGTTTCGGGTAGCGAGGCCGAAGGCCTCACCTACCGTCGGCGAGGGCACGACGGGGCGGTGCTTGAGGAACGCAGAATCCGCCCCCCGGCCGGGGCCTGGCGGGCCTTTGAGCGAAGGCTCGGGGAGATCGGGATCCGCGGCTGGGAGCCCCGTTACGAGCCCGAATACCCGGTCTGCGGCGGCACCACGTGGGCGGTGCGCCTCGGCGATCGGAAGAGCACCGGCGAGGACGCCTACCCTCCGAACTGGGCGGCGTTTCTCGACGCCCTAAGCGCCCTGGTCGGTTTCCGTCTGGAGTAGGGCGGCGAGGAGGGCGAGGTCCTCGGGGTAGGTGACCTTGAACATCCGCCGATCCCCCGCGACGAGCGTCACCGGGTGGCCGAGCGCCCGCACCAGCTGGGCGTCGTCGGTGGCCGATCGGCCTTCGGCCCGGGCGGCGTCGTGGGCCTTAAGGAGCAGTTCGCGGAAAAACCCCTGCGGCGTTTGGACCAGCCGGAGGCGGGCGCGGTCAAGCACCCGGCCATAGCGGTTTTCCCCCTCGACCAGGGTGTCGGGCACCGGGATCGCCGGCACCGCGGCTCCGCTTTCTTGGGCGGCCCGAAGGACCCGTTCCACCACCTCGCGTACCACGAAGGGCCGGGCGGCGTCGTGCACCAGAACGATGTCGCCGCTTGCCTCGCGGAGCAGACGGTGGACGCTCTCCTGGCGGGTTCGGCCGCCGGCCAGGAACCGCGCCCCTGCCCCCGGCGCCCGGGTCCCCGGGGGCAGGGCGACGAGCACCTCGTCCACCGAGGGGAAACGGGCGAGCACCCATTCGAGAAGGGTTTTCCCCCGCACCCGGGCGAGCGCTTTGGGCACCCCCAGCCCGAGCCGCACCCCCTGCCCGGCGGCGGGAATAAGCAGCGAGATCTTCATGCTCCCCCGAGATCAAGCCCGTTGAAGCGGCTCTGCGCGGATTTAAGCCCCTCTTTCTCCCAGACCCGGACCGCCTCGGTGGCGGCCTCGAGGACACGCTCGAGGACCGCGCGTTCATCGGGGGCAAAGGGCGAGAGCACCCAGTCCACCGGGTCCACTCCAGCGGGCGGGCGGCCGATACCGATGCGGAGTCGGTCAAAGCCGTCCTCGCCAAGGGCTTCGATGATGGAGGCCACCCCCTTTTGCCCCCCGGAGGAGCCCCCGTGCTTTAGGCGAATTCGCCCGAGGGGGAGGTCCATGTCGTCGTGGACCACGAGTAAGCGCTCCAGGGGGATTCCTTTCCTCCGCACGAAGGGGGCCACCGCCCGGCCGGAAAGGTTCATGTAGGTGAGGGGTTTCATGAGCCAGCCCCGCCCCCATTCGGCGAGCAGGGCCTCGCCCTTCTCCCGGAAGGCAACGCCCTCGGCCGCGGCCAACCGGTCCAGGACCAAAAACCCCGCATTGTGCCGGGTGTTTGCGTAGCGCCGGCCGGGGTTTCCAAGCCCTACCACCAGAAAGCGCTCCACCGGACCCATGCTACCCGGCTAGGGCGGCCTCAAGCCGGGCGACCAGCCGGTCGGAATCGATCCGGGTCACGACCTCGAGGTTCGTCCCCCTCCCGCTACGGCCGTGGTCCAAGACCAGCTGGCCGCGGGTGTGCCGGCCGCAGGTTTCCACCGTGCCCCAGTGCCGCTCGCTCTGGGCGACGGCGCCCGGCTCCAGCGCCACCAGCGCGGCCAAGGGGTCGGGGACCAGAAGACCTGGGTAGCCCTTTTTCCGAAGGTAACCCTCGGTAACCCCGGTGATGGCGGCGTAGAAGCTGGCGAGCGGGGTGTTTATAGCCGCGAGTCGCCGATGCTCGTTCCAGGGGAGGGGGTAGGCGAGGGTGGTTTCCCAGGTCACCAAGGTGACCTTCGGGAAGGCCGCGAGCACCGCGGCGGCGGCCTCGGGATCGGCGCGGAAGTTGAACTCGGCGGAGAGGGTAGCGGTGTTGCCGTGCCCGGTATGGGCCCCGCCCATCACCACCAGGCGGGCCAGCAACCGGGGCAGCTCGGGTTCCATCACCAGCGCCGCGGCCAGGTTGGTTAGCGGGCCGAGGGCCAAAAAGGTGAGGCTTCCGGGGTGCGCCCGGGCGGCCGAGGCGATGGCGAGGGCCGCCGGCGTCCCTTCCGGTCGGCCTCGGGCCCGGCGTTCCTTTAGGTTGCCAAGCCCGTCCTCCCCGTGGAAGAAGGTGGCCCGTTCCCGGGGTTCGGGCAGCAGGGGCCCGCGGGCCCCGGGGTACACCGGGATTGCCTGGCCCATCCGTTCCACGATCTCCAGCACGTTTTCCACCACCTGCGGCAGGGGCACGTTGCCGTCGGTGGTGGTGATCGCCGTCACCTCGGCTTCCGGGGCAGCCAGGAGGAGCAAGAGCGCGAGGGCGTCGTCCACCCCGGCGTCGGTATCGACCAGGAACCGCACCCTCTCAGGGTAAAGCAAAGGGCCGGGCAAGCCCGGCCCGCGTGGCGTGGCGGAAGGTTATTCCTCTTCCTCGGCCTTGCCCTTTTGAATCACCTCGGGCTCGGCTTCAGTGACCTCGGCCGCAGCGGCCTCGGCCTCAAGCTTCTCGACGTCCTCGGGCGGCACCACCGTGGCCACGGTTTCCTCGGCGTCGGCCAGGGGCTCAACCCCCTCGGGGAACCGGATATCCCCTACGTGAAGCACATCCCCGATTTCCAGACCGGAGACGTCGACCTCGATGTACTCGGGGATGTTACGGGGCAGGGTCTTGACCAAGATGTCGGTCATGACCTCTTCCAGCACCCCGCCCAGTTTGGTGCCCACCGGCGTGCCCACGAACTTGAGGGTCACGTACATCTCGATGGGCTCGTCGGCGAGGGCGTAGAAATCGACGTGCTCGGGAACGTGCTTGCGCTTATTGAGCTCAACCTGGCGGACCAGGGTGTCCACCGTCTTGCCGTCCTCGAGCTCCAACGTGATCACGTGGTGAATGCTGGCCTGGCGGAAGACCTTGTCGAACTCGACCGCGTCCACGTAGATCTTTTCGTTCATATGGCGGTTATAGAGCACCGCCGGCAGCTTGCCCTGGCGCCGGAGCGCCTTGGGCCGTTCGCTGCCCCGGTGGTACGCGCGGAGCCTGTATTCCATCACTGTCCTCCCTGGGCGCCCATAGGCGCGGCAACATCCTAAAGTCTAAGGGGTCGAAAATAGGGGGTCAACCGGTCCCTCGGCCACCAGGAGTTCGCTCACCGACTTGTGGGTGTGGACCCGCCGGATGGCCTCGGCGAGCAGCGGCGCGGTGGAGAGGACGACGTAGCCGGGGTTTTCGGGTAGGGGAATGGTGTCGGTGAACACTACCCGCTCGATCCCCGGGTGGGCGAGGTTCTCCCGGGCCGGGCCCACCAGCACCGGGTGGGTGGCCATCACCACTGCCTGGGGCTGGGCGCCGGCCTCGAGAAGCGCCTCCAGCCCCCGGCGAATGGTGCCGCCAGTGGAAACGATGTCGTCGATGAGGATGGGCCGGAGTCCCTTTACCTCGCCAATGACGTAGGTCACCTCGGTGGTGGTGGGGCCGGTGCGGCGCTTGGCCAGCATCGCCATGGGGAGCTCGAGCAGATTCGAAAGCCGCCGGGCCTCTTCGGCGCGGCCGGCGTCGGGGCTGACCACCACCGCGTCGCGGGTGAGCCCTTCCCGCACCAGGTACTCGGCAAAAAGCCGCACCGCCGAAAGGTGGTCGACGGGGATGTTGAAAAACCCCTGGATCTGCGGAGCGTGGAGGTCCACGGTGATCACCCGGTGCACCCCGACCCGCTCGAGAAGGTCGGCAACCACCTTGGCGCTGATCGGCTCGCGCCCCTTGGTTTGCTTGTCCTGCCGGGCGTAGCCGAAGTAGGGGATGACCGCGTTGATCAGCCGGGCGGAGCTCCGCCTTAGGGCGTCGGCCATCAGGAGGAGTTCCATCAGGTGGTCGTTGACCGGAGGGCTGGTGGGTTGGATCACGAAGATGTCGCCCCCGCGGACGCTCTCGGAGAGCCGGAGCGCCACCTCCCCATCGGGGAAGCGGCCGAGTTCGATGCCGGTGAGCGCGATACCGAGCTCCCGCGCCACCCGGGCCGCGAGGCCGGGGTTGGCGCTGCCGGAAAGCACCTTTAACGCCATGGTGGACCCCGTTTCATTTTAGCCGGCCGAGGGCCCGGGAGAGCACCTCGGCCATGCGCTGGCTGCCTTCCAGCAGGAAGGTTTCGAAATCCAGGCGGGCGGTTTTGCCGGCGGCGTCGCTGATGACCCGGAGCAGGGCGGCGGGCACCCCGAAGCGGCGGGCCACCCAGAGCGCGGCGGCCCCCTCCATCTCCACCGCGTCGGCGGCAAAGGTGGTTCGTATCCAGGCGGCCAGTTCGGGGTCGGCCACAAAGCGGTCGCCGCTGGCCACGCGCCCCACCCGTTCGGCCCCGGCCTCCTCGAGGAGGGCCACCAGGGAGGGGTCGGCGGGAACGAACCGCTCACCGGTGGCCAGCTCGCCCGGGGTGCGGCCGAAAGGGGTAAGGTCCACATCCCACTGCACCGCGTCGAGGGCCGCGAGCAATTCGCCGGTCCCGAGTTCCGGAGCCAGAGCCCCCGCCACCCCCGCGAAAAAGGCCGCCTTGGGGCGGTTGCGGCCGAACGCCCAGGCCACCGCCGCGGCCGCCGCGGCCTTTCCCACCCCGGTCTGCACCACCAGCACCGGGTGCCCCACGAGGAGCCCGAGGTGGGCGGGGAAGGGCCCGGGAACCGCCCGGGTTTCGACCAGGCGCACGAGCAAGGCCCGGGCCTCGGCCTCCTCGGCAGCGAAGAGCGCGATCATGGGACCGGGATGGTTTCCTGGACCCTGAGGCCCTCGTTCAGCACCCGTTCGGCCCAGGCCTTGGCGCCCTCTAGGTCGTGGTCCCGGTAGTTGCCGCAGGAAAGCGGGCTGGCCCCGGGGACCTCGCCCCGGTGGGCGAGCACGTCCCGGAGGGTGGCCTCGAACGCCCGGAGCACCGCCTCCTCGCCGGGGTCGCCCGCCACCGTCAGGTAAAAGCCGGTGCGGCAGCCCATGGGGGATAGGTCGAAGACGCCCTCGAGGTGGTCCCGGAGGTAGGTGGCAAAAAGGTGCTCCAGCGTGTGCATCGCGGCGGTGGGGATCGCGGCCTTGTTCGGTTGGGCGAGCCGTAGGTCCCACTTGGTGAGCCCCTCGCCCACCGCCGCCCGGCGGACGTAGGGGGCCCGGACCCGGGTGTGGTCGAGTTCGAAGGATTCAACTTTGGCCATGTCTACATTTTTACCGAAGGTTGCGGTGCGGCGCGTACGGACGCACGAGCTCTTCAGGCTGAAGGTTATTTGTTCGGCCAGGCTATGAGTCAAGTCGCGATTTTTGTGGGTTCGCTTTCCGGGTCTCGGAGCGGTTCCATGCCCGCGTGGCGCCTGAAGGACCAATCTGGAACGCTCGCCCTCTGGGCTGAGCCCCAAAAGCCGCTCCGCCACATTCGTGTTCGGGGGTAGCCAGGAAAGCCCAGGTGGATCAAGGCCTCATCCAGACCCTGGGCAAACACCTCTACCGCCCGCTTGAACCGGTCTCGATAGCGTCCAATGAACGCCTGGGCCAGGGACTCGGCGGTGCTCCGCCGCTTCATCGAGAAAACCTCCTTGAGATCTTCGGCCACAACCTTCTGCTCCGATTGCGGCACGTGGGCCAAGACAACGAATGCGTTTGGGCCTTCGACCCAAAGCGAGCGCCTGATGTGCGCCGCGCACCGCCGCCACCGCGCCCCGGGAAGCTCGGCCATCGCCGCCTGGCGGATGAAGGGAATTGGACCGGAGCTAAAGTACTAGCGTGCCACGCGGCGATGTCCACAACACCGTAAACGGTATTCTTCTCTATGGCCTTTACGCGTTCAGCCATACGCCAGTAGCCCGGAAAGCACTAACCGACGATCAGATCTTCGCACTCTTGAGCGGATACACCATCGGTGCGTACTGGCTCACCCCGGACCTGGACATGGCCGGCGATCAGCCGGTCTGGTCCCTGCGCCTTTGGGGACCCCTTCGTGTGATCTGGTACCCCTATGGGTGGCTTTTCCGTCACAGAGGGCTATCCCACGACTGGGTGCTTGG
>WFNN01000104.1 GCA_015488545.1 Thermaceae bacterium | reverse complement strand
GCCACCCTCTACCTCACCCCAGGCGAAGCCGAGACGCTCAAAAAAGAGCTGACGGCGCTCTGGGAAGCCTACGCCGACCGCACCGAGCCCAAAACCGGGCGCAGGCCCTTCCGGGTTTACGCCTTCCTCAGCGAGGACCCGGGCCCCTAGGCGCCGCGCGCGGCGCCGATGACCCTCGCCTCGGCCAGCATCCGAAGCTCGTCCTCGCCGTAGCCCAGCTCCTCGGCCAGGACCTCGAAGGTGTGCTCTCCCAGAAGCGGCGGCGGACCGGCGAGGGCCGCTGGCGTGCGCGAGAAGTGCTGGAAGACGCTCGCCACCGTCGTCAAGTCGCCGATCGTCGGGTGCTTGAGTTCCCACACCGCCCCCCGGGCCTTGGCCTGAGGGTCGGCGAAGGCCTCGGCGATGTCGTTGACTGGAGCAGCAGGCACGTCGTGGGCCTTGAAGAGCGCGATCCAGGTATCCCGGGGCCGCTCTTTGAAGACCTCTGCCAGAACCGGAATCAGCGCGCCGCGGTGGCGCACCCGGTCGGCGTTGGTACGGAAGCGGGGGTCCTCGATAAGGTCTTCACGGCCAATCGCCCGGCACATGCGGGCGTACTGCGCGTCGTTCCCCACCGCCAGAATGAACCAGCCGCCTTTGGCCTCGAAGGCCTGGTAGGGCACGATCTGGGGATGGGCGTTCCCGAGCCGCTTCGGGGGCACGCCGGTGACCAGGTAGCTCTGCACCTGGTTCACCAGGCTCATGAGCCCCACCTCGAAGAGCGAGAGGTCAAGGTGCTGGCCCCGGCCGCTTCGTTCCCGCTCGAAAAGGGCCGCGAGTATTCCCGCAACCGCCGCCCAGCCGGTCAGCACGTCGATGAGCGCCACCCCCACCTTCATCGGGGGGCCGCCGGGTTCGCCGGTGATGCTCATAAGGCCGGTGATCCCTTGCAGCGCGGCGTCGTAGCCGGGCTCTTTGGCCCGGGGGCCGGTCTGCCCGAAGCCGGTGATCGAAACGTAGACCAGCCGGGGGTTGGCCTCTTTCAGGCTTGGGTAGTCGAGCCCGTACTTCCTGAGCCCGCCCGCCTTAAAGTTTTCCACCAGCACGTCGGCCTTCCGGGCGAGGGCCCGGACGATCGCGGCCCCGCGGGGATCCTTGAGGTTGACGGCCAGGCTCTTTTTGCCCCGGTTGGCCGAAAGGTAGTAGGCGCTCTCTCCCTCAACGAAGGGCGGGCCCCAGCGGCGGGTGTCGTCGCCCCTAGGGCTTTCGATCTTCCAAACCATGGCCCCCAAGTCGGCGAGCACCTGGGTGGCGAAGGGCCCGGCGAGCACCCGGGACAGGTCCAGCACCTTGAGGCCAGAAAGGGCTCCCATAACCCGATGCTAAAGGGGCAGGTCGCTTCCCAAAAGGTAGCCCAGTCCCGGGGCGACCCCCTGCCGCCAGGTTACCCAGTTGTGGCCCGAGGGCCGTTCCCGGTAGCCGTGTTCGATGCCCAGGTCGGCTAGGCGGGCGGCCAGGCGCCGGGTGGGGGCGAGCAGCCACTCCAGGATCCCCACCTCGAGGTAGACCCGCCCATCCCGGGGCGCCAGGTGTTCGGTCAGCCACTCGGGCCCGGCGTAGGCGTCGTTCCCGCCCGGAACCGCCCGAACCGCCGGCGAGTGGGCCATGGCAAAGGCCACCCGCTCGCTGGTCGCCCAAAGCCAAAGTGACACAAGCCCGCCCAGGGAAGCCCCCCAAAGACCGAACGGAAGCCCCTCGGCAAAACGGGGGGCCATCTCCTCGAGCACAAAGAATCGGTACCGGGGGTCCATGCGGTACTCCCGGTCGCGGTCCTCGGGTTCCAGGAAAACGATCCGAACGGGGTGGATAGCCCCAGACTGAACGAGCGCCTCGGCCACCTCGGCCATCTGCCCGAGCCGGAAAAAGGCCACCCCGTCCTGCACGAAAAGCACCGCCCGCGCCGGCGAAGGCGGTTGGTAGACGATCACCCGCCGCTCGGCAAAGAAAGGTTCGGAGAAAACCCGCACGCGCTCTAACCGCGCCCGGGGCACCGGGGCCCGGGGTGGGGCCTGGTAGCGCCAGCCCGGGGTGGTGAAGGCCCGGGCGTAGGGCCACCAGGGGTTATCGGCCTCCCGCGGCGCTTCGGGGTCGGCAAGCGGCCGGCCGTTGTCGTCCAGGTAGGCGTACTCGACGTAGGCGCCGAGGGGGAAAGCCCGCTTGAGCGGCCGCTCGATAGGGATGGGCCGGCGCCTCCAATCGGTGAAGTCGCCGATAAGGTACCTAGCCCCTTTGGGGGGCAAAAAGGTGGCGAAACGGCCCTCAACCCGCACCACGGCCCCATTCTGGCACGGGGTTTGTGCCCCCGGGCCCATTGAGCCCGCCCGGCTAAGGGGTAGATTGGCTGCGGAGGTAGGTATGGCGATTCAAGTGGGTGACCGCGTTCCCAGCGCGACCTTATTTGATAAAGACCTAAACCCGGTGGACCTGGCCACCTACGGCCGGGGACGCCCGCTGGTGATCCTCTTCTTCCCGGGCTCGTTTACTTCGGTCTGCGAAAAGGAGCTCTGTACCTTCCGGGATCAAATGCGCCTGTACAACGAGGTGGGCGCCGAGGTGGTAGGCATCAGCGTCGACACCCCGTTCTGCCAGGCGGCCTTCGCCGAGAAAAACGGGATCACCTACCCCCTGCTGTCCGACTTCAATAAGGAAGCGATCCGGGCGTTTGGCGTGGTGCTTCCCGAGCTCAAAGGGCTGAAAGAGCTGGCCCAGCGCGCGGCCTTCGTGGTGGATGCCGAAGGCGTGGTGCGGTGGGCCTGGGTGGCCGAGAACCCCGGGCTGGAACCCCCCTACGACGAGGTAGCCGCCGCGGTTCGGGCGCTCTAAACCCGGCCGTCCCCTTTGACCCCGGCCTGTGGCCGGGGCTTTTTTGCTAGCGTAGGATTATGCAAGCGGTCTACATCGAAGCTTTTGGAGATGCCGAAGCGCTCCGCCACGGGGAGCTGCCCACGCCGATCCCCGGCCCGGGGGAGGTGCGGGTAAGGCTGCTGGCGGCGGCGGTCAACCACCTCGATATCTGGGTCCGCCGGGGGGTGGCCAACCCCCGCCTACCCTTCCCCCACGTGCTCGGGGCCGACGGCGCCGGGGTGGTGGACGCGGTGGGCCCCGGGGTGCCGGAGGAGCTGATAGGTCGGGAGGTGGTGCTGAACCCCGGGGTTTCCTGCGGCCACTGCGAAGCCTGCCTCTCGGGGGCCGATAACCTCTGCCCCGCCTACGGCATCCTGGGCGAGCACGTGAGCGGCACCTACGCCCAGTACGTGGTGGTGCCCCGGGCCAACCTGGTGGATAAACCCCCCAGCCTGGGGTTTGAGGAAGCGGCGAGCTTCCCCCTGACCTTCCTCACCGCCTGGCAGATGGTGGTTGACAAGCTCCGGATTCAGCCTGGCGAAACCCTTTTGGTCATGGCAGCGGGTAGCGGTGTTGGGGTGGCGGCCATCCAGATCGCAAGGTTGTTCGGCGCCCGGGTGATCGCCGCCGCCGGCAGCGACGAGAAACTCACCCTAGCCCGCGAGCTCGGGGCCGAGGAAGGGGTGAACTACCGGGAGGAAGGGTGGTACAAAACCGTTCGCCGGCTGACCGGGGGCCAGGGGGTCGACGCGGTGGCCGACTCCACCGGCAAGGATTACTGGGAAGGGGTCATCAAGGCCACCCGAAACGGCGGGCGGATCGCCCTGGTGGGGGCGACCAGCGGATACCAGGCGAGCACCCCCCTGGGCCACGTCTTCTACCGCCAGCTCACCATTTACGGCTCGACCATGGCCTCCAAGTCGCGCCTTTTCGCCATCGCTCGCTTCTTCGCCGAAGGGCGGCTGCGGCCCATCGTCGGTGAGGTCCTGCCCTTGGAGGAAGCCGCCCGGGCCCACCGCTTGCTTGAGATGAGAAAGGTTTTCGGTAAGATCGTGCTTCGTGTAAGCTAGTGCGGATGGAACGACTGGCCATTTTTATCGACGGGTCCTACGTCTACGCCGCATCCCGGCGCATGGGCTGGAACGTCGACCACCGCAAGACGCTCCAGTATTTTCGCGAGAGCCACGCCCTCTACAACGCGTTTTACTACGCCCCCATCACCGACATTACCGATGAACGGCAGCGGAAGTTTCTAAACGCCCTGGTGTTTATGGGCTACACCGTGCGCTGGCGGGAAGTGCACACCGAACCCCGCTTCGACGCGGTGATCGCCACCGACCTCCTGCTCTCCGCCCCCCGCTGGGAGGTAGCGGTGTTGGCCGCCGGCCAGGCGGGGCTCGCCGCCCCGGTGGAAGCAGTGCGGGGAATGGGCAAGGAGGTTTGGCTGCTGGGGCTTGAGGAAAGCGTGGACCTGGACCTCCGCTCGGCCACCGATCGTTTCCTCGACCTCCGCGATTTCCGTGAAACCCTGGAGCGGGAGGCGGGGGGCCGCCGGGTCTACCCCGCCATCGAGCCGATCGACGAGAAGGAAGAAGCGAGCCCCGAAGGTCTGGACCTGGAATAGAACGACGCGGGCGGGCCGGGCGGGTTTCCCCGCCCGGCCCGCCGCTTACGAATCAGGCCTTTTTCTCCTCGGCCTCGGTTTCGGTGCCGGGGCGCCCCACCAGCTCGATCAACGCCAGCGGGCTGCCATCCCCCTTGCGCCGCTTGGCCAGCTTGAGCACCCGGGTGTAGCCCCCGGGGCGCTCGGCCATGCTCGGCGCGATCTCGTCGAAGAGCTTCCGCACCACGGCCTTATCGTGGATATCCCGTAGCACCCGGCGCCGGGCGGCGAGGTCGCCGCGCTTGGCCAGGGTGATCAGGGGCTCGACGAAGCGCCGAAGCTCCTTGGCCTTGGGCACGGTGGTGGTGATCCGCCCGTGGCGCAGGAGTTCCTGGGCCTGGTTGCGGAGCAGCGCCAGGCGGTGGCTGGAATGGCGCCCGAGTTTACGTCCGGCCTTTCGGTGTCGCATGCTCTCACTCCTTCAGGGAAAGCCCCCGCTCGGCCAGGGCCTCGAGGATCTCCTCGACGCTGCGCTCCCCAATACCCGGCACTTTCTTCAGGTCGCGGAGAGTAAGCGCCAGCAGATCGTCGACGGTGTGAATACCCTCCTCCTTGAGGTTGTGGAGAACCCGGGTCGAGAGCCCGAGCTCATCGAGGCTCATCGGCTGCTCGCCGGCGGGGGGCTCGGTGGCCTCCGCCCCGGGTTCGGGGGCGGCTTCGGCCAGGGGCGCGAAGAAATCGAAGTGGGTCTTCAGAATCTTGACCGCTTCGGCCAGGGCTGCCTGGGGGGTGATGGAGCCGTCGGTCCAGATCCGGAGGGTCAGCTTGTCGAGGTCGGTGCGCCGGCCGAGCCGGGTATCCTCGACGTGGTAGGCCACCCGGCGCACCGGCGAAAACAGGGCGTCCACCGGGATCGAGTTGATCCGGTCCTTGATGTTGTGCTGCTCGGCGGGAACGTAGCCCACCCCGCGGTCCACGCGGATTTCCATGACTAGACGGGCGCCCTTCTCCAGGGTGGCGATGTAGTGGTCGGGGTTGACCACCTCGGCGTCGGAGGGAACCTCGAGGTCCCTCGCCCGCACTTCCCCGGGGCCCTCGGCCCGCAGCCGCAGGGTCACCGTCTCCACGTCGGGATCGAGGAACTTAACCACCAGCTCCTTCAGGTTGAGGACGATCTGCACCACGTCCTCTCGAACCCCTGGAAGGGTCTGGAACTCGTGAAGGGCGTCCTCGATGTAGACGCTGGTGACCGCGGTGCCGGGGATCGAGGAGAGCAAAACGCGCCGGAGCGGGTTCCCCAGCGTCACCCCAAAGCCGCGCTCCAGGGGCTCCAGGACGAACTCGCCGTAGTTCCCCTGGACCTTGGCCTCGAACTTGGGGGCGCGTATGCGACCGATTTCCAAAACTTCCATGCTCACCTCGAGTAGAACTCAATGACCAGCTGCTCGTTCACCGGCAGGGCGAGGTCCTCGCGATCGGGGTAACGGAGGAACTTGCCCTTGAGGTTGGCGGCGTCGAACTCCAGCCAGGGCACCCCTTTCCGCCCCTTAGCCAGCTCGACGTTGGCCTGGATGACGCCCAGGTTTTTGGACTTTTCGTGCACCGCCACGATGTCCCCGGGTTTCACCCGGTAACTGGGAATGTCAACCCGGCGGTCGTTGACGGTGATGTGGCCGTGGCGAACCAGCTGACGGGCCTGGCGCCGGCTGGCGGCGATGCCGAGCCGGTAGACGACGTTGTCGAGGCGCGACTCCAGGAGGTGGAGGAACACCGTGCCGGTGACCCCTTTCTTCTTGGCGGCCTCCTCGAAAAGGTTACGGAACTGCTTTTCGTTGAGGCCGTAAATGCGGCGGAGCCGCTGCTTCTCCCGGAGGCGCACGGCGTAGTCCGAAGGACGGCGGGCCCGCTTCTGCCCGTGCTGGCCGGGCGGGTAGGGGCGGCGTTCCAGGGCGCACTTGGGCCCGTAGCAGCGCTCGCCTTTGAGGTAAAGCTTGATGCCTTCACGCCGGCACAGCCGGCAGACCGGTCCACGGTACTTGCCCATCTTCGTTTACCCCCGCTTTTTCTTCTTGGGCCGGCAGCCGTTGTGGGGTACCGGCGTATCGTCCACGATCGAACGGACCTGGAGCCCGGAGGCTTGCAGCGCCCGGATCGCCTGCTCGCGACCGGCGCCGGTGCCCCGGACGATCACGTCCACCGAGTTCATCCCGTAGGCCTGGGCCTTTTTGGCCGCGTCCATGGCGGCAAGCTGGGCCGCGTAGGGGGTGCCCTTCCGGCTCCCCTTGTACCCGATCACCCCGCCCGACGACCAGGTTAGGGGATTGCCGTCGGGGTCGGTGATGGTGACGATGGTGTTGTTGTAGGTGGCGTGAATGTAGGCTTTGCCGTGCGCCACCTGGCGCTTGATTTTCTTCTTGGCGGTCTTTCCCTTTTTCTTGGCCATACTCTCCTCCCCGGAGTATCGGCTGGCCGAAAACTACTTCCTCGGTGCCTTTTTCTTACCGGCGACGGTGCGGCGCGGCCCCTTGCGGGTACGGGCGTTGGTCCGGGTGCGCTGGCCCCGCACCGGCAGCCCGCGACGGTGGCGCAGCCCGCGGTAGCATCCGATGTCCATGAGCCGTTTGATGTTGGCCTGGACCTCGGCCCGGAGCTCGCCCTCGAGCTTCCAGGCGTTCTCCACGTACTCGCGGAGCTTGACCACCTCCTGATCGGAGAGGTCCTTGACCCGGGTGTGCCAGTCGATGCCAACCGCCTCCACCGCTTCCTTGGCACGGGCCTTGCCCACCCCGTAAATGTAGGTGAGCGCCACCCCCACCGGCTTGTCCCTGGGAATCTCAACGCCTGCGATTCTCGCCATTCACCTCACCCCTGACGCTGCTTGTGCTTGGGGTTCTCGCAGATCACGTAGACCCGCCCGTGCCGGCGGACCACCTTGCACTTGTCGCAGATCTTCTTGACCGACGCCCGTACTTTCATGCTCCTGCCTCACTTCCGGTACACGATCCGCCCCTGGGTGGGATCGTAGGGGGAGATCTCCACCACCACCCGGTCCCCGGGGAGGATGCGGATCCAGTGCCGACGCATCTTGCCCGAGACGTAGGCGAGGATCTCCGGCCCCGAGTCGAGCTTGACCTTAAAACGCGTGCTAGGCAGGGCCTCGAGCACCACGCCCTCGGTGCGGATGGTGTCCTTTTGCTTCGCCACTAGCCTTCCTCCCCTAGCTTGGTGAGAACCCGGGGACCCTCCTCGGTGATCGCCACGGTGTGCTCGTAATGGGCGGCGAGGTTGCCCTTCCCGGCGCTCGCCGTCCAACCATCTTGTAATACTACAACATTCGCCGGGAAAAGGGTAACCATGGGCTCGATGGCCAGGACCATGCCGGGCCGCAGCTTGGGACCGGTGCCGGGGCGGCCGAAGTTGGGCACCTGGGGTTCCTCATGAAAACCCCGCCCAATCCCGTGACCGACGAACTCGCGCACCACCCAGAACCCGGCACCCTCGACGTGGCGCTGGATGGCGGAAGAAACGTCCCCCACCCGTGCACCTGGCCGGGCCGCCTCGAGCCCCTTCCAGAAGGCCTCTTCGGTGACCCGGACCAGCCGTCGGGCTGCCTCAGAGACCTCCCCGATCGGAAACGTCCGGGCCATGTCGGCGGCGTAACCCTGGTAGAAAAGGCCGAGGTCCACCGAGAGCAAGTCCCCGGGCCGCAGGGGGCGATCGGCGGGGATACCGTGAACCACCACCTCGTTGACGCTAGCGCAGATCGTCGCCGGGTAGCCCTGGTAGCCGAGGAAGGCGGGCTTGGCGCCCCGGGCCAGGATCGCCTCGCGGGCGATGCGGTCCAGCTCGAGCGTGGTGACCCCGGGGGCCACCGCCCGCGCCACCTCCTCCATGACCTCGGCCAGGAGACGGCCGGCCTCGGCCATTCGCTCAATCGCCGCTGGATCCTTCAGGTAGATCGCCACCTACGCCGCCCCAATAACTTTGAGCACGCATTCGGTGATCTGGTCCACCGGCCCGACCCCCTGCACCGTGAAGAGGACCCCCTTCCGGGCGTAGTAGTCGATCAGCGGTTCGGTCTCCTCACGGTAAACTGCCAGGCGGCGGCGGATCGTCTCCTCGTTATCGTCGACCCGCCCCTCCTCCTGGGCCCGCTTCATGAGGCGCTGAACCAGCTCGTCGGTGGGGACCTCGAGCAGCACCACCGCGTCCAGCCGGAGGCCTAGGTCCCCAAGCAAGCGGTCGAGGGCCTCGGCCTGGGGCCGGGTGCGCGGGAAACCGTCGAAGATAACCCGAGGCACCGGAAGCTTCTTGAGCTCCTCCTTGATGATGGCCAGGATGAGATCGTCGGGGACCAGGTCCCCCCGTTCCATGATGGGGGCCACCTTCTTTCCAAGCTCGGTCCCCTCGCGCACGTGGGCCCGGAGGATGTCCCCGGTGGAGATCTTGGTAAGCCCGAGCCGTTCGGCCACCCGGGCGGCCTGGGTGCCCTTGCCCGCCCCCGGGGGCCCCAGGAAGATCATCACGAAAGGCCCCTCCATCTAGAACCCGCTCCTTCCCCGGAGCCGCCCTTTGGAGAGGAAGCCCTCGTAGTTCCGCAGCATGAGCTGGCTCTCGATCTGCCGGAGGGTGTCGAGGGCCACCCCTACCACGATCAAGAGGCCGATCCCCGAAAAGCTAAACGCTTGCACCCCGGTGATGTTCATGATGATCTGCGGCAGGGCGGTGACCAAGCCCAAAAAGAGCGCGCCCCACAGGGTGATGCGGGTGATGATGTGCTCCAGGAACTTGATCGTGGGCTGCCCCGGCCGAACCCCCGGGATGAAACCGCCGTATTCCCTCAAGTTGTCGGCGATCCTCTTCGGGTCGAACTGCACCGCGGTGTAGATGTAGGTGAACGCGATGACCAGGATCACCTCGATGATCAAGCCGCTGGGGTTTCGGGGATTAAAGAAGTTGGCGATGGCCTGGGCGGTGGCGTTGTCGCGGAACGGCGCGGCCAGGAAGATCGGAATCTGAATGATGGCGGCAGCGAAGATGATGGGGATCACGTTGGCGGCGTTCAACTTGATCGGCAGGTAGGTGGACTGACCGCCGTAAACCTTGCGGCCCACCACCTTGCGGGCGTACTGCACCGGAATCCGGCGCTCGGCCACGGTGACCGCCACCATCCCGGCGAAAGCCAGCACGATGAAGAGGAAGAAGAAGAGGAGTTGCAACACGCCGATCTCACCGGCCTGCACCAGCCCCAGCATGCGAAGGATCTGGGGCATCCAGTTGGCCACAATCCCGGCGTAGATGATCAGGGAAACGCCGTTGCCGATACCGTACTCGGTGATTCGCTCGCCCATCCACAAAAGCAGGGCAGTCCCGGCAACCTGGGTCACCACCACCAGGAACCTGAACCCCCAGCCCGGCTCCCACCCCGGCAGCAGAAACTGGCCGTTTCCCGACTCGAGGAAGGCCACCGAGAGGAAAAGGGCCTGGAAAGCGGCCAACGCCAGGCCACCGACCCGGGTGTACTGCTGGATGATCCGGCGCCCCTCCTCGCCCTCGCGCTGAAGCTTCTCCAGGCTGGGGATCACCGTGACCAAGAGCTGCATGATGATCGCCGCGGTGATGTAGGGCATGATCCCCAGGGCAAAGATCGAAAAGTTGCGGAAGTTGCCGCCGGAGAAGAGGTTGATGATACCGAAGATGCCGCCGGCCTGGGTACCCAGAAAGCCCCGGATCTTCTCGATATCGACGCCCGGCTGGGGGATGAAGGTCCCGAGCCGGAAGAACGCCAGCATCACCATCGTGAAAACCAGGCGCTGGCGCAGCTCGGGGATGACGAAGGCGTCGCGGAAGGCCCGGAGCATCCCTAGGCCCCCTTCGCGATCAGATCGACCTTGCCGCCGGCCGCCTCGATCTTCTTCACCGCCTGCTGGCTGGCCGCATGGACCCGCACGTTGTAGGCGACCGTCACCTCGCCGGTGGCCAGGAGCTTAACCGGCCGGTTTTTGTGCACCAGACCGGCCGCCTGGAGGGCCTCCGGGGTCACCTCCCCTCCCTCGGGGAACTTACGGGCGAGGTCCTTTAAGTTGACCACCTCGTACACGGTGCGGGGAATTGCCCCTGGCACCTGCCCCCGCATGCCCCGCTTGGGAAGCCGCATCAAAAGGGTGGAGCGACCGCCCTCGTGCTTGGCCGGGTTTTTGAGCCCGCCGGAACGGGACTTCTGGCCTTTATGCCCGCGGGTCGCGGTCTTCCCGTGTCCCGAGGAAGGCCCCCGGCCCACCCGCTTTTTACGCTTGGTCGCGCCCGGGTTCGGGCGCAGATCGGAAAGCTTCATGCTTCGACCTCCTCCACCACCACCAGGTGCTGAACCTTGCGGAGCATGCCCCGGATCGCGGGGTTATCGGGAAGCTCCCGAACCCGCCCCATCCGGGTCAGCTTGAGCGACCGGAGGGTCGCCTTCTGATCCCGCGCGTAGCCGATGGGGCTCTTAACCAACTTGACCCGAAGCTTGGCCATTAGCTCGCCTCCTTCCTGAGGCGGCGGACCTCGTCCCAGGTACGAAGCTGCCGGAGCGCCTCAACGGTGGCGTAGGCCACGTTGATCGGGTTGCGGCTGCCCAGCTCCTTGGTCAGGATGTTGGTGTAACCGGCCAGCTCAAGGATCGCCCGTGTCACCGCCCCGGCAATGACACCGGTGCCCGGGGCCGCCGGCTTTAGGATCACCCGGGTGGCCCCGTACTCCACCTCGATTTCGTGGGGGATGGTGCCGTTTTCGATGGGCACCTCGATCAGGTTCTTCCGGGCAATGGCCTGCGCTTTCTGCACCGCCAGGGGAACCTCCTTGGCCTTTCCTAGCCCCACCCCGACGCGGCCCTGGCGGTCGCCCACCACCGCCAGCGCCCCGAAGCGGAACCGGCGCCCGCCCTGGTAGGTCTTGGCGGTGCGGCGGATCATGATCATCTTTTCCTCAAAATCGGTCTCCGGCATGCTACCCCCCTAGAACTTGAGGCCCCCCTCGCGGGCGCCCTCGGCCAAGGCCTTGACCCGGCCGTGGTACTTGTAAGGTCCGCGGTCGAAGACCACCTCGGTGATCCCCTTCGCAAGCGCCCGGCGGGCCAGGTCGCGCCCCACCTCGCGGGCCTGGTCGGTCTTCCGACCGGTGGCCTTAACCACCAGCGTCGAGCTGGCGGCCAGGGTCACGCCCTTCTCGTCGTCGATGATCTGAGCGTAGATGTGCTTAAGGCTCCGGAACACCGAGAGCCGGGGCTTGCCCTTGGCAGCCCTTCGCACCCGGTTGCGGGTGCGGAACTTGCGGCGATCGTACGCGGAAAGCTTCGGCATGGCTCCTCCTACTTGGTGGTCCCGGCCTTGCCCGGCTTCAAGCGAACCACCTCGCCTGCGTAGCGGATGCCCTTCCCCTTGTAGGCGTCCGGCGGCCGGATGGCGCGAATGTTGGCGGCCACCTGCCCCACCTTTTGCTTATCGATACCCGAAACCCGGATCTTGGTGGGCTCGGGAACCTCGATCTGGATCCCCTCGGGAGGCTCGAAGATCACCGGGTGGGAGAAGCCCACGCTGAGCTCGAGCTTGCCCCCGGTCAACTTGGCCCGGTAACCGATGCCCTTGATCTCCAGCTCCTTGCTGTAGCCCTGGGTCACCCCGGTGATCGCGTTGGCGATCAGGGTTCGGGTGAGGCCGTGGAGGGCCCGGTGGCGGCGGGCGTCGCTGGGACGCTCCACTCGGGCCTGGCCCTCCTCCACCACCACCTTTAGGTCGGGGTCCACCGGTACGCTGAGCTCCCCTTTGGGCCCCTTAACCCGGACCTCGCCGGGGCGGACCTCGAGGCTAACCCCCTGGGGAATGGGAATCGGCATGCGTCCGATACGGCTCATCGCTACCACACCTCGCAAACGACCTCGCCGCCGACGTTCTGGCGACGGGCCTCCCGGTCGGTCATGACCCCCTTGGAGGTGGAGATTATGGCAATCCCGAGGCCCTTCTTCACCACCGGCACCTCCCGGGCCGAAACGTAGACCCGCCGCCCCGGCTTGGACACCCGCCGGATCGACTTGATCACCTGCTCCGGGCGGCGGCCCCGGGCGGTTTTCCGGACCGGACCGTACTTGAGAAAGACCCGGAGGTAGGGCTTGCCCTCCACCTCCACCCGCTCGTAGCCCTTGATGTAGCCTTCGCGGGCGAGAATCCTGAGGATCTCTTCCTTGAACTTGGAAGCCGGCACGTCCACCTGGTCCTTGTAGACCATGGTGGCGTTCCGGATCCGCGTGAGCATGTCCGCGATTGGATCGGTCAGCATTGTTCCTTCTCCTTTATCGCCGGATACGCGCGGGCGGTCTCGAGGGAAACCCCTCGACCGCTCCCGCTACCAGCTGGCCTTCTTCACTCCCGGAAGCTGCCCCTGGTGCGCGAGCTCGCGGATGCAGATGCGGCAGAGGCCGAAGTAGCGGTAGACGGCCCGCGAACGCCCGCAACGGCGGCAACGGGTGTAGGCCCGCACCTTGAACTTGGGTTTCCTCTTGGCCTTCTCGATGAGCGCTTTTCTAGCCATGTCCACTCCTACTGCTTCTTAAAGGGGAACCCGAGAAGCTCTAAGAGCGCTCTCGCCTCCTCGTCGGTCTCGGCAGTGGTCACGATCGCGATGTCCATGCCCCGGGTCTGGTCCACCATGTCGTAGGTGATCTCGGGAAAGATCAGCTGCTCCCGGATCCCCAGGTTGTAGTTCCCGCGGCCATCGAAGGCGTTCGGGTCGATCCCCCGGAAATCGCGGCGGCGGGGCAGGGCAACGTTTAAGAGCTTCTCCAGAAAGATCCACATGCGGTCGCGGCGCAACGTGACCTTGAGCCCGATCGGCATCCCCTTCCGGAGGCGGAAGTTCGAGATCGACTTCTTGGCCCGGGTGATGACCGGCTTCTGGCCGGTGATCAGGGCGATCTCTTTGGCCGCCTTCTCGAGGATCCGCACGTCTTCCTTGGCCTCGCCGAGCCCCTGGTTGACCACCACCTTCTCAAGCCGGGGCACCTGCCACACGTTTTGGTACCCGAAGCGGCGGATGAGCTCGGGGCGGACTTCTTCCTCGTACTTCTTCTTAAGCCCGATCTCCAGTGGCATCCTTCACCTCACGAATCCAGCGCCGCGCCGCAGTGATTGCAGATGCGGACCTTGGTGCCGTCCTCGAGGACCTTCCGCTTAACCCGAACCGGCCGACCGCACTGGGGGCAGACGACCCGCACCTTGGCGGCGTGAATCGGCGCCTCCTGCTCGCGGAAGCCCCCCTGGGGGTTGTCCGGGGTCGCCCGCACCGCCTTCTTGACGATGTTGACCCCTTCGACAAGAACCCGGAACTTCTTGGGGTACACCGCGATGACCCGCCCGGTCTTGCCCTTGTACTTGCCGGAGACGACCACCACCGTATCGCCTTTCTTCACGTGACGTACCCGCCCCTGCATCAGAGCACCTCCGGCGCCAACGAGACGATCTTCATGAACTTCCGCTCGCGGAGCTCACGGGCCACCGGGCCAAAGACGCGGGTCCCCCGGGGCTCCCCCTGGTTGTTGATGATCACCGCGGCGTTGTCATCGAAGCGAATCGCCGAACCGTCGGGGCGCTTGACCTCCTTCTTGGTCCGCACCACCACCGCGCGGACGACGTCACCCTCCTTCACCTGGCCGCGGGGAATCGCTTCCTTGACAGTGGCCACCACCACGTCGCCGACGCTGGCGTACTTGCGGCCTGACCCCCCCAGCACCCGGATCACCAGGATCTTCCGGGCGCCGGTGTTGTCGGCGACCTCGAGCATCGACTCCTGCTGGACCATCACGCACCCCGCTTCTTACGCAGGAAATAGCGCTCCACCAGGTCGAGGCGGCCTTCCTCCAGCCGGCGCACCACCCGCCAGCGCTTCCTCCGCGAGATCGGCCGGGCCTCGACGATCTCCACCACGTCGCCGACCTTGTAGGCGTTTTCCTCGTCGTGAGCCAGGTACTTCTTCGAGCGCCGGACCACCTTCCCGTAGAGGGGGTGGGGAAACTGGCGCTCGACCAAGACCGCCACGGTCTTGTCCATGGCATCGCTCACGACCACGCCGGAAAGCACTTTCTTCGGCATCGACTACCCTCCGATTCCCAGTTCCTTTTCGCGCAAGATGGTCAAAAGACGCGCGATCTCCCGCTTGGTCTCCCGAATGCGGTGGTTCTGCGAGAGCTTGCCGATGGACGCCTGGAAGCGGAGGTCCATGAGCTCGCGCTTCTTCTCCTCCACCTTCCGCCGGATCTCCTCCGGCGAGAGGTGGCGGATCTCATTGGGCTTCATCGTAGGCATCGCGCTTCACCACCTTGGTCTTGATCGGGAGCTTGTGCGAGGCCAGCCGGAAGGCTTCAACGGCCGCCTCCTCGCTGACCCCGGCGACCTCGAACATGATTCGACCGGGCTTGACCACCGCCACCCAGCCCTCGACGTTGCCCTTACCCTTACCCATACGGACCTCGAGGGGCTTTTTGGTGTAGGGCTTGTCGGGGAAGATCCGGATGAAGATCTTACCGCCCCGGCGGAAGTGCCGCACCATGGCCACACGGGCGGCCTCAATCTGCTGGGCGGTGATCCAGGCGGGCTCCAGGGCCATGAGGCCGTAATCGCCAAAGGCCACGTAGTGCCCACCCTTGGTAGCCCCCTTCATCCGGCCGCGCTGCTGCTTTCGGAACTTCACCCGCTTAGGCATTAGCATCGCTTGGGCCCTCCTTCTTCACCCGCCGACGCACGGTGGGGCGGCGGCGGCGCGGGCGCTCCTCGCGGGCACGGGCGGTCTTCATCGCCGGCCGCTCACCGATCTTCTCGCCGAGGAAGACGTAGGCCTTGACCCCGAGCACCCCGTAGGTCGTCTGGGCCAGGGCAAAGCCGTAGTCGATGTTGGCCCGGAGGGTGTGTAGCGGCACCCGGCCGTCGGCGGCCCACTCGGTGCGGGCCTGCTCGGCGCCGCCGATCCGCCCGGAAACCACCACCTTCGCCCCCTGGGCCCCGGCCTCGCGAACCCGCTGCACCGCTTGCTTGATGGCCCGGCGCACCGCGAACCGGCGCTCGATCTGCTCGGCCACCCGCTGAGCCACCAGGGGGGCGGAAAGGTTGGGGTTCGGCACCTCCTGCACGTTCAGGGCTAGGGTGCGGTTCGGGAACATCCGCTCCAGGTCAGCCCTGAGCCGCTTGATGGTCTCGCCGCCGCGGCCGATCACCACCCCCGGCTTGGCCACGTGCATGGTGATGCTCACGTTATCCGCGGCCCGCTCGATGTCGATACGGGCGATGCCGGCGTGGTAGACCTCGCCCTCGAGGTAGCTACGGATCTTGCGATCCTCTTCCAATAGATCCTTGTAGTCCTTCTTGCTGGCGTACCAGCGCGACTCCCAGTCCCGGGTGATGCCGAGCCGGAAACCGATGGGATGGATCTTATTCCCCATGCCGCTCCTCCAGAACCACGGTGATGTGGCTGGTGCGCTTCTTGATGATGTCCGCCCGGCCCCGGGCCCGGGGCAGGAGCCGCTTGAACGCCGGCCCCTCGTCCACCCAGGCGGCCTTGACGAAAAGCGCGTCCTCGAGCATGTCGTGGTTGTTGACCGCGTTGGCCATGGCGCTTTTCAGCACCTTCCGCACCGGGCGGGCGGCCCGCTTGTTGAGGTAGCGGAGGAGCTGATCAGCCTCGGTGGCCTTCTTGCCGCGGATCAGGTCCACCACCAGGCGCACCTTGCGGGGGGACATGCGAATGTAACGGGCGGTTGCCTTGGCCTCCATCATCCCCTCCTCACTTCTTGGCGGTCTTGGCGTCCTTGCCGTGCCCCCGGTAGGTGCGGGTGGGAGCGAACTCGCCGAGTTTGTGGCCCACCATGTTCTCGGTGATGTAAACGGGAACGTGCTGGCGACCGTTGTAAACGGCGATGGTGTGACCCACCATCTCGGGGACGATGGTCGACCGCCGGCTCCAGGTTTTGATCACCCGGCGTTCCCCTTTGGCGTTCAGGGCCTCCACTTTGGCGAGCAAGTGCTCGTCGACAAAGACGCCCTTCTTCAAGCTACGCGGCATGCTTCACCTCTACTTCTTCCTCCGCGCGATGATGAAGCGGTCGGAAGGCTTCCGCTTCTTGCGGGTCTTCTTGCCCTTGGTCTGCCAACCCCAGGGCGAAGCCGGAGGGCGGCCCCGGGGGGCCCGGCCTTCGCCACCCCCGTGGGGGTGATCGACCGGGTTCATCGCCGCCCCGCGAACGTGGGGTTTCCTACCCAACCAGCGGGTGCGGCCGGCCTTGCCGATGACGATGTTCTTGTGATCGGCGTTCCCCACCGCGCCCACGGTGGCGTAGCACTCGGCGTGGATCTTCCTGAGCTCACCGGAGGGAAGCCTGAGCACCACGTAGTCACCCTCGCGGCCCTGGATCTGGGCGGCAGTACCGGCCGAGCGGGCGAGCTGGGCGCCCTTGCCCGGTACCAGCTCCACCGCGTGCACGGTGGTGCCCACCGGGATGAAGCGGAGCGGCAGGGCGTTGCCCACCTCAATGGGGGCCTCGGGCCCGCTAACCACCCGCATGCCCGGTTTCAGGCCTTCGGGGGCGAGGATGTAACGCTTCTCGCCGTCGACGTAGTGAAGCAGCGCGATCCGGGCCGAGCGGTTGGGGTCGTACTCGATCGCCGCCACCTTGGCCGGAATGCCCTCCTTGTCGCGGCGGCGGAAGTCGATGATGCGGTAGAGCCGCTTGTGCCCCCCGCCCCGGAAACGGATGGTAATCCGCCCCTGGTTGTTCCGCCCACCCGTCTTCTTGAGGGGCTCGGTGAGCGACTTCTCGGGCTCGGTCTTGGTGATCTCCGAGAAGTCGGCCACGGTCATGAAGCGGCGGGCCGGGGTGTAGGGTTTGAATTTCTTTACCGCCATCTCCGGTCTCCTAAATCAGGCCCTCGAGGGCCTCGATCTTCTGCCCCGGGGCCACCGTGACCACCGCCTTCTTGCGGTCGGGCCGCTTGCCCTCGTAACGCCCGAGGCGCTTTTTCTTGCCCCGGACGTTCATCACGTTGACCTTGACCACGCTAACCTTGAAGGCGGCCTCGACCGCGTTCTTAATCTCGGTTTTGGTGGCGTCGGGGTGAACCCAGAAGGTGTACTTCCCGGCCTGGTACCCCTGGTAGGCCTTCTCGGAGAGGACCGGGGCCAGGATCACGTCGTAGGGGGTCTTCATGCTTCACCTCCCACGCCCGCGCGCGCCAGCGCCAGACCAAAAGCCGCCTCGTCCATCACCAGGCGTTCATGGCGGAGAATGTCGTAGACGTTGACCCCCTCAGGAGCCAGCACCGTGACCCAAGGGAGGTTGCGGGCCGCGCGAGCTACCAGCTCGTCGGCGGTCACCAGGAGCACGCGCTCGCGGCCGTCGAGCCCTTGGCCCTTGGCCCAGGCCAAAAACTCCTTGGTCCGACCCTGGACCCCCTCGAAGGCCTCGACCACCAAGAGCTTCCCCTCCCGGGCACGGTCGGCAAGGGCCATCGCCAGGCCCTTCTTCCGCACCTTCTTCGGAAGCGTGTAACCGTAGTCGCGGGGCTTGGGCCCGAAAACCACCCCGCCCTTGACGAAGATCGGGGCCCCGCGGTCCCCGTGGCGGGCGCGGCCCAGCCCCTTCTGGGGCCAGATCTTTTTGCCCGAGTAGCTGACCTCGCCCCGGGTCTTGGTGCTGGCGGTCCCGGCGCGCCGCTTGGCCAGCTGCCACTTCACCACCTCCCAGAGGAGGTGGACGTTTACCTCCTCGGGCAGCGGAACCTCCCGCGTGGTGCGCCCTTCTTTGGTAATCACCTCAACCGCCGGCATCAACGGGCCCCCTTCTTGGTGGTCTCGCGGACGATCACCAACCCGCCGTTGGGGCCGGGGATCGCCCCCTTCACCAGGATCAGGTTCTCCTCCGGGATGACGTCGACGACCTCGAGGTTCTGCACCGTCACCCGCTCGGCCCCGTAGTGCCCGGCCATCTTCTTACCCTTGTAGACCCGACCCGGGGTTTTTCGGTTGCCGATCGAACCGGGGTGGCGGTGGATCCGGTGAGCACCGTGGGAGTCGGGGCCACCGGCGAAGTTCCAGCGCTTCATCACCCCGGCAAAGCCCCGCCCCTTGGAGGTGCCGGTAACATCCACCCGCTCCCCGGGCTGGAAAATCTCCACCGTAACCACGTCGCCCTCGGGGTCGAAGTCGCGGATCTCCCGGAGGAACCGAACCGGCTCCACCCCCGCCCGCTTGAAGTGGCCCCGCATCGGGCGGTTGGCCCGCTTTTCGGGCACCGGGAAGTAGCCGAGCTGGACCGCCCGGTAGCCGTCCTTCTCGGGGGTCCGGCGCTGCACCACCGGGCAAGGACCGGCGTGGATGACGGTCACCGGGATGGCCCGGTCCTCCTTCCAGATCTGGGTCATCCCGACCTTGGTGCCGAGAATCCCCTTCACTTGCCACCTCCCACGGTCTTGATCTCGATCTCCACGCCGGTGGGCAGATCAAGGGTCATCAGGCTTTCGATGGTCTTCTTGTTGGGGTTCTTGATGTCCACCAGGCGGTTATGGGTGCGCACCTCAAAGTGCTCGCGGGAGTCCTTGTGTTTAAAGGGGCCCCGGAGCACGGTGAACCGCCGCACCCGCGTGGGCAGGGGCACCGGACCCGAAACCTGGGCGCCGGTTCGCCGGGCGGTCTCCACGATCTTCCGCGCCGAGGCGTCCAGGCTCTTGTGGTCGAAGCCCCTGAGCTTGATGCGGATCTTGGGCATGCTCACCTCACTCCAGGATCTTGGTGACGACGCCGGCGCCGACCGTGCGGCCCCCCTCGCGAATCGCGAACCGGAGACCCTCCTCAAGCGCAATCGGCTTGATTAGCTCCACCGTAAAGTTCACGTTGTCCCCGGGCATCACCATCTCCACACCCTCGGGCAAGGTGACCACCCCGGTCACGTCCGTCGTCCGAAAGTAAAACTGCGGCCGGT
>WFNN01000103.1 GCA_015488545.1 Thermaceae bacterium | reverse complement strand
GGTCGGGGGAAACCAGGTCCAGAAGCTCGGGGGTTTTGCGGTCGAGGGGGTCCCCGTTCGGTTTGACGGGGGGTTTTTCTCGGTTGTTTTGGGGCAGGAAGGCGAGCAACTTCTTGATAAGGTCCAGCACCGCCTGGTCGCCGTCGGCCTCGAGGTGGGCCACCCCCGAGATCCGGGCGTGAACGTCGGCACCGCCGAGCTCTTCGAAGGTGACCTCCTCGCGCGTCACCGACTTGATGACCTCGGGACCGGTGATGAACATGTAGCTGGTCCCCCGGCTCATCAGCACGAAGTCGGTGATCGCTGGGCTGTACACCGCGCCCCCGGCGCAGGGACCCAAAATGGCCGAGATCTGGGGCACGACCCCGGAATACACGGCGTTGCGGTAGAAGACCTCGCCGTAGCCGGAGAGGCTATCCACCCCTTCCTGAATCCGGGCTCCGGCGGAGTCGTTGAGCCCGATGATCGGGGCCCCTACCTTGACCGCCAGATCCATGATTTGGGCAATCTTTCTCCCGTGCATTTTGCCCAGCGAGCCGCCCAGGACGGTGAAGTCCTGGCTGAAAACGAAGACCTTCCGGCCCTCGATGGTGCCGTAGCCGGTGACCACCCCCTCGCCCGGGGCCTCGACCCCTTCCATCAGGGGGGTCTCGATGTGCTCGACCAGGGTCCCGAGCTCGACGAAGGAGCCCGGGTCGAGGAGGTAGTCGATACGCTCGCGGGCGGTGAGCTTGCCCTTTTCGTGTTGTTTCTCGATACGTTTCTCACCGCCGCCTAGAAGGACGCGTTTGCGGCGCTCTTCCATCTCGGCGATGAGTTCCTCGAGGAGAACCCGACTCGGATCCGCCATGCCCCGATCTTAAGCCAGGCACCGGGCCGGCATGTCCCGACCCGGTGCCGGCGCGATAAGGCATTAGTCCTTAAGCTTCTTGACCGCCTCGATCATCGCCGGCAGCACCTGGTGAACGTCGCCGACGATGCCGTAGTCGGTTTCCTTGAAGATGGGGGCGTCGGGGTCCTTGTTGACCGCCACCACCACTTTGGACTTGTTCATCCCCGCCTGGTGCTGCACCGCGCCGGAGACGCCGAGGGCGATGTAGAGCGCGGGCTGAACGGTCTTGCCGGTCTGGCCCACCTGCTCGGCGTAGGGGCGCCAACCGGCGTCCACCACCGCCCTCGTCGCGCCGACCGCGCCGCCCAGGAGGTCGGCGAGCTCCTCCACCAGCTTGAAGGCCTCGGGCGAGCCCATGCCGCGGCCGCCGGTGACCACCACGTTGGCCTCGGTGAGCGAGACCCGCTTTTTCTCTTCCTGGATCTTTTCCAGCACCTCGACCCGGGCCTCGAGTTCCCCGAGGGAAACCGCGAGGGCTTCCACCTGGCCATCGCCTTTGGGCTCTGCGAGGGGGGCTGCGTTCGGCTTGCTGGTCACCACCACCGGGTAGGCGGCGCGTTGGGTTTCGAGCACCCGGTTAAGGAAGGTGTAGCGCTTGGCCACCACCGCTTCGGCCGAGGGCTCGATTTCGAGGACGTCCTCCAAGAGCCCCGCATCGAGGCGAACGGCGAGTCGGGCGGTCCAGGTTCGACCGGTGCGGCTGGCCGGGGCCACCACCGCCTTGGCACCGGCCTTCTGGGCGGCGGCGTGGGCGGCGGCGGTCCACTTTTCCGGGGTGTACTCGGCAAAGGCGGGGTTGTCCACCACGTAGAGGGTGTCCACGTATTTTCTGGCCTCCGCGGCCACCCCGTCGATACCGTGCCCCACCACCAGGCCGAAAACCGGGCTGTTCAAGGCCCCCGCGATTTCGCGTGCCCGAGTAACCGCCTCGAGGCCCCCTTTCTTGGGTTTCGTTCCGTCGTGATCGATAAAGACGAGAACCATGGCGCCTCCTCTCTAAATGACCTTGGCTTCCTCGTGGAGGAGCCGCACGAGCTCCTCGGCCGCCTTCTCGGGCTCCTTGGTGCCGTCCAGGATCTTCTGCTTGCGCTCGATCTTGACGATTGCCTGGGAGAGGATCTCGACCCGGGTGCCGGTGATCCCAAGTTCCTCGGCGGGAATCTCCTTAATTTCCTTCTTTTTTGCCTTCATGATGCCGGGGAGGGTGGGGTAGCGGGGCTCGTTCAGCCCCTGCTGTGTGGTGAAGACGGCGGGGAGCTTCACCTGCACCCGCTGGGCACCCTCGTCGAGGTCGTGCTGGGCGGTGGCCTGGGTTTCGTCCGCGAGCTCGAAGGCGGTGGTCCAGGCGACGCTAGGCCAGCCGAGCGCTTCCGCCACCGCCGGCCCCAGGGCGTAGCTGTCCCAATCGGCCTGCTGGCCGCCGGTGAAGACCACGGTGGGAGCTTCCTCCTTGAGCACCTGGGCCAGGGCCTTGGCCTCGGTGATCGGGTCGGCGTCGCCCTCGTACTTGACGAAAACCGCCCGATCGGCGCCCATCGCCAGCGCGGTGCGGATGGCCTCCTTGGTCCGCTCGGGTCCGAAGGCGACGATCACCGCTTCGCCGCCGTGCTTCTCCTTGAGCTGGATGATTTCCTCGACCGCGTACTCGTCCATCTGGTCAAGGATCATGGTGGCGCCGGAGAGGTCGATCCGGCCCCCTTCCTCCCTCAGCTTGGCTTCCCCGTCGGGTACCTGTCGGATGATGGCTACGAACTTCATCGCGCCTCCTTTCCTAGGGGATGTTCTTCTTGATATGCCGGGCCACGATGACCCGCTGTATTTCGTTGGTGCCCTCGTAGATTTGGTTGAGCTTCACGTCCCGTAGGAGTTTTTCCACCGGGAAGTCGTTGACGTAGCCGTAGCCGCCGTGGATCTGGATCGCCTCGTTGGCGGCGTCGAAGGCGATTTCCGAAGCGTAGGCCTTGGCGATCGCCGAGGCGTAGATGTGGCGGGGGTCGCCGCGATCCGCTAGCCAGGCGGCGTAAAGGGTGTACATGCGGGCGGTTTCGAGGCCGATCATCATGTCGGCGAGCTTGAACTGGATGGCCTGAAAGTCGATGATTGGGCGGCCGAAGGCCTCGCGTTCTTTGGCGTACTTGGCGGCCTCCTCGAGCGCCCGCCTCGCCACACCCACGCTGCCCGCGGCCACCGGGATGCGGGTCTTGTCCAGGGTAAGCATGGCGATCTTGAAACCCTCGCCCTCCTCGCCGAGACGGTTTTCTACCGGGACCCGGACGTCCTCGAGCACCACCTCGTAGGTGGGGGCGGCCCGCTGGCCCATCTTGCCGTGGATCTTGTTGAAGGACACCCCCTCCCGTTCGCGCTCGACCACCAAGGCCACCACCCCCTTGTGCCGGAGCTCGGGGTTGAAGGTGGCGAATACCACCGTCCAGTCGGCCTCGGCGGCATTCGATATCCACATCTTGGTGCCGTTAAGCACGTAGTGGTCGCCCACGCGCTCGGCCCGGGTCTTGAGCGCGGCGGCGTCGGAGCCGTTGCCGGGCTCAGAGAGGGCAAAGGCGGCAAGGGCCGGTCGCTCGGTGAGCGGTCTCAGAAAGCGCTCCTTTTGCTCGGCGTTCCCCGCCAGCAGGACCGGGGTGATGCCGAGCTCGCTGGCCATGGGGATGGTGAAGAACCCCATGTCGGCCCAGCCGAGCTCCTCCCCGATGATCACCTCTTCAACGAGTCCTAAGCCGAGCCCGCCGTTTTCCTCCGGAATGCTGACGTTCAGAAGCCCGATCTCGAAAAGCTTTTCAACCAGCGGCCAGGGAACCTCCTCCTTTTCGTCGTATTCCTTGGCCAGCGGCGCCACCTGTTCGCGCGCAAAGCGGCGGGCCAGCTTTCTGAGCTCTTCCTGTTCCTCGGTCAGATTGAAGTCGAGCGCCATCTCCACCTCCCGCCGGGCACTATCTTTGACTCAGTATAAGAAAATGGCCCGGAGCTGCAAGTCCCGGTCCATCCTAACGCTTTTTCTGTGGCTGGCGAAAAACCGTGGGTGTTCGGACAAAGGTCCCGAACCGGGGGGCCGCGCCGTGCTACATTGGGGTCGGGCGCGTTGGCGCCGAAAAGCGGGACCCCTCCTTCGGGGCAGGGTGGAATTCCCGACCGGCGGTGAAAGCCCGCGAAGCCCGAAAGGGCCCGACCCGGTGGAATTCCGGGGCCGACGGTGAAAGTCCGGATGGGAGAAGGGGGTGAAGCGGGGAAGACCCCGCGGTTTGTGGGTGCACTAACCGACCTCGACCGACGTTTCCTGGAAAGGGCGCTGGCGCTGGCCGAACGGGCCCGCGGACACACCCACCCCAACCCCTTGGTGGGGGCGGTGGTGGTTCGGGAGGGGCGGATTGTGG